>JAADYX010000116.1 GCA_010092885.1 Chloroflexota bacterium | reverse complement strand
AGATGTGTATAAGAGACAGAAGTGGTTGGGATCGATCAATGGGCCGACTTCGGTATCCGGGTCGAAGGGATCGCCCACCCGGATCTGCCTAACGCGCTCGGCAAGCAGGCTGGTGAATTCCTCGTAGATCGAGCGCTCAACAAGCAGGCGGCTGCTGGAGGTGCAGCGTTCGCCGTTGAGACTGTACTTCATGTAGATGGCGGCATCGAGCGCGCGGTTCAGGTCGGCATCGGCAAAGACGATCACCGGGTTCTTGCCGCCCAGCTCAAAGTGCACACGCTTGAGCGTCGGTGCGCCCTGCGCCATGATGCGGCTGCCCGTCAGCGACTCACCCACAAACGCGATGGCTTTAATGGCCGGGTGCTCGGTCAGGGCTTTGCCTGCGGTCTCCCCGAACCCATTGACCAGATTGACCACACCCGGCGCGATCCCGGCCTCCAGGATGATCTCGCTGAGGCGTTGAGCAGTGACCGGGCTGAGTTCGGCGGGCTTGTGTACCACGGTGCACCCGGCGGCCAGCGCAGGCGCGATCTTCCAGGTGCTGAGCATGAACGGAGTGTTCCACGGGGTGATGACGCCCACCGGCCCGATCGGCTGGCGGATGGTGTAGTTAAGGTGTTCATCAGCGGGCAGGCTGAGGCCATCACGCGCGGACTCAACCCGGTCGGCAAAGAAGCGGAAGTTCGCAGCGGCGCGGATGGCGGCCTTGCTCATGAAGCGGATCGGCTGGCCGGTATCGAGCGTTTCCAGCAGGGCGATCTCCTCTGCGTTCTCCTCAATGAGCTCAGCCACGCGGTAGAGCAGATCACGGCGGGTCTTGGCTTTCATATCACGCCACGCGGGGAAGGCGGCCTGCGCCGCCTGCACGGCCCGGTCGATATCCTCAGCGCCGCCCTCAGCCACCGTGCAGATGACGGTGTTGTCGATGGGTGAGGTCGCCTCGAAGGTGCTCCCGGTGGCGGCGTCCACGTGCTCACCGTTGATGATATGGCGCACGCCCCGTTCAGCAAGCACGCCGCGGAGTTCGGCGGCGCGGTTCAGGTTGTGTTCAGCTTGTGAGGTGTCTGTGATCATGGGTTTCCTCCGGCAGTTACTGTGTTTTCCAAGGTACCGATGCCGTCAATGGTGACCTGAATCACATCACCCGCATGGATGTGCGAGATGCCTTTCGGCGTGCCCGTCCAGAGCATATCGCCGGGCTGTAGGGTCATGAACTCAGTGATGTAGGCGATCAGCGCGGCCACGCTGTGGCGCAGATTGGCCGTGTGCCCCTCCTGCCGCAGCTCACCGTTGACGGTTGTCCGGATGGTCAGGTCGGTGGGGTCGAGTTCATCGGCGGTGACGAGCACCGGTCCCAGCGGCCCAAAGGTATCGAACCCTTTGGCCTTGACGGGCGGGCGGTAGTAGTTGCCGACGAAATCGCGCACGGTGCACTCGTTGCCGATGGTATAGCCCATCACATAGTCGAGCGCGTCGTCCTCGGTGACATGGCGGCAGGCCCGCCCGATCACCGCGACCAGTTCGCCCTCGTAGTGCATGTACTCCACATCCGGGCGGCGGATGTGGGCGCGATGCCCGATAAAGGTGTGCGGCATCTTGTGGAAGAGGATCGGGTAGTCGGGCACATCCAGCCCGAGTTCCTCGGCGTGGTCGGCATAGCCCAGCGCAACCCCGATAGCGGTTGAGCCGCGCGCATCGACAGGGGGCAGCCACATCACATCGTCAGGGTCGTAGGCGGTGCGGCCCACCCACAGCTGTTCGTCGCGATAGACGGCCTCATGGACCGCACCGTTGTAAGCAAAGCGGGCGATCTTCATGCGGGCACCTCGTCGGCGGTGATGATGCCGTAGTCGATCAGGATGCCGCGCAGCTTTTCGCGGTTTTCCGGGCTCAGCGGGCTGAGCGGCAGGCGCACTTCGTCGCTGATGAGGCCCATCATGCCGAGACCGGTCTTCACCGGCACCGGGTTGATCTCCATGAAGATGGCATCGTTGAGGGTCATCAGCTCAAAGTGCAGATCCTGTGCCTGCTGAATGCGCCCGGCGGCGAAGTGGTTCCACAGATCAGCGACCTTGCCCGGCAGCAGGTTGGCCGTCGCGCTGACATAGCCCGCCCCGCCGATGGCGAGGATCGGGTAGCAGAGCAGCTCAATGCCGGAGTAGACCAGAAAATCGCGCCCAAGGGTGCGCAGCAGCCGGTTGATATGCTCAAAATCCTTGTTGGACTCCTTGATGCCGATGACGTTCGGGTTGGCCTCACGCAGGCGGGCGACCGTCTCGATGCCAAGGTTGACCGCCGTCCGGCCCGGGATGTTGTACAGAATCACCGGCAGGTCAACCGATTTAGCCACCGCATCAAAGTGGCGGAAAAGCCCTTCCTGCGAGGGGCGGTTGTAGTACGGGCAGATGACCAGCAGGGCATCCGCGCCGACCTCCTGCGCCCAGGCCGAGTAGGCCAGCGTTTCGGCGTGGTTGGTCGAGCCGGTGCCGGGCACAAAGGGCACCCGCCCGCCAACGGCCTCATGGGCAGCTTTGATCACCTGCTTGCGTTCGTCAATGCTCAGGGAGGATGGTTCGCCGGTGGTACCTGCCACTGAGATGCCGTGCGCGCCGTTTTCGATGTGCCAGTCGATCAGGCGTTGGAGGCCGTCGTAGTCGACCTGCCCCTCTCTGAAAGGCGTCACAACGGGCACAATCGATCCGTGAAACTGCATGGGTCTCCTCTTTAGGTGGGTGGGTTCAGTGTCCGCCGAGATAGGTTGCCTGCACGCGCTCGTCCTGCAGGAGGTCATCGGCGGCCCCCTCCAGCACGACTTTGCCCGTTTCCAGCACGTAGGCACGATCAGCGAGGCGCAGTGCCGCGCGCGCGTTCTGTTCCACCAGCACGATGGTCGTGCCGTCCTCACGCAGGGTGGCGATGACCTCAAACAGGCTCTTGACGATCAGCGGGGCCAGCCCAAGCGAGGGCTCGTCGAGCAGCATCAGGCGGGGTTTGGCCATCATGCCGCGCCCGATGGCGAGCATCTGCTGTTCGCCGCCGCTGAGCGTCCCGGCGAGCTGGTTCTTGCGTTCGGCCAGGATCGGGAAGATGGCACAGATGGCGGCGATATCGTCTTCCAGCTGCTTGCGGCTCGCCTGCCGCCTGCGATGGTAGGCACCCAGCAGCAGGTTGTCCTGGACGGTCATGGTGCCGAACAGCTGCCGGTGTTCCGGTACATGGCTGATCCCCAGCTTCACCACATCGACGGGGCTCTTGTGCGTGATGTCATGGCCGTCAAAGGTGATGCAGCCCTCACGGGGCTGCATCAGACCGCTGATGCTGTTGAGCAGAGTCGTCTTGCCCGCGCCGTTGGCCCCAACCAGCGCGACGATCTCGCCCTGCTCCACTGCCAGGCTGATGCCTTTGAGGGCCTGTATCTGGCCGTAGTAGCTGCTCAGGTCATCAATGGAAAGCAGCATCAGACGAGGCTCCCGGCGTCTTCACCCAGGTAGGCGGCAATGACCGCCGGATCGGTCTTGATCTGGTCGGGCGGGCCTTCCGCGATGGCCCGCCCATAATCGAGGACAAGCACCTCATCCACCAGATTCATCACGAGCTGCATATCGTGCTCCACCAGGACAATGGTCATGCCGTCGTCGCGCAGACGGCGGATCAGAGCCACGAGTTCATCGCGCTCCACGCCAGTCAGCCCGGAGGCGGGCTCATCGAGCACAAGCAGCTTGGGGTCGGTGGCTAATGCCCGCGCGATCTCCACAATGCGCTGCTGACCGAACGGCAGGTTCCCGGCGAGTGTGTCTGCTTTGTCCGGGATGCCGCACAGGGCCAGCAGTTCGTGGGCACGTTCGCGCATGGCACGCTCCTCACGGCGCGCCGCCGGCAGCCTGAGCGCCGCGGCCAGAAAGGTCGTCCGGGTGCGGACGTGCTGCCCGACCATCACATTCTCCAGCACGGACATATCGCCGAACAGCCGGATCGTCTGGAAGGTGCGGGCAATGCCGCGCTCGGCGATCTCGTTGGGCTTCAGCCCGACGAGGCTCTCTGCATTCAGGCAGACGTCGCCGTTGGTGGGCGTGTAGATGCCGGTCACCACGTTGAACAGGGTGGACTTGCCCGCGCCGTTCGGCCCGATGATGCCCTTGATCTGCCCGTGCAGGATTTGGGTCGTCACCTCATTGAGGGCCTTGAGACCCCCAAAGACCATATCCACATTTTCCACGCTGAGCAGCGTCTCAGCGCGCGGCGGCGCTGCCTGCCGGGTCTGTTCATCCGGTAGGGTCACGCTCATTTTGCGGCTCCTTGTTCGGGCAGGGCATCGCCCGCTGCTCCGGCGCGCTCCTCCCGCCATGCGTTGATCCGGTTGCGAATGCCCACAAAAACGCCCTCCGGCATGAAGATCATGATCAGCACGAGCAGGCCGCCGAAGACGATCACCTCGATCTCGCCGGATGCGCCCTCGAAGATCAGATCCAGCCGGGCGCGCAGCAGATCCTCCAGAACGAGGATGGTCGCCACACCGAAGGGCGCGCCCCACACACTGGCCATGCCGCCCACCGCCGCCATCACCACCAAGTCGAGCGATCCTTCAAAGCTGAACGGCGCCGGGGACACAGCGGCCTGGAAGTGCGCGTACAGGCTCCCGGCCAGGCTGGCGAACACAGCGCTGATCACAAAGACCTGTACCTTGAAGCTGGCAGTATCCACGCCCATCGTCTCCGCGGCGATCTCGCTGGAGTGGATGGCGCGCAGAGCCCGGCCCGGCCGTGACTTGACCATGTTCATCGCGAGCACGATCACGATCAGGGCAATGGCCCACACAAAGAAATAATAGCGCTCAACCGGCCACAGGGAGAATCCGCCGATGGCGAGGCGGGGCACATCAAACAGGCCATCATAGCCGCCGGTGATGTTCGTCTCCGTCGTGCGGAAGCCGAAGTTCTCGCGGAAGAGAATATAGACCATGATGCCGAGTCCGAGCGTTGCCATGGCCAGATAGTGCCCCTTCAGCCTGAGGATGGGCCGCCCCACCAGGTAGGCAAACAACCCGGTGAAACCCATCGCGGCGAGGATGACAACCCAGGGCCACCACCACATCGCCACCAACGACTCCGGCAGACCGAACAGCTCCGGGCGCGTGCTGAACACGGCTGACGCATAGGCACCCATCCCGTAGAAGGCGGCCTGCCCCAGCGAGATCTGCCCGGCGTAGCCCATCAACATGTTGAGCCCGACGATCACAATCGTCAGGATGCCGATACGAACCATCGTACTGAAGGTGACGATGCCGCCGGTCAGATCGCCGAAGGTAGCACCGCCCGGCTGGAACACCTGAAACAGGCCGATCAGCAGGACCGCCACAGCGAGCACCGCCACACCGATCACATCACCGTACTTGTTTGCCATCAGGCTACACCTTTTCCACGCGCTGCTGGCGGGTGAACAACCCCTGCGGGCGGAACAACAGCATCAGGATGAGGATCAGGAACGCGATCACATCCTTGAAGCCCGCCCGGGTGATCCCCGCCCCCAGATTTTCAATGACACCCAGCATCAGGCCGCCGACCACCGCCGCTGCCGGGTTGACCAGACCACCGATGATCGCGGCGATGAAGCCCTTCAGCCCGAGGGAAAGGCCCATATCGTAGATGGGCCTTGTGGCCGGTGCGAGCACAAATCCGCCGATGGCACCTACCGCAGCCGCCAGCGCAAAGGACAGCATCGACATGCGCTCCGGGCTGATGCCCATCAGGGCCGCGGCCTGTCTGTTGTCCGAACAGGCCTTCAGTGCACGCCCGATCATGGTGCGCTCGAAGAAAAACCACAGGCCCGCCATCAGGACGGCGGCAGTGCCCCAAATCCAGAAGCTCTGTGAGCGGATGATCAGCGGGATGGCACCCTCGGCCTCACCGCCCAGCCGGATGATATGGTCGGATGTCTCGAACGTGGTGAACGAGTCAAGCGAGTAGGAGTCGGTCCCCCAGATCAGCAGTGCGATGCCCTGCAGCACGATGAACACGCCCACCGTAATGATGATCAAGGTGAGGGGTTCAGCGTCGCGGGCGGGGAAGATCGTCACCCGTTCCATAATGACACCGACCAGCGTGGTGATCAGGACGGCGGCCAGGCCAGCCAGCAGCAGACGGGGCACACCGGGCAGATCAGCCAGTGCGATGTTGACCGAGACCGCGATCATAGCACCGAGCATGGCAAAGGCCCCCTGCGCGAAGTTGATGATGCCCGTCACATTGAACACCGTCACAAAACCAAGCGCCACCAGCGCATAGATAGTGCCGCCGCGCAGGCCATCAAGGGCCAGCTGCACGTACTGAACCGGGCGATAGTTCTTCTGGGCTGCAAAATAGATCGTCAAACCAACCAGCACAGTCACCAAAGCGATCTGTGCGATGCGTCTTGCCGTTTGCGATTGAAGGAGTTTCTGCACGGTCATTCCTCACAGCAAAGGGAGCGTGTGCCGGGCGGACGGCCCGGCACACGGAACGCCCCGGTGGAAGGCGTTCCTATCGTTCGTCGGTCTTACTCAGTGCCCCACGCGTCTTCCGGATAGAAGGCATAGCCGTCGCCCTCAACGCGGACGAAGGTCAGCGCGGTGAAGTCCAAGCCGAGGTGATCCTCAGCGGACATGTTGAACACACCGCCTGTGCCGGGGAAGTCAATGATCTGGGTCTCCAGGTAGTCACGGATCGCGGCGCGGCGTGCGTCGAGTTCCTGACCGCCTTCGAGGCTTTCCAGCGCGGCGATTGCCATCAGGAAGGCGTCATAGGCGTGGCCGCCGAAGGTGCTGATCGGGTCGCCGCCGGTGAACGCCGTGTACTCATCGATGTAGGTGGTCACTACGTCCTTCTGCGGATCGTCGTCCGGCAGCTGGTCAGGCACAAGCAGCTTACCACAGGGCAGCGGCGTACCCTCTTTGTTGTCGGTCAGGCCGTCGATGAAGGCCTGGTTGCATACGCCGTGGCCATGAACAATGGCCACATCCGGCGCGCCTTGGGCCACCGCGTTGTGCATGTTGATCGAGCCGTTGGTCGTCGAGCCGATCACCACCACCTCACACCCGTCGGCGAGCACGTTCTGCACCTGCGGAAACTCGGTATCGGTGGCATTGAAGCTGTCGTTGTAGCCGATTTCCACGCCGTAGTCCGGGTAGACTGCCTGAGCGCTGGCCAGCGTATCCTGGCCGTAGCCATTGTTTTCAAACAGGTAGCAGGCATTGGCAAAACCAAGCGTGTTCAGGTACTGACCCTGCCACTCTGCGCTTTGGAGGTTGTCCTGCGGCGTCTTGAAGATCCACTCACGCGCGGAGCCATCCTCATTGCGGACAATCGCACCGGCAGACGCCATGGAGATCATCGGCACCTGGTTCTCGGTCGCGATGGGCACCATGGCCAGCGAGTTACCGCTGGTGGTTCCGGCGATCAGCAGGTCGACTTCTTCCTCTTCGATCAGCTGGGTAATGGCGGAGGTGGCGGCATCCGGGTTGGACTGGCTGTCAAGAATGATGATCTCGACCGGGCGGGTCACACCATCCGGGCCGGTGATGCCGCCCTGCTCGTCAAGCTGGGCCTGGATCATCTCAGCGGTGGCAGCTTCCGGCTCGCCCAGAGGAGCAGCACCACCGGTAATGGCGGCAATAAAGCCGATCTTGTAGGGTTCTTCGGCCATCTCCTCATCGTCAGCCATCTCCTCGTCTTCGGCCATCTCCTCGTCTTCGGCCATATCGTCCTCAGCCGGGACTTCCTCTTCAACGACCTCGGTGCCGGTACCTGCGGGCGAACAGGCCACCACGAACAGCATGGTCAGCAGCAGCACGAGAAAGGCAAAAATGTTTCTATTCTTCAACATGGGCTTTTCTTCTCCTTAGGGTATCTACTCTTGAGCAGCAGACTGGCCTTCCACCGGACGGGTCAAGTCTGCACTCAATCAAACTGGGGTGCCCCGCCGGGGCAGAGATGGGGTAAACGTAGTGTACCTAAACCTCATCAGGTGGCACAAAGAACTCCTTGCGCCGGTAAACCATCGCTTGGCTCTGAGCCACCAGACGCCCCGATTGGCGTTCAGTAACGACGATCGCGTAGGTCGCTATGGGCCCGGCAGCGTGCTGCTCAGTCACTTCAGCCACCAGATGGTCCCCCGCGCGTGTCGCGCTGAGAAAGCTGGTCGTGACGTTCAGGGCCACAGCGGTCTGCCCGCGGGAGTTGCTCGCAGCGGCAAAACCGATGTCGCCAAGGCTGAACACCAACCCGCCATGGGTGATGCCATGGAAGTTGAGCATCGCCTCGGTCACAACTAAGGAGACCCGGCTGTAGCCTTCGTCAACCGCCTCCAGTTCAGCACCTAGAAAGGCGGCGAATGGGTCGGTCCTGATGTGATCTTCAATGGCCTGCTTACGCTCTTCGGGGGTCATAGTGCCTGCTCGGGGGCGTCTACTTGGAAGTATGCAGAGCATACGGGGGTGCTGTCAACCGTGCGTTATACAGGCGTCAATTCACGCCCTATTGACATCCCCCCACAGCCTGTTATCAAAAATCGCGCTCAATACCCCTTGCTTTAGCTATGGGGATGTAGAGCGCGGCGCGTCAGCGTATTGTGTGGTACGCTAACTGTAGTCGCAATTGGAAGGTGCTAGATAGTGACGGTAAACGCTATAGCAAAATCCAGATAGGCAAACGTAAGTACAAATTCGTTCAACACCGAAAAATGAACGGGGTGATAAAGACTGTCACTATCAAGCGGGACAGCGCGGGTGAAATCGGCGGCTTCGACTTCGGTTTGCAGACGTTTCTCACCGACCACACCGGACATAAGTACCTATCGCCAGAATTTTTCACGCAGGAACTTCAACGGGTCAAGACGCTCAATCGGGCGGTATCGCGCAAGGTCAAGGGGAGCAACAATCGTCGCAAAGCGGGATGGATGTTGGCACGAACCCATATTCG
>JAADYX010000115.1 GCA_010092885.1 Chloroflexota bacterium | reverse complement strand
AGATGTGTATAAGAGACAGGGCTGATGACCAGCAGCGGCACCGTCGCGTACACGCTGAGCCAGCGCCATGCCCGGCGAATATGCTGCCCCGCACGTTGCAACACCGGTGCGGGTTCCACAAAGCCGCTGGCATGCTCCAACCCGATCGATCCGGCCAACACACCGCCAACCAGAAAGGGCAGCGCCGTCAGCAGCACCGCAGCATAGATGCGGGCGATCTGCACATTGCTGCGCTTAATCAGCACCCAGCCAACCACCGGCACAACCAGATAGACCATCATCGTCAGCCGGGTAAAGGCGGCCAGTGCCAGCGCCACGCCCGCCGCGAAGGCAGGCAGCGCCCGGCCGGAGTGCAGCGCCTCAACGGTCAGGGCGGCAGCCACCAACAGCAGGCTCATCCCCAGCGGATCGGGCAGGGCCATACGCCCAAAGAACACACCAAGCGGCATCAGGGTCAGCAGCAGACCCGCCGTCAGACCAGCGCGCGCACCCCACAGGCGTGTGCCGAGTGCCATCGCCGCGGCCAGACCCAGCATGCCCACCAGCACGATCACCATGCGCGCTGTGAAAACTCCGTTGTCAAACGGGAAGAAGGGCGTCAGGGCGGCCCACATCAGCAGCTTGCCCTCATCAAATGGTGCAAACGGACTCAGCATCAGCGTGTCACGGGCCCACCTGATGTGAATCGCTTCATCGATGAACAGTGGGTAGAGCGTCAGCCGGAAGCTGTACACCCAGCCATAAATCAGCAGGATCAGCGGGAAGCCCGCCAGCCTAAGGGTACGGTCACCCGGTGATGGTTCCATGGGCCAAAGGAGACCTCATTCCTCGGCACTTTGCCAGTTTCGGCAGCAGGTCTTATCCCTCTATCCACGTTTCATGGACGTGCAGCCACAGCAGCCCGTTGGGCGTATCGTCCTGCGGAGCAAACAGCACTGTGGATCGCCGCGCTGTCTCTCGATCGTCCACAGCCTGCTTCTCGATGTAGCTGACGACCAGCACCTCCCCGATGGTGTGCAGCAGCCGTACATCCTCAATCCAGATGCGCATGCCGGTCCGTGATGCGTAGCCCCCGCGCACGTCATCCAGCACATCGTCCCGTGCTCGAACGGCGCGCGCGTCCGGCGTGATCATCGTGAAGTCCATTGCCAGCACATCAGTGAAGCGCACGAAGCGTGTCTCATTGAGTGTGCCGTTAAACCACGCCGCGAAGAAGTCATGCAGCTCGCGGATCTCGGCTTCATACGGTGGAACAGCGGTCATCGTCACCTCCTCGCATTGATCACATTCTAAACCAACCTGGGCACAGGTCAAGCGTAGGAGCAGTTAACTGGTTTGACGCGCCTACCATCGTGCCGCATAATGTAACGGATCACCCTCACACCAGGAGCCGAACCCATGGGGCATATTTTCATCTCCTTTCACCACGAAGATGCCAGGGTGGCAGAAACCATCCAGGAACTGCTCAAGACGCTGGACTACGACGTATGGATGTTCACCGAACGGCTGCGCGCGGGGACCAGCTGGCGCGCCGCCATTGACGAGGGCATCCAGAAGTGCGCCGCGCAGATCGTCGTTTTCTCTGAAAACGCCCGCACCTCCGAGTATGTGACCTACGAATGGTCCTATGCGCTGGGGCTGGACCGCCCCGTGATCCCTGTCGTAATCGGCGATCACACAGAGGGCATCCATCCACGGCTGGAAAAGCAGAATCCTCTCGACTACAACGGCGTGCACTTCCCGGATATGCTCGTTGGGCGTCTCGTACGTGAGCAGGCCCGCGCCAGCCAGGTCTATGAGATCCAGTCGCCGCCGCCCAGCTCCGCGACCACGTTTGTGGAAGGCAACTTCTATTATGTCTCCCACCACACCAATGATCGCCCCTTTGTTGATGACATGGCCGCCCGCCTTAAGAAAGAGGTCGTCATGGAGGCCATCAACCTGGGCGAGGAATTCACCGGCGTGAGCAGCTGGTCGCCGTGGCATCAGAACAAGGACCTGGCCATACGGCAGTCTGTCGCGCTGATCTTGGTGCTCAGCCCCCAAACACGCCGCGAACCGTACAACATCTACGAATGGGCGCTGGCCCTCGGCAGCCGCAAACCGGTGATCCCCATCCTGCTGAAGCCCACGCCGCTGCATCCCCGCCTGGAAGAATTGCAGTACCTCAACTTCATTCGGGAACGGCAGTGGAGCCTGCTCTACCGTGATCTGGCCCACACGGCAGGCCGGGGCGGATCCGGCTTTGAGCTGCGCCGCCCGCATGAGGCAACCACCACCGGGCCGCTCTCCCCGCGTGAACGGGGCCTGGTCCTGCGTGAACGCATCACGGAGCCATTCCGGCTGTACATGTCGCAGGGGCCTGAGCCGGGCATGAGCGTCACCGTCTCACAGGACAGCCTGCCGCTGACCATCGGGCGCTCGACGGAGAACACCCTTGTCATCCCCGATATGTGGACGACGAACGTCTCCCGGCGGCACGCGCAGATTGTCCGCTACTACGACGGCTTCGCCATCGAGGATCGGGGCAGCACCAACGGCACATTTGTCAACGGCGAACGGCTGGACGGCCCGCACGCACTGCAGTACGGGGATATCATCGACCTGGCCAACATGGTCATCCTGGAGTGCCTGCGAGTCTGACCACACCCCGCTCGTCTATCCTCTATGCAACATGCCAAGCGCTCGGATAGCCGAGCCGCTTGACTTTTTAGCGCATCCAATTGTACAATTTAGTCAGTACAAAAAGGAGGTATGCGATGGAACTGGTATTGCGTATTCTGCACGGCGTGATTATTGGTGGCGCACTCATCGTGGCCGGTGTGCATCGCACACGCGCACACATCGAACGGGGCTCCGTCAGCCAAAAGGAAGAGGGCGCGGTCATGCTGCCGCTGCGCTTGGGTGGGTTGGTGATCTGGCTCAGCCTGTTGATCTACCCCTTCGCACCGCGCCTGTTCGCCTGGGCAGCCATTCCCCTACCGGATGCCGTGCGGATCGCCGGTGCGGTGCTCGCAGGCGCGGGCATTCCGTTGGCCATTTGGGCCGCCCGCGCGATTCGCAGCAACGTCACCCGGACGGTTGTCACGCGGACCGATCATGAGTTGATCACCCATGGCCCCTACCGCTGGATCCGGCACCCGCTCTACACCGCAGGCCTGATGCTGTTTGCTGGCCTAAGCCTGATGGCGGGCAATCTGTTCTTCCTGGCATTTACGGTGCTGGCCGGGGTTCTGCTCGTTATCCGTCTGCCCGCTGAAGAAGCCCATCTGCAGGCACACTTCGGCGAGGCCTACGATGCATACCGCAGACGAACCGGTGCCTTCCTGCCGCGCGTTGGCGGGGCCCGCTGAAGGCCCCAAAGGAGACGATCATGGAGACCCGAACGGTTCACAACGTGGATAAGATGGACCAGCCGCTGCCCACCTGGCTGATGCTGCTGCTGCCACTCTACACAATGGTTGCTATTGGCCTATTCGTATTTCCCTTTGCCGGTGATTGGCTGTGGCTCAACGGCTGGCTGTTTGTCAGCAGCTTCTCGCTGAGCACCTCAATTGCCTATTGGATCATCAACCAGAAGAATCCGCGCGTACTGCGCAACCGCATGAAGACGAAAAAGAGCGGCCTGACCAACGCAACACAGCAGGCCGCGTCATCCGACCGCTTCATCATGCCCGCCCTAACTCTGACATGGCTCGCAGCGCTTGCCGTGCCGAGTTTAGGCCATCGCTTCGGATGGCCGAGCCTGCCTCTGGCGGCTGCCATCGCTGGCCTGGTGATGTCAAATGCGGGCCTCATCGTGATGCACGCAGCGGTCATGCAGAACGCGTTCGCATCCAAACTGTTGGATATCAACCAGGATCAGCACCTGATCGATACCGGGCTGTACGGCATCGTCCGCCACCCCTTGTACGCTGGTGTCAGCATTTGGATTCTCTTCGCACCACTCGCACTCGGATCGCTGTGGGGCATGATCCCCAGCGTGCTGAGTGTGATGGTGCTGGCCATGCGCATCCGGTTTGAAGAGGACATGCTGGTCAGCGGCATGCCGGGCTACGCACAGTACCGGTCGCGGGTCAGATACAGGCTGTTTCCGGGCATCTACTGAGGTCAGCGGGCCGCCCTTCACCGCGGCAGCTGCGACCCGATCACCCGCACCGGGAAGCCCCGTGTGACCTCGCCCTCCGGCCAGCGGAACGTCGTGACGAGCACGTACTCGCCGGGGGGCAGATTCTGCGGCGGTGCCCACAACACGCTGCTGGAAGGCGGCGGCGCAAAGGCGGCCCGGTGCAGCGGCCTCTCGCGGTCGGCGGCATCGTACACCGTCATCGTGACCTCGGCGGGGCCGTCCGGCCAGTTGGCCGCCAGCTGGAACGGCGTCACGACGGGGGTTCCGGGCGGCATGTCGCTGCGGATGGGCAGTTCACGGCAGCTGCCCTGCCAGCAGCTGTCGCCTTCAATGCCCGGCTGGAAGCCGCCGCCCAACGCCCAGATCATGATGGTGGGCGGGGTGCGCGGCTCCGGCCCCACATGCACGAAGTAATCGGCGCTCTGCTCGCCCTGCGGCCAGAAAGCCTGTACACGCAGCACATAGCTGCCGGGGTTGGCTTCCGGGGCCCAGCGGAACGTGAGGCCATCGGCTGCAGGCACATCGGTGATGCTGTCGACGACCGCAGCATAGTCGATGCTGATGTACAGCGTCATGTCAACCCGGTCGGGCGGTGTGGGCCACAGCGTCCGCACATCGACCGCTTCCCCCACGTGGAACACGTCATCGGTTAGAAAGACCGGCTGCTCTTCGAGGCAGTCCGGCTCGTCAGCGCCCTCGGGCTGCCAGCACGTCCCGACCGGACGCCCCAACACCGGCAGGCCCGTGGCCGACTGCACGGTGATCTGCGGGCGCGGCACGTCCGCCGCTGCACTGATGGTCACGTAGAACAGGGTG
>JAADYX010000114.1 GCA_010092885.1 Chloroflexota bacterium | reverse complement strand
GCCCCACACCGTGCACACGCGGCAGCAGATCCACCTGAGCGCTTAGCTCACGGATATCGGCGTAGCCCCGGCCGTCCGGGCGCACACCGTCATGCAGAATGCGGGTGCGGACTTTCTCCTTGATCACGTCGCCGTAGACTTCGCGCACATCCGACAGCAGTTCGGCGACCTCTTCTTCCTCTGATTCGCCCTGGTATTCAACCACCAGCTGCTCGCGCAGGTCGTCGATCTCCTCGTTGCGCTCGTCGCGGTCGTAGTACTTAGCCACGATCTCCGACACACGGTCGGAGACGCGCTCTGTCACCCGGCTGCGCAGCTCTTCCTCGATCTCACGTGTTTCGAACTCGCGCTTCTCTTTGCCGATCTGCCCGCGGATCAGGTTCTGCAGCGCGATGAACGGCTGCATCGCTTCGTGGCCCCGGTTCAGCGCCTCGATCATGGTGCTTTCGTCCACCTCATCTGAGCTGCACTCCACCATCGTGATTGCGTCCTGGGTGCCTGCCATGCGCAGATCAAGCCGTGAGTTGACCATCTGGTCGTAGGTCGGGTTGATGACAAACTCGTCATCGATCAGGCCGACACGCACTGCGCCAATCGGCCCGGCCCACGGAATATCGCTGATGTGCAGGGCCACACTCGCCGCATTGATGGCGATCATGTCATGCTGGTGTTCCTGGTCATGCGCCAGGGACATCAGGATCACCTGGATCTCGTTGCGCAGCCCCTTGGGGAACAGCGGGCGCAGCGGCCGGTCGGTCATGCGCGCCACCAAGATGGCGTTCACGGTGGGGCGTCCCTCGCGCCGGAACCAGCTGCCGGGAATCCGCCCGGCGGCGTACAGTCGCTCCTCAAAGTCGACGCTCAGCGGCAGGAAGTTGACGCCCGGCCGCGGGTTGGATGACATCGTCGCAGTCGCGAAGATGATGGTGTCGCCTTCGCGCACGGTGACGGCCCCGCCTGCCTGCTCGGCAAGGTGACCCGTCTCGACCGTCCATTCACGGTCGCCGACGTATACACGGTATTCTCTTTTTTCTCCCATGGTATTTCCTCCGGGATGGGCCGCCTCGGAGGTCAGGAACTGGGAACCAGGCTCAACCGGGTGTTGAACGTGCTTCCCAATACCTGCGCCTCCGCTGCGGCAGTGAACGTAACACAAACGAGTAGAGGCTGGCCCCTACCCGTTGAAAAACTTACCGGCGCAGCCCCAGCCGCTGGATAAGAGCTTCATACTCTTCGGGCTGAGTTTGACGCAGATACTTCAGCAGACGCCGTCTGCGCCCGACCAACGTCAGCAGTCCGCGCTGCGAGTGAAAGTCATGGTGATGCACTTTCATATGCTCGGTCAGCGTTTGGATGCGATGGGTCAGGATGGCGATCTGCACTTGGGCGGACCCGGTATCACCTTCATGTGTACCGAACTCGCTGATGATCTGGGCCTTTTCGTCTTTAGTGATTGACATCTGTCCTCCTGCTTATCGATGTCACCAGGTGAACCGCAGGTGGCTCACCGGTCATTGAACCAGCTTGTAGTATACCAGCCGGGGCAAAAGCCCTGCAACGTGCTGCGTTTTCGCAGGTGGTTACCACGCGTGTATAATAGGCGGAAAGAGGCGACCGGGTCTGAACTTTAGGGAAGTCTTTATGACGGAATCAGACAATCAGGAACACATCGACGAGACGTTCATTCTGCCCAAAGGCGCAGAGAACAACCCCCTCAACATGATCTACGAACGGTTCCTCTCCCATTTCACGCCGTTTGGGTTCCAACGCCGCGATGAAGATATCGTCTACCACCCGCTGCCGTATGTGCCCAAAGAGGACGATGTGCTGCTGCTGGAGAAACCGTGGCGCATCATCCTGGAGCTGTACGACGAGGATCATCGCATGGTGATGGGCCTGGACCTGTACGGGGATGTGGTGCTGGGGCGCGGCGACAGCCGGCCGGGGCGCATCCTCATCGATCTAGAGGAATACGGCGCGCGCGAACTGGGTGTATCGCGTGAGCACCTGCTGATGCGCCCGACGCGCAATAAGCTCTTCGCCATCGACCAGGGCAGCACCAACCGGACTACGATCAACGGTGCGCCTGCCGGGCGTGGAGTCGCCATGACGCTGCACGATCAGGATCTGTTGAACCTGGGCAATATGGTCATCATGATCCATGTCGTCAGTACGCCCACCGACTGATTTGTGATGCCCGCAGCGGCGGTGCTATACTTCCACCCTACGTTAAGCCGCAAGGGGGAAGCGATGCGTGCCGAACTAGTGATTGTCCGCCACTGCCAAAGCACCTGGAATCTCGAAGGCCGGTGCCAGGGTGATATCGTCGAGCCGGAGCTGACCCCATTGGGCCGGCGGCAGGCGATGCGTTCTGCGCGCAAACTGCGCAAGTTCCAGTTCGATCATATCTACACCAGCGACCAGCTGCGCTCCTATGAGACGGGCCGCATTATCGCGGCGAGCATGGGCAAGCGCACTGTGCTCACCGACTCGCGCCTGCGCGAGATGTTCCAGGGCGAATGGCAGGGCATGCTCTACAAGGATATCAAGGCCCGCTATGCACAGCGCTACACTGACTTCCAAACCGACCCCCTGAAAGCCGATCCCCCCGGCGGCGAGACCATCCGCGACCTGGCCCAGCGCGTCAGCGATGCACTCAACGATATCTCGGAACGGCACCCCGGTGAGCGTGTGCTGATCGTCTCCCATGAGATCCCCATCGCGACGATGCGTTGCCTGGTTATGGGCCGTCCGCTCAGCGATGTGTTCGCCTACGGCCCGGCCAACGGCGAGTGGATGCAGCTCCCATGGCCGCCTGTGCACCCTGCGGCTGCCTTTGCGGCCCGCCAGAATGTGCGCGTGTACAAGCTGTCGCTCAGCCCGTCTTAAGGATCCTGGTGAGAAAACCGCGTAGGACAGCCAGAAAAACCTCAGGCCGTTCCAAATACGGGTAGTGGCCCGCGCGCTCGATGCTGTGGAATTCGGCCTGAGGCATAGAGGCCGCGACCCGCTGTGGATAGGCCTCAGACCGCGGATCCTGCCGCCCGTGCACAAACAGGGCCGGAATGTCCAGCGCAGCCACGCGCGCCCGGAACCCGTCATCACGCAGCAAGGTTTCCCAGTCGGCGTTGATCTGCCGGTTGGCGTGATCATTCACCGGGTGATCGTCAAACCCCGGCAGGAGGGTCACATGCGCCGGGTCGGCCACATCGATGCGGCGGTTCATCGCGCGCAGCCGGCTCACAATCCGTTGGTAACCACGCCCGGCAGCCGTCTGCCGGCGGGTGCGCAGGTTCAGGTACGCGGCACGATCCGCTTCATCCAACAAGCGCAGCCGGTTGGCATGGTAGGTCTCATGCCATGCCGGGTCCAACCCACGCCCTGATACATAGATCAGCGCTCTGGTCGACTCCGGATAGCTGGCCGCATAGGCGAGCGCCAGATCGGCACCCCAGGAGTGCCCGCCGCCCATCCACGGCCCGCTCCCAAAGGCCTGCCGCAGGCCCTCCAGATCAGCCGCGAAGGCCTGCACGGTGTAGGGCGGCCTCCCGTCGGAGCGTCCGCTGCCGCGCTGGTCGTAGCGGATCACCGTACACAGATCGTCAACCATGACGGCGATAGGCTCCAGATAGTCATAGAGACCGGGCCCACCGTGGCACAGAACCAGCAGCGGGCCGGTGCCCTGAACGAGGGTCCACAGGCGGGTGCCGTTGACCGTGATCGTGCGTTCTTCCATCACCGCCGCACGAGTATGCGCCCCCACAGCCGCCACACAGGATCAACGGTGAGCGTTTGCTCCTCGACCGTATACCAGCCGCTGTTGAGCACATCCTCGAAGGTCGTACCGTCGCTGATGCCCTGTCTGCTCAGGTCCAGCGTGATCGGCAGATGGTCCTCGCTCTGGTTGATGAGCACGATCACATCTTCGTCGCGGATCTCGTACAGCATGGCCAACAGCTTATCGGTTGCCTGCAGGGGAACGAAGCGCCCGTGCGTAACGGCATTCAGCCGGTGGCGCAGACGGCCCAACTGCGCGAGCGCCGTGTAGATATCCGACTTGACAGGCTCTTGCGGCATCGGGCCACGCAGCGACTGGTCGCCGTCGTCCTTGTGACCGGTTAACCCGAGCTCGTCTCCATAGTAGATCGCCGGGATGCCCGGCAGCATCATCAACAGCATCATCGCCGGGTAGATGTGTTCTGGCCGGTCCAACTGGCTCAGGATGCGCGTGACATCATGGTTGCCCAGGAAGTTGACCAGCGTCAGATCCCGGTATGCGCCCATCTCCAGATCGTACTCGCGCTGGAGCTGCTCAAAGAGATTTTCAAAGGAGCCCTCGTTGAAGGCGCGCCACAGCACCGCATACAGCTGATAGTCCGTGCCGCAGTCGCACAGGTCCGGCGCGATCCAGTTGCGGTAGTCCCCATGGACCATCTCACCGAACATCAGGCTCTCCGGGTTGGCCTGTTTGATCGCCCGCCTCAGATCCCGCAGGAAGTCAACCGGCAGCTCATGGGCCACGTCCAGCCGCCAACCGTCCACATGGATCTCTTTGATCCAGTAGCGCGCCACATCAAACAGATGGCTGCGCGTTTCGGGGTTGCTGAGGTTCAACAGCGGCAGGCTGTGGAAGCCGTTCCAGCCTTCGTAGTCAAATGGATCGCCGAGCGGGCTCTGCCCTTCCCAGTTGATCTTGAACCAGTCAGCAAAGCGCGACTCACGGCCATGCTGCACCACATCGCGGAACGCGAAAAAGCCGCGCCCGCTGTGGTTGAAGACCCCATCGAGGATGACGCGCATCCCGCGCCCGTGGATAGCATCCACCAGTTCCCGGAAGCTGAGCAGGTCGCCCAACCGCCGGTCGATCTGGAAGAAGTCGATGGTGTTGTAGCCGTGGGAATGCGACTCGAACACCGGGCCGAACTGAATGGTCGTCACGCCCAGGCCAGCAATGTGATCCAGCCACTTGTGCACGCCGCGCAGCCGGTGCACCGGGGCTCCATAGCCCGGATTGCGCTGCGGCGCATCTAGAAACCCGAGCGGGTAGATATGGTAAATGATGGCGCTGCGTGCCCATTCCGGCACCCAGCGCATTGACCGGGGTATCCGCATGTATTTCTCCTCACAAAGAAGGCGAGGGGTACACCCGGTGCACCCCTCAGAGCCGCTCAGCCGCCGACGGTGAGCAGTTGGTCTTTCTCCCCTGGTTCGTAGGGCGCGTACTCGTCGAGTACATCGCCCAGTGTGAGCAAGACATCGGTCTCCGTAATAATGCCAACGATCTGCTCGCCATCGAGGACCGGCAGCGCACCGATCTTGTGCTCAGCCATGAAACGGACTGCCGCTGACATGTGGCAGTCCTGATCGACGGCGAAGACGGGCTGTGACATCGTCTGTGACACCTGCAGTTTGTCCAGCAGAGTCACGATCTCATAGATGCTCAGGGTGGTGGCGGGTGACGGTCCGCTGCTCAGCAGGTCCGTTTTGGAGACCATGCCGACCAACTTGTCATCATGGGCAACCACCGGCAGATGGCGGATATTGCGGTCACGCATCAACCGGACGGCATGCGTATGTGTCGTATCCGGTGTGATCGTGATCGGATCCGCAGTCATCTTGTCTTTGACAATCATCGTATTGAACCCTTTCGGATGCATAGTCGAAGGATAGACCTATTGTACGCCACCCTGGATTTTTCTCCCATCAACCCGGCGGCCACGCCATGCTGCGACCACCCAACAGATGCATATGCACGTGCAACACCGTTTGGTTGGCATTGGGGCCGGTGTTAATCACCAGACGGAAACCGTCATCGACCAGACCCTCCTGCTGCGCGATAGTCCTGGCGGCGAGCATCATCTCACCCATCAGCGGGGCGTCATCGTCGCTCAACTCACTGATCTTGGGGATCGGCTTTTTGGGCACGATCAGGATGTGCACAGGGGCCTGCGGGTTGATATCGTGAAACGCGATCAGGGTGTCCGTCTCATAGACGATGTCCGCCGGGATCTCGCGCTCGATGATCTTGCTGAATATCGTTTTCTCGGACATCACTCCTCCTCAGGGTGACGTAATGGAGGCGGGTTGGCGCCGTCGCCGCCTATAGTAAAGTTGAAACACGTCGCTCATATTTTAGATGGCCCGTATGAGCGTGACAAACCGCCTCACGGCGCGGCCTCCAGCCGGCGTCTGGCCAGCGCCCCCCACGGCCCAAACGGATCGAGCTGGATGGCCTGTTCGTACTGGTCACGGGCATCCGCCTGTTGGTTCAGTTCTTCCAGCACGATGCCGTAATGGGCCCGTGCCCGTGCCAGGTTCGGATTGATGGCCAGCGCCTCCGCCAGCGAATTGGCCGCCGCGCCGGTATCGCCTGTCAAAAATTGGGCCCACCCGAGCGCGGCCAGGGCTTCAGCGTCGTTTGGATTCGCCTCAACCAGTGCCTGAGCCAGCGGAAGGCCTCTCTCTTCCACCCGATAGTTGGCATCCACATAGAACTGTACGAGCAGCAGCGTGAAGCGCTGGTCGCCGGGGGCCAAGCTCACGGCCTCCTGCATCCACTGTTCGGCCAGCTGATCGCGCCCCTCCGCCTGGTAGGTCGCCCCGATCTCCACCGCAAACGCCGGATTGTCCGGATCAAGCGTGTAAGCCTGGCTGAAGTACTGCCGTGCTTCAAGCGGGCGCGAGTTCTCGCTCCAGGTCAGCCCAGCCAGGTAGAGCACCAGCGGGTTCTCCGGCGCGATTCGGACGGCCTGCATGGCCGGGCCGAGGCCTGTGTCGCCGCGCCGGGAGAGCGCATAGCCGTAGTAGGCCATCGCCTCTGCGTAGCGTGGGTCCTGTTCAAGCGCCTGGTCAAAGGCCAGCTCCGCGAAGCGATATTCACCCATGTCCATGTAGGCCACGCCGAGGCGCGCATACCCGGCGGGTGTCGTTTCCCAGTCGAGCAGGGCCCGCTGGATGCGTGCCACCCGCTGGGCGTACAGTTCGGTATCCAATGCAACCGCTTCCTGAAAGGCCACCAGCGATGCATCCGGGTCGATCAGGCCGAGCAGCAGGCCGCGCTGGTAGCGCAGCCGGGCGTTTCCAGGGTCCAGCTCGACCAGACTATCCAGCACACCCAGTGCCCGCTGCCATTCCTCCTGCCCCAGGTAGATATCCAGCAGCTGGTGCAGCACGCCCGCGCTGCCCGTTCCGGCACGTTCGGCCTGCTCCCACGCCTTGATCGCGTCCCGGTACTGGTCCAGGTCGGCATGTGCCTGCCCCAGTACGGCGAATTCGTCAGCGGTCAGCGGCCTGACTGTGGAAAGCTCCTGCAGCCCGGCGATGATCGTTTCCGGATCGCCCGCCAGGATGGCAGCCTGCACCGCTTCGGCCAGCAGGTCACTCTCCCACGGCTGGATGGCATACGCATCGCGCAGACGCTGCGCGGCAGCGGTGTAGTCGCCCTCCAGAGCGGCCAGCCGCCCCCCACGGACGGCATCCGTTAGCGGCTGCATCACCGGGGTGATGCCCAAGGCCAGCACGATCACCGCGACGGCCACTATGCGAACGATCACAGCGAAGTCCTTCACGCCCCCGATCATGCCCCGCATCGGTTCAGCGTGCCAGTCGGGCCCATACGGGATATAATGGGCCCACCTCTGCGGGGGCAGTCTCCCCCGCTTTCTCCAATGAAAAACCTCAAATGGAGGCAAACACCTTGCGTGTGATAGTCTGTACCAAAGAAACTCCCGATACGGCTGCCGCGGTCGATGTGGTCGAAGGCAAAGCCACCTGGGGTGATGCCCCACTGGTGATCAACCCGTGGGATGAGTACACCGTGCAGGAAGGCATCAACCTGAAGGAACAGGGTGCCTCAACGGTGACAGTGCTGGCCCTCGGCGGTGAGGACACCAGAGAGGCGATCAAGCATGCGTTGGCCATGGGCTGCGACGATGCGGCGCTCATCGCAGATGAGGCCTTTGCTCAAGTCGACAGCCTGACTGTGGCCAAGGGGCTGGCTGGCGGTGTGCGCCAGTTCGATGATGTGGGCCTGGTCATCACCGGCAAAATGACCACCGACGCCAACGGCGGCGCGCTGCCGGTTCAGCTGGGCCGCCTGCTCGGCTGGCCCACAGTGACCTACGTTGCCAAGATCCAGTCGTTTGATGTCGATGGCAAATCCATCACGGTCGAGCGTCTGGTGGAAGGTGGGCGGCAGATCGTGACCGCCCCGCTGCCCGCTGTGATCAGTGTCGTCAAGGAGATCAATGAGCCCGGCTACCCCTCGTTCATGGGGATCCGCAAGGCCGCGCGTGCGCAGTACCCGACCTGGTCGGCTGCCGACCTCGGGCTCGATGCCGACCTGTCAGCTAAGGTCGACTGGACCAATCTGGAAAAGCCGCCGGTGAAAGCGGGCGACGCGGAGATCATCAGTGCCGGCAGTGTGCAAGAAGCGGCTGAACAGCTGGCCGATAAGCTCATGGAGGAAAAGGTTATATGATTCTCGTCTGGATTGAAAACAGCGGCGGTCAGGCCCTGTCTGTCAGTTGGGAGACGATCGGGGTGGCGCGCAGCCTTGCGGGCGATGCGCCCGTGGCAGCAGCGGTCTTCGGCCCGGATGCAGCCGCCATCGGTGAGCAGGCCATTGCGCGCGGCGCTGACCAGGCCTTTGTGTGTGATCACGAGACCTTCACTGCTTACCGTGTCGATCCGCATGCCAGCCTGCTGGCCGAACTGGCCCAGGCCCATGAGGTCACAACGGTCATGGCAGGCGCGACCACGCGCGGCACCGATGTCCTTGGAGCGCTAAGCGTCGATCTGGACGCGGGGCTGATCACTGATGCGGTTGAAGCCAGCACGGAAGGCGACAGCCTCGTGGCGAAACGGCCCGTCTTTTCCGGCAAGCTGGTAGCGACGGTCACAAGCCCGGCAGCCCCCCACCTGCTGACCATCCGCGGGCGCGCTTTCCCGCAGCCGGAGCCGGATGAATCGCGCAGCGGGGAGGTCACCGCGGTGGACCCTGCCCTCAGCGAGGATGAGATCCCCGTCAAAGAGACCGGCTTCGAGGCCGCCTCAGGCGAGATCAGCCTGGCCGATGCCGCGATCATCGTCAGTGGTGGGCGTGGTGTTGGCGGGCCGGAGGGCTTCGAGCCGATCCGTGAGCTGGCCGCTGTGCTCGGTGGTGCGGTGGGTGCGAGCCGCGCCACGGTGGACGCCGGCTGGATCCCCTATGAGCATCAGGTGGGGCAGACCGGTAAGGTCGTCTCCCCGGATCTCTACATCGCTGCGGGGATCAGTGGTGCGGTGCAGCACCAGGCTGGCATGCGGACCAGCAAAGTCATCGTGGCGATCAACAAGGACCCGGACGCGCCGATCTTCAAGCTGGCGCATTACGGCATCGTCGGTGACCTGTTCGACTATGTACCCGCCCTCAGCGAAGCATTCAAGAAGCGCCTGACCTGAGCGAGGCGCTCAGCAGGAAAAACGGGGCGGGGCCGCTGTGGCCTCGCCCCTTATCTGTTATGGCTCTGTCACATCCGTAATAGTTGTTGCAAGGTATACTGTGTGCGGAGGTGATACCATGACACTGCTACGGATCGAGATAGAAAAGCCGGACCTTCAACCGGTCACCAGCAAGAAAGACCGCAAAACCACCCGGCCAAACCGTTCCGCGCGCGGCACCATGACCGGGCTCACGCTGTTTCGCAGCCCGACGTTCCGCCGGTAGATCCGCTACCGGCGCTTCTTCCAGTCGATGGGCTGTACGGCGATGCGCGTGTGAATGCTGCCGTTCCACGCCACGGGCAGCCCGTGCTGCCTGAGCATCTCCACGACCTGCTTGCCGACCCGCTCGATGTCCTCATCCTCGTGGGTGAAGGCCCCGTAAGCCAACATCAGGCTGCCGTACTCGTACGCACTTTCCGTATCCTGATTGTGGTAGAACACGTACCCAAACGCTGACTCGTCCGCCTCCATGCCGATCTCGGCGTGGCCACAGCTCTGGCAGCACGTAAAGTTCTGCCGCGCCACGATTCCCGCCTCCTCCAGAGCGACGAAGGCCCGGTCTAGCCGGTCGCAGTCGGTCAGCCCGGTCCAATGCTGTTGGGCGGCCCGATGGGCTTCCAACATTTGGCATGCCACCCGCTCAATGTGCGGTCTGATCAGCTCCGGGTGCTTGATCGCGTAGTAGTCAACGACACCTTCAACCATCTCATCATACGTATCGAAGCCCTCCCCGACCCGCGCAGCGATATACGTGCGGATCTGTGTGAGGCCCTCGCTGGAAAGCATCGGCTCACGGGTGGTGATTGTGTCCCCTATCTGCGGCATACGACCAGTCATCACAAGTCCTCCTCAGCGTCTGTGTGACTCCAGCATACCGCAGTGTTGTGACACCTACTGTCAGGCCCTCCGAAACTGCCGTGGCGGCTTACCCCCAGCGCATTTCATCCTCAGCGAGGGCCATGTCCGTCAGGTGCAGGGAGAGCTGGTTAACCTCCGCCACGAAGGTCAGCACGTAGTCGTTGGCCAACTTCTGCGTCAGCCGGTGGTGCCCGGCGCGAGTCAGCAGCGGCACATGCGGGCGGAAGTCACGCAGGGTGACGGTCATGCGGTCGGTATCGTCCGTCAGGATGCCCCACACAAAGCGCTTGGCCTGGCCATCGTCCTTGGCGCTCAGGAAGCGCACCAGCGACGAGTTCTCCGCCACGCGGCCCACATTGCTGAACACTTCCTCACCCTTGATGACCTCATTGAGCGGCCCACTCCGCTGCGGGATCTGGTCGAGGGGGTGTTGGCTGCTCGGCGGCAGGTTGCCGATCAGCTTGAGGATCGAGATGTTGAGGCTTTCGCCCTGCATCGCCACATCCTTGAAGGCGTTCAGCATCTCCCCAAAAGCGTTCAGGTAGGCAAAATAGGAGCGCCGCGCCTTATCCAACCGTTCCCAGCTTTTGTCGTTCGGCGAATCGGTGTGGGCCTGCAGCGCAGCGATGGCTTCCTGGTGGGCCCCGAAGATGCCGCCGATCGCGTTGCGGAAGGTGATCGGGTAGATGCGCTCCTTGGGCTGCACAAACGACGCATCAATGGGGATGAGCAGCGCCGGATTGTATCCGCCCGAGTCCTCAAGTGACTTGAGCACCGGCTTGCGCAGATCTTCCGGCAGGGTGCGAACCTCTTTCATCAGGAAGTCGTTGGGTTCGTAGTTGGCAGCATGGAACACGCGTGACAATACCAGCATATCGTTGATCGTCAGCTTGATGCCGCGCTGCTTGAGGAACTTGCGCGCCTGCTGCACCAACCGCATATCGACCGACGAGGTCTCCGCATCCACCTCGTAGAACGCGTAGTTCTCGGCGGCGCGCAGCTTGTTGGTTTCATCGATGAAGTCCGGCGAAATACGCAGCTGCAGCGGCTCCGGCGCGCTCATCTTCTTGGTCTTGATGCTCGTCAGGTGCTGGACCCACGAGCTGGCCTGGTTGGTCATCACCTCAGCGATGGCCATGCCCCAGATGCCGTCGAAGAAGATGTGCGACTGGTCAAACAGGATGGTCTGCCCCGTCCGCAGGATGGTCAGTGGGTGGTCGCCGATGCCGCGCCGCGCATTGCGCCGGATCTCGCCGACGGGCAGGCCGCGGTCCTGCTC
>JAADYX010000113.1 GCA_010092885.1 Chloroflexota bacterium | reverse complement strand
TGTGTACGTGGTCTGGCATCACTTCTAATTCAAGCACTTCACACTGCAATTCATTAGCAACCTCATGGATGATTTCTTTTAGGCGCACATCAACGCCACCAACAAGTACCTTGCGCCTGTATTTCGGTGTCCAAACGACATGGTATTTGCACGAATAGACAATGTTGCTGTTGCTTTTGAATGAGTGTTTGTTTGCCATGAGAACATTATGCAGCACAGAGCTATATAATGTCTAGTAGTCTTTGCGCCCTACATCCCCATAGATAAATCTAGGGGCTTTGGGCGCACTTTTGGTAAAAGGCCAATGTGGTGATCCCCGCCATGAGGTTCCAGGCGGCAGCGAGATAGAAGGTGATCTTGACGGCACGGATGTTGGCCATGTGTCGCTCCTTGTCAGGATAAGGATCTCTGCATACAGTGTAGTACGGATTCGGCCTCGCTGCGCCGCGGCATTGCGTCAGGCCCGCGGCAGCGTGAACGCGACCGTCGTGCCCTCCCCGAGGGTGCTTTCCACAGTGATGGTGCCACCATGTGCCTCCACCAGCCGCCGTGTGATCGCCAGCCCTAACCCGGAGCCGCCGCCCTCGCGGGAGCGGCTCTTGTCGCCGCGGTAGAAGGTCTCCAGCACGAAGGGCAGGTCATCGGCAGCGATGCCCTGGCCGGTATCGGCCACACGCACCAGCGCCTCACCCCCTCGGCAGCGCGCCGTCACACGGATGGTGCCGCCCTGTGGTGTGTGGCGCAGGGCGTTATCCAGCAGATTGGCGAGCACCCGCCCCACCGGATGGCTGGCCATCAGCACCGGATCCACATCCGGGCCCACCTCCCCGCTCAGCGCGACGCCTGCCGCCTGCGCCCGCGCACGGAACGATGCCAGCGCATCGGAGATAAGGTCGGAGAGGGAAGCAGGCTCGATCTGCAGGTCGAGTTCACCGGCTTCCAGGCGGGCCAGTTCCATCAGATCGTCGATCAGGCGGCTCATACGCGCGATCTCGGCCTGGCTGCGGGCCACATAGTCCGTGCGCGTGGCCTCGTCGGTAACGATGCCATCCGCCATTGCATCGAGCATGGCGCGCAGGCTGGCCAGCGGCGTGCGCAGATCGTGGGAGGCCCCGGCGATCAGGTGTTGGCGTGCCGTGTTGACCGCCTCCGCCTCCCGCGCCGATTCCTCCAGCCGGGCCGCCATCGTGTTGAAGGTGTTGGCCAGCCGCGCAATCTCGTCGTCGCCGCTGGCGGGCACCCGGACGCTCAGGTCGCCCTCCTTGATGCGGTCAGCGGCCTCGGCCAGCCGGTGCACCCGCTGCGCAACCGATCCGCTGGCAAAGCTGCCGAACGCCACTGAGGTCGCCCCCGCGAAGAACAGCAGCAGCACGGCCAGCGCCAGGTCATGGGCGTTGACGAACATCAGCCGTGCGGTGATGATCACACACGCCAGCGTGATCACCGCCGCGATCACATAGCCGGAGGTCAGCGCGTGCCGCACCGTGCGGAAGCGCTCCCACAGCCCAAAGCGATGCGCGACAAACCCCACCACAATGGCCAGAGTCGCGGTGAGGGCCAGCAGCGCCCCCAGTGACATCAACTCCCCGATAGGCGGCCCCATCACCACCAGGATGAGCACGACCGTCACCCCGACGATGCCGTATACGACCAGGCTGTAGGCTCTCATGGCTCGAACCGGTACCCGACGCCCCACACCGTGATGATATGCCGCGGCTCGGAGGGGTCCGGCTCGATCTTCTCACGCAGGCGGCGGATGTGCACCGTCACCGTGGCGGGCTCGCCCACAAAATCGACACCCCAGACGTTGTCCAACAGCTCATCACGGGAGAACACCTGTGAGGGATGCGTGGCGAAAAACAGCAGCAGGTCGTACTCGCGCGCCGTCAGCGTCAGCGGATGGCCATTGAGGGAGGCCGTGCGGGCTGCCGGGTCGATGCGGACATTGGCGAAGGTCACCGGTTCGGCGGCGGGCGGGCCGGGGATCTGCACGCTGCTGCGCCGCAGCACGGCCCGCACCCGTGAGACGACCTCCTGCGGGCTGAACGGCTTGGCGACGTAATCATCCGCGCCCAAGTCCAACCCGCGGATGCGGTCGTCGGTGTCGCCGCGGGCTGTCAGCATGATCACCGGGATATGGCCGTAGTCCTGTTGGATGCGCTGCATCACCGTCAGGCCATCAATGCCGGGCAGCATCAGGTCCAGGATGATCAGGTCGGGCACCTGCTGCCGGATGGCGTCCAGCGCTTCCGTGCCGGTGTGCGCCTCCCGCACGGCAAACCCGGCATGCACCAGATAGCGACCCACCACCTCCCGGATGGTGTTTTCGTCGTCAACAATGAGGATGGTTTTCTTCATGCTCTGATTCTATCGCGGAGGTGTGATGCGATTGCAATACGATTGGCTAAATCGCTATGCTAAAAGCAGTAATCTTATTTTAAGAGGAGTTCCCAAGTGACAGCATGTGATATTGGTCTGATCGGGTTGGGCGTGATGGGACAGAATCTCGTCCTGAATATGGCAGATAAGGGCTATCAGGTCGCCGTTTACAACCGGACGACATCCGTTACAGAGGAGTTCATGGCCGGGGCAGCCGCCGATACGGACATTGTCGGCACGGTCGATCTGCAGGAGCTGGTCGCCGCGCTCAACAGGCCGCGCAGCGTGATGCTCATGGTCACCGCCGGGCCTGCTGTCGATGCCGTGATCGAGCAGGTCAAGCCCCATCTTGAGGAAGGCGACATCATCATTGATGGTGGCAATTCGCACTTTGAGAACACCAACCGCCGGGCGCAAGCCCTCTCTGAGGACGGCATCCGCTATTTGGGGGTGGGCATTTCCGGTGGTGAGGAGGGCGCTTTTCAGGGCCCGAGCATCATGCCGGGCGGCCACCAGGACGCCTATGCGGTGGTTGGCCCCATCTTTGAGGCAGCCGCCGCCAAAGTGGATGGCGATCCGTGTGTGGCGTATCTCGGTCCGCACAGCGCCGGTCACTACGTCAAGATGGTGCACAACGGCATCGAGTACGGCGTTATGCAGGCCATTGCCGAGGTCTACCACCTGCTTGCCCGCGGCATCGGGCTGGACGCGCACGCCCTGCATGAGGTGTTCGCCGGTTGGAATGAGGGCCTGCTCGACTCGTATCTGATGGCGATCACAGCGGAGATCTTCGCCAGGCGCGACGACCGGACTGATGATCCGCTGATCGATGTGATTCTGGACAAAGCCAAACAGCACGGCACCGGGCGCTGGACCACACAGGACGCGCTCAATATCGGCTACCCTGTGCCGACGATCTCCGCCGCGGTTGAGGCACGTGTCATCTCCGCCTACAAAGGGGAACGAGAGGCTGCTTCCGGCAGGATCAAAGGCCCGGCGAACAGCGAATTCACGGGCAGCCGTGAGGCATTCATCGAGGCCACGCGCGATGCACTGTTCGCGGCGGAACTGTGCACCTATGCGCAGGGAATGGGTCTGCTGCGCGCGGCCAGCCAAGCCTACGACTACGATCTCGATCTCGCCGAGGTGGCACGCATCTGGCGTGGGGGCTGCATTATCCGGGCGCACTTCCTTGACGAGTTCCGTGCCGCCTACCAACAGGCACCCGATCTGCCCAATCTGCTGGTAGCACCCTACGTGATGGAAGCCATCACCACCCGACAGGCGGCCTGGCGCGAGGTCGTGCAGGCGGCCGTTGGCCTGGGCATTCCCACCCCGGCGCTGAGTTCGGCCCTGGCCTACTTTGACAGCTATCGCAGCGCGTGGCTGCCCGCCAATCTGATCCAGGCCCAACGCGACTATTTCGGCGCGCATACCTACGAACGCATCGACGACGAGGGCACGTTCCACACCGAATGGACGCCGCACCAGACGCGCTGAGCGCGCGCCTTATGGCTGGATGGTCTCACCGAAGAATTCCACCTCGCCGCCGCGGGCGCGAATGCCGCCCTGCGCCACGCCGATCCCCTCGAATTCCAGGGGTAAGCCTTCAGCGAAGTTGACCGGCCACTCGCGCGGATCCTGCCGTTGGTGGTGGATGTGGACGTGCGGCTCGGAGGTGTTGCCGCTGTTACCGCACTGGCCCAGCACATCGCCCACCGCCACCTGATCGCCCGGTTCAACCGCGACGCTGCCCGGCTTCAGGTGGGCGATCACCAGGTAGGTGCCGGTATCAAGCTCGAGTACGACGTGGTTGCCGGAAGGCTGCGCGGTATTGATCTGGAGTTGGCCGGGTACCTGGTCGGGTTCGCCATCATGGGCAACCACCACCTCGCCCGCGATGGGTGCCAGCACATCCAGACCGTAGCAGCCGTAGTCAGTCAGGTTTGCCGAGCCGGTGAAGGCCGGTTCAGCCACCAGATCGTAAGCCAGCATCTGGTCGGGCGTCCAGGCGTGATAGTTGTTCACCAACCGCCGCCCGCCCCATGCGACCATCAGCGGCTCGTTGGCAGGCACCTCAATGGTGACGGTCGGTTCCAAAGCGCGCGCGTTCACCGGGTACGGAATCTGCGCCACGCCGACCAGCCACAGGGCAGGCCACAGCGCGATGAGCGCCAAGGCCCCGGTCAGGAGCACCGGCACACTGACGTGTTTGGTCGCCACAGCGTAAACAATCAGCAGAATGGCTGCCGCCAAACCCAGCAGCGGCAGGACCATCTGCAGGCCGATGTAGAACACCGTGATCCCCAGAATGCCGCCGCTGCGCACCACCAGCCACACGGCAGCGATGATCGCAGCCAAAAGGCCCGGCACTACCCAACGCGCAACCGGACGGATTTTTTTGCCAGAAGTCGTCCATAAAGCACTTAACTCCGTTCCTGCCTGCGGGCGGGCAGCAGTTCGAAAATGTAGAAGGCAGCAAAGCCCGCTATCGATGTGAGCACGATGGCCACCGCCCACAGGATGCGGCGCACCACCGGTGTCCCGCGCTGCGCCATCCAGATCTGTGACAGCGCCAGCGGCACCACCCAGAACAGGACCACACGCAGCGGGGTAAGGGACTGCAAAAAGTCAGCGAATGTCATACAACGAGTATACCATCGCGCGCAAACTGCAAACATCCCAGCCAGAAGCCGTAAAAAGCCTGCGCAGATCCTTCACATACGCTGAAATCTCTGTATGCTAAGAGCAGATATCCCATTCAGCAGGGAGGAAACACCCCTTGAAACCCGTCATCTCACTGTTCAGCCTCATTGCCGCCCTGACCCTCACCGCCTGCGGATTCAGCTCCGGGCCTGCCGTGCCCAACCCGCCCGCCGGTGACACAGCCGAGTCCGAAGTGACCGGCTCAGGCGAATCCGGCGCCGTCCTACAACCCATTGAAGGGCAAGAAGCCGCACCCGTCAATGACAGCCTCACAAACGAGTGGGCCGGGATTTACGGGTTAGGTGCAGGCGTGCCGTTCTCCGTCACGTTTACCGAATCCGAGATTGAAGGCTATATCGATGCGGCCGTCGAGGGCACCCGCATTGACGATGTTGTAGTTGACATCACGCCCGGTGGCCTGATTGCCGTGCGCTTCAACGCTGTCGTCGGTGAGAACGAGATCCGCACTGAAGCAGCCGCCGTGTTCTCATTCGCCGCCTCAGATGGTGCGCTGATCATCACGGCTGAAGACGGCACCATGACGGTTGGCAGCCGCAGCGTGTCGATCCCACAGGACATCCTCGACCCGATCTCCGAGGCGCTCACCGAGATCGCCGGTGAGAGCGACCGGCTTGAGGAGCAGTTCCCGGGCACCGAACTGACCTACACCGCAGTCACCAGTACGGACAGCGCCATCACCTTTGAGGGTCGTGTCGCCAGGGAGTAAGGGGGCGGTGGCTTGTTGACGTGTGCCATGTGTCCTACCGGGGAGTGTGCGCCATTATATCAGGCACGGATTGTCTTTTCTCGCTACACTAGCGCCATTCCGAGTCACCGCAAAGGAATCGACGTTGAGCCAGAAAGCCCGCTCCCTGTGATACCCGCCCTGCGCATCGCGTTTGGCCTGTTTGCCAGCGGCCTGATCGGTCTGTTCGCTTACTGGCGCGGGTCGCTGAGCCGCAGTGGGGTCAGCGGTGCTATGATCGTCGGCACCCTGATCTTCGGTTTCGGCGGTATCGCGTGGGGCCTGCTGCTGATCACCTTCTTTGTGACATCCACGCTGCTGTCGCGCTTCCGCCGCCGCGAAAAAGAGCGCATCGCCGAAGAGAAGTTCGACAAGACGGACACCCGCGACATCTGGCAAGCACTGGCCAATGCGGGCGTTGCCGCCCTGCTCGCCGTGATCTACTGGCTCAACCCGGAAAACTGGGTGATGGCCGCCTTCATCGGTGCGCTGGCGACGGCCAACGCCGATACCTGGGCCACTGAACTGGGCGTGTTATCCAAAAAACCGCCGCACCTCATCACCACGGGGCAGGTCGTCGAACCGGGCACCTCCGGCGGGATCTCGGCAGCGGGCACCCTGGCAACCGCCGCCGGCGGTCTCGTCATCGGGGTGGCGATGGTGATCTGGTTCAGTCTGGAACAATGGGTACAGGCACGCGGGGTCGACTTGCGGGTGGTGCTCGCCCTCAGTTCATGGATGATCCCGGCGGCCCTGTTGGGGGGAGTGGCCGGGTCGCTGTTTGACTCGCTGTTGGGGGCGACCGTGCAAGCCATCTACTATTCGCCGTGGCGCAAAAAAGAGACCGAAAAGCGCATCGACCCCAACGGACAGCCCAACGAGTTCCGGCGCGGACTGCCCTGGCTCAACAACGATCTGGTCAACCTGGCCGCCACCCTCACCGGTGCGGCGGCCGGCGCGGGCGTGTGGATCCTCATCTGGCAGTTTTTACGCTGAGATCCCGCCTGGGCGCAACAACCTTACAGAT
>JAADYX010000112.1 GCA_010092885.1 Chloroflexota bacterium | reverse complement strand
TTCTCGCCCTGCGCGCCGAGCGCGACCCGGATTGGCAGCCCGAAGCACCGCGTGCCGCGCAGGTCTAACCCTGTGAGCCGCTTGATCCGGCGCTGCTGGCCTACTTGGCAGAGGCAGGCTACCCGGTAACCCTCAGCGGCGACTACTGGATCGTTGAACTGCGCTGAGGATACCGGATGCGCTCCCCCGGGCCTGCATCCAACAGGGGGAAGCGCGCCGCGTGCACCGCGAGGGTCTCATCCGGCGGGGCTTCTCCCGATGTTAGGGGCACGAGTTCGTCCGGCTCCAGCCGGTATAGATGATACTGTGCTTCCCACAGCAGCGAGACCAACGTGCGAACCTGTTCCTCTGTCAACAGCCGGTTGTGGATGTCGAAGACGATCAGCCGGTAACGGCCTGCCAAAAGCCCCTGCCGCATCCCCTGCACCGCGAAGATCTCCGCGCCTTCGATGTCCATCTTGAGCAGGTCCACCTGCGCGATGTTCTTCTCATCCAGAAAGACATCGAGGTTCACAGCGGGCACCAGCAGTGCCCCGTCTGAGAGGGTCCGGTTGAGGATGCTGCTTGCGCCCGGCTCGAACCGCTCGCGGATATAGAGGGTGACCTCGCCCTGTTCAGCAGCAGCCGCCGCGGCCACCACCTCCACATTCGTGAAGTGGTTGGCCTGCACAATCTGCTCGAATTGCACACGCATGCGCGGGTTGGGCTCAAACGCGATGATATGCGCGCCGGGTGCAGCAACCTTCGCGATATGGCTGAAGTACCCGATATGCGCCCCCACGTCCAGCACAACGCCCGCATCGGCGGCTAAGACCTGCCACCAGCGCGTGAGCGCAGTAGACCAGACCCCATCCACCAGAATATTGGCCTGCACCAGATCGCGCGGATCGAGCATAAAGCGTACACCCTGCGCCTCGTGGTTGGTCAGGCCGGGGGAAGGCAGGGCCCCCATCAAGGCGCGGCGTATGAACAGCGGTCCGGGCAGCTTGATATAGCAAAACCGGCTCCACCGGGCATAGAATCGTGGGTAGTTCATTGATCCTGTCACACCCCATAAGCGATCAGCCGCCGACCGGCAGCGGCTGCATACAGGCTTCGGCGAAATACGGGTGCACGCTGACCCCAACCAGCTGCCCCGCCCGGATCGTCACCGAGAGCCACTGGCTGGTCTTCACCGCATCGTTGAAGCACATATCCATCAGGGCATTGCCCAGACTGTAAAACACCGGCACGCCATCCATGGTCACGGGGTTTTGCACCACGTGCGGACCGTGCCCCACCACCAGATCGGCACCGTTTTGCACGGCGGCCTCGGCAAAGCGGACTTCGCCTTCCTCCGGGCGGAAGGTGTACTCGAAGGCGGCATGCATCACCACAACAGCGAAGGTATCCGGCGGCAGCGCGGCCAGATCGGCGGCGAGGGTATCAGTATCCATCGGCAGGATGCCCGGCTGATCCGGGGTGGCGTGCCAGTGATACGGGATGATCTGCGTGGCGGCATAGGCCAGCACCGCGATCCGGCTGCCGTTCACCTCGATGAGGGCCGGTTCACGCGCCGCGGCCAGGTCATCGCCCGCGCCCACCACATGGATCCCTGCTGCGGCCATGCGCCCCTCGCCGTGATCGCGGCAGGCCTCGCCGAAGTTCATCGTGTGGTTGTTGGCCTGCACCAACACAAGGTCGCCGGGCAGCCGGTCGTTCAGCGCGACCAGCGACTCCGGCGTGAGGTAGAAGTTGTACGTGCCGCGCGTCCCCAGTGAGAGCGCCACCGGATCACACAGGCCGCCTTCCGCATTGAAGACGACCACATCGCCGGTTTGCATCAGGGGCAGCACGCCGCCGAGGGTCTCCACCAGCGGTGGGAAGGGGGCATCCGTGCCGTAGCGCTGCTCGATCACGTCACCACCGATGATAACGGTCACCGTCGGGTCGGCGGTGGGCGAGGGCGGCGCGGTCGCTGCCGGGTTGAGGGTCGGCGCTGTGGTCGGAGCGGCTGCCGTGGTGGGCACCGGCGATGTGGTAGGTGCCGGTTCAGTGGCGGCAGTGCAGGCCACCAGCACAGCAGGAGCGATAACAAGGGCAAGGGCGCGTGCAAACATAAAAAGTATTATGCGCGATATTTTCGCATGGGGCAAGCGCAGCCGCGCGTTCCGGCGTAAGCCATCCCCTCGCCGTTTGGCAGCAAGGGGATGTTTGACCTCCGGCGGCGATCAGCCGAACTGGAAGTTCTGCCCGGCGGGGTCGTCGCTCCAGCTGCTGAGCACCTTGCGGTAGATGGCCCGCTCGAATTTGTCCGGGTTGGCGGCGTGCTGCTGGCTCAGGCTGCCCTGCATCTGCTGGATGGATTCGTACTCGCGCTCTTCCATCCACAGCAGCAGATCATCGAGGATGCGGCGGATCGTGCCCACGCCGCTGCGCAGCAGTTCAGACGCCATCATGCTGACCTTGGCCCCGGCCATCATGCACTTGAGCACATCAATGGCATTGTGCACGCCGGTCGTGATGGCCAGGTCGGCCTGCACCCGCCCGTACATGATCGCCACCCAGCGCAGCGGCAGGTGCAGTTCATACGGGTGGCTGAGCGTCAGCTGCGGCACCACGTGCAGTTCTTCCACGTCCAGATCCGGCTGGTAGAACCGGTTGAACAGCACCAGCGCATCGGCCCCGGCTTCGGCCATTTGGTTGGCGGTGTAGACCGGCGCGCTGAAGAACGGGTTGAGCTTCATCGCCACGGGGATGGCGACGGTGGCCCGGATCTCGGTGAGGATATCGAGGTAGAGCTGCTCCACCTCACGCCCGGTCATCTGCGGGGAGGTGGGGATGTAGTACACATTGAGCTCCAGCGCGTCCGCCCCGGCCTGCTCGATGTTCCTGGCGTAGGTGGTCCACCCGCTGTCGGTGATGCCGTTCAGGCTGCCGATGATCGGGATATCGGTGGCCTCTTTGGCACGGCGGATCAGCTCGAAGTAGGAGTCCGGGCCGATGTTATACGCGCCCATATCGGGGAAGAAGTCCAGCGCTTCGGCGAACGCCTCAGTGAAGTAGCTGAGGCCGTGGTCAAGCTGGATCTCTTCCATGGTGATCTGCTCTTCAAACAGCGAGTACATCACGATGGCCGCCGCGCCCGCATCCTCCGCCCGCTTGATGCCCTCCACCGTGTGCGAGATCGGCGAGGAGGACGGCACAATCGGGTTCTTGAGCGTCAGGCCCATGTAGGTTGTTGTCAGGTCCATAGGGAACTCTTCCTTATACTGGGGGCCCCGCCGCGGCGAGGCCCATCTCGGATGTCTTAGTTGGTGGCCGCGAGCGCTTCAAGCTCTTCCCAGCGCCGTTCTACAAAGGCCTGTGCGTGGGCCAGGTATTCATCGGCGGCCTCGGGGCGAGTCTTCTGCAGGACGCGGTAACGTGTTTCCCTATACAGATAGTCGCTCAGGCGGATCTTCGGGCGGCGTGAGTCCAGCTGGAAGGGGTTCTTGCCCTGCACCACGCGGCGCGGATCGTAGCGCCACAGCGGCCAGTAGCCGGATTTCACCGCGAGGTCCTGCTGTTCCATACCCTTGGCCATATCGATGCCGTGGGCGATGCAGTGGCTGTACGCGATGATCAGCGAGGGGCCGTTGAAGCTTTCCGCCTCACGGAAGGCCTGGATGCTCTGCTTGTCGCTGGAACCCATGGCGATCTGGGCGATGTAGACGTTGCCGTAGCTCATCACCATGCGGCCCAGGTCCTTCTTGAAGGTCGGCTTGCCGCCCGCCGCAAACTTCGCGACGGCACCCAGCGGGGTCGCCTTGGAGGCCTGCCCGCCCGTGTTGGAATAGACCTCGGTATCGAGCACCAGCAGGTTGACATCGCGCCCGCTGGCCAATACGTGGTCCAGGCCGCCGTAGCCGATGTCATACGCCCAGCCGTCCCCACCGACGATCCAGACGCTCTTGTCTACCAGGTAGTCGGCGACCGCCAGCAGGTCATGGGCGCGCGGCTCATCAATGCTGGCTATCGCCTCGCGCAGCTGCGAGACCGCGTAGCGCTGCTCAACGATCTGCGCTTCAGTGGCCTGCGGATTGTCCAGCAGGGTCGTGACCAGATCCGCATCGAGGCGGTCGGCGTAGCCGGTGACGAGCTCGCGGGCATATTCCGCCTGCTTGCTGACGGCCAGCTCCATGCCCATGCCGAACTCAGCGTTGTCCTCAAACAGGGAGTTGCTCCAGGCCGGGCCGCGCCCTTCATTATTCATGCTGTAGGGCGTGGTCGGCAGGTTGCCGCCGTAGATGCTGGAGCAGCCCGTCGCATTGGCGATCAGCGCGCGGTCGCCGAACAGACGGGTCAGCAGCGCGATATAGGGCGTTTCACCGCAGCCCGCGCACGCTCCGCTGAACTCAAACAGCGGTTCGAGCAGCTGCACGTCCTTGACCTGTTCATACTTCAGGCCGTTGACGCGCGGATAGTCCGGCAGCTCCAGGAAGAAGTCCCAGTTCTCGCGCTCCGTCTCACGGATGGGCAGCTGCGGTTCCATGTTGATGGCCTTGCGCCCGGCCTGGCTCTTGTTCTTGGCGGGGCAGACTTCCACGCACAGCTTGCAGCCGGTGCAGTCTTCCACCGCGACCTGCAGCGTGTACTGGAGGCTGTCGTCCATATCGCGCCAGCGCGGGGCGGCACTCTGGAAGGTCTCCGGCGCGTTCTCAAGCAGGCCGGCATCATAGACCTTGCTGCGGATCACGCTGTGCGGGCAGGCGATGACGCACTTGCCGCATTGGATGCACACGTCCGGATCCCACACGGGCACTTCCAGCGCGATGTTGCGCTTCTCCCATTGGGTGGTGCCGGTCGGGTAGGTGCCATCCACGGGCATGGCACTGACGGGCAACTCGTCGCCGTGGCCCGCGATCATCGGGGCGGTGATCGCCTGCACGAACTCGGGTGCGGCCAGCGGCACCGCCGGCGGGATTGTCACCACGCTGTCGGCGGTTTCCGGCACGGGCACCTGGTGCAGGTTGTCCAGCGCCGCATCGACGGCGGCGTAATTCATGCGCACAACCGCTTCGCCGCGCTTGCCGTAGCTCTTGCGGATGGCTTCCTTGATCTTGTCGATGGCTTCCTCACGCGGGAGCACACCGCTGAGCGCGAAGAAGCACGTCTGCATGATGGTGTTGATGCGCACGCCCAGCCCGACTTCCGCCGCGATGCTGTAGGCGTCAATGGTGTACAGCTCCAGCCCGAGATCGATGATCTGCTGCTGGATGCTCTGCGGCAGCTGGTCCCAGACTTCACCGGCGGGGTGCGGGCTGTTGACCAGCAGGGTCGCGCCCGGCTGCGCCGTGGCCAGCACATCATAGCGCTTGAAGAAGCCGAACTGGTGCACGGCCACAAATCCGGCGCGCTGGATCAGGTATTCGCTGTGGATGGGTTCCGGCCCGAAGCGCAGGTGGGAGATGGTCCGCGCGCCCGCCTTCTTCGAGTCATAGACGAAGTAGCCCTGCGCGTAGAAGTCCGTGCCCTCACCGATGATCTTGATGCTGTTCTTGTTGGCACCCACCGTACCATCGGAGCCAAGACCCCAGAACACCGCGCGCACGACCTCATCGGACTCCGTGATGAAGTCCGGGTCGTAGGGCAGGCTGGTGCCGGTCACATCGTCGTTGATGCCGATGGTGAAGTGGTTCTTGGGCCGGTCAACGGTCAGGTTGTCAAACACGCCCTTGACCATCGCCGGGGTGAATTCCTTGCTGGAAAGGCCGTAGCGCCCGCCAACGACCTGTATGCCGCGCCCCGCCTCAGCGAGGGCAGTCAGCACATCGAGGTAGAGCGGCTCGCCGATGGCGCCCGGCTCTTTGGTGCGGTCCAGCACGGCCACCCGCTCGACGGTTTGGGGCAGGGCAGCGGCCAGGGCCGCGCCATCCAAGGGGCGGTACAGCCGGACCTTCAGCACGCCGAGCTTCTCGTCATGCAGGTAGTTGACCGTCTCAGTGGCGGTCTCCGCGCCGGAGCCCATCATTACGATGACGCGCTCGGCATCCGGGGCACCGGTGTATTCGTACAGCTGGTACTGCCGCCCGGTCAGCTCGGCGAACTGGTCCATGCTCTGCTGCACGATGGCCGGTGTCTCCAGGTAGAAGGTGTTCACCGTCTCGCGCGCCTGGAAGTACACATCCGGGTTCTGCGCCGTGCCGCGGATCACGGGCCGGTCCGGGGTGAGGGCCCGGGCGCGGTGGGCGCGCACCAGCTCATCGTTGATCATGGCGCGGATGGTCTCATCGTCGAGCATCTCGATCTTGGCGATCTCGTGCGAGGTGCGAAAGCCATCAAAGATGTGCAGGAAGGGAATGCGGCTGGCCAGCGTGGCCGCCTGGCTGATCAGGGCGAAGTCGTGGGCTTCCTGCACGCTGTTGGCAAAGAGCATGCCCCAGCCGGTGGCGCGGGCGGCCATCACATCGCTGTGGTCGCAGAATATCGAGAGGGCCTGGGCGGCCAGCGACCGCGCCGCAATATGGAATACGGTGGGCGTCAGCTCACCGGCGATCTTGTACATATTGGGGATCATCAGCAGCAGGCCCTGGCTGGCGGTAAAGGTCGTCGTCAGGGAGCCAGCCTGCAGCGCGCCGTGCACGGCGGCTGCCGCGCCGCTCTCGGCCTGCATTTCGACCACGGTCGGCACACCCCCCCAGATGTTCGCCTGGTTTGTGGCCGTCCACTGGTCAGCGAGTTCGCCCATGGGGGAAGCGGGCGTAATCGGGTAAATGGCGATCACTTCGTTCGTTTTATGGGCGACGTAGGCTGCCGCCTCGTTTCCGTCAAGTGTGCGTGTAACGGTCATATGTCCTCCTAGTGAGAATCCGTCCTATCTTAAAGATATATCCGGGCCGCCAATATCGACATTGACAAACATCACACATCCTGGTGTCACTTTGCACCCCTTGACCCCCGGTTCCAAAACGACGTACACTGGTTATGGAACACCTGTTCGGTACAGGGGAGCTGGCATTGTACACCGTCACAGCGTTGGGCGGCGACGTTCCGATGGGCACAACCGACCGGGGCACACTTCACCGTGATGGCGTTCAACGCGGGGACCTTTGATACCTGGCCTTAGAGAGACTGAGGCCGTCTTAAGGCTTGACTCACCATCGCAGCATCAGGTATACTTG
>JAADYX010000111.1 GCA_010092885.1 Chloroflexota bacterium | reverse complement strand
TTGGCCCGGCGGGTCTTGGGCCAGTCACCTTTGGGCCTATTCGAACTGTGGGAGCCGCCGGGGCTCCCACGGTTGGTGTTTTGGTCATGGGTCACTCTTCGTGTTCGAGGCCCAGCAGATCACGCCAGACATCATGCACGCCGTCCTGAATGCCGTCGTCAGTGACGCCGTAGAACACACGCAGACGCCCCTTGTGACGCATGGCCAGATCATAGCGCTTGCGCCCGGCCACATGGTAGCTCTTGACCAGCGCGATATCGTCGTGCCATTCGAGTTGATCCGGGTCTACGGGGTTGTCTTCCACCTCAAGGATGGCATAGTGCCACAGCTTGCGCGCTGACTGCCGTGTCACGTTGCGGACGATGTTGCCGTTGCGCAAATCCCTGACGTGGTGATACAGGGTGTTCTTGCGCTTCTCCGTAGCAATGATCTCCACGCCCGTGCGCGGTGCGAGCAGTTGATCCTCGTCTTCGGGTTCAGGCGGGGCAGGTTGTGCGCTGCGATCCTCATCCCGGTGGGAAGGTGTCTCCTCGTAGGCTTCCGGCTGTTCCTCGACAATGGCATCGTGATTGGCCCCGTGACCGTTCTGGCCAAGGCCACGGACCACCAGTTGCACGATCTCATCACGCACAGCCGAGCTGGTTTCCTCGTCATCGCGCACGTAGATCTTGTTGCCGTCGATGGCGTAGGGCGGGTCGTCACCGCGCGGCACCTGCACCCGGATCACCTGTGTACCTTCGGTATTCAGGATGTCCAGTGCAGCCTCAATGGGCGGCGTGATGCGGCGCTCAACCTCCTCCTCGATCTGCTTGAGGGATTGGTTGATATTCTTCAGGCCGACAGGCTTCTTGCGCTTGTCGGCTGGCACACCAACATAGATCGTGCCGCCGTTGGTGTTGGCGAAGGCACACACATCCGAGATGACCGAATAGAGGTGGCCGCCGCGCTTGGCTGCGCTCTCATGGAAGGCCTGCACAATCGAGGGGCCTTCCTGCCGGGCAGCCAGAATGTGATCGTAGGGCGCTGTTGACCCACGGTAGGGGCGGGTCAGGGTGAAGTCGTTGCTGCTGAGCACATCATAGAGTGCGTCGAAGCTCAGCTCCGGCAGCAGGACCTCAGTGACGCGCTCGCCCACGCCCAGATTCTTCCCGTTGTTGGGATCCCGCACGAGACGGTGGGCATCCGAGCCCTGAATGCAGCGCATGGGCCGCGGGTATTCCGGCTTGGATCCGTCAAAAAAGCGGCGGGTTGTCCGCGAGCCGCGCCTTTCCAGGTCGGTCACTTCCAGGCAGTGCAGGTTCGGATCCTGTGTGTAGGCGATGCGAGTCTGGCCGCCCAGCGGGAAGCCGCGCATCGCGACGCCGTTGTTGGAATTGGCGTGCGCCGCAATGACAAGGCCGCCTGCCTCCCGGATGGCCGCATAAGCGGTTAAGACATCCGTCGTGGCACCGACGTTCGTCTCGCCGGAGTCCAGCGACTCGGGCGGAACGCGCAGGTCCAGCAGCAGGTGTTCGATCTGGCGGACTTCCGTCTCCGGCGGGAAGAGGCCCAATACGTGAAAGCCGAAGGTCGCCGTAAATTCGAAGCCGGGCAGGATGAGCATGCGGTCCATCAGGCGGCGGTATTCGCTCAGGCGGTATTCCTCTTCGGGGGTCATACGGCCCAGCGACTCCAGCCAGTTCAGCCGCTCGATCTCATCAAGCATTTCACGGTAGCCGCGCACAGTGTTGTGGTCTGTAAATGCCAGAATGTTGAGACCACGGCGCTCGCCCTGTTGAATAATGGATAGGTATGTTACGTCGTCTTCCTGGTAATCGCTCGATGCAGGGGTATGGAGGTGTAAGTCCATCCGGTACCACTGCTTACGAGACCGCTTGTTCTTAGCCAATCGGTCTTCCTCCTCGTAGTACTCATAATAGGTGAGGCTTACGTGTTGTGTATCAGTCTGTTCAGTTCAACAATAAGCTGGCTTGGCTCGAACGGCTTGATGAGGAACAGGTTGGCGCCCGCGTCCAGCGCATCCTGTTCATGATCCAGCCCGGATGTCATAATAACCGGCACACCGCTGAGTGCGGCATGCTGCCTGATCTGGCGGACGAAGGTGGTGCCTTCCTTATCGGCCAGGTAAAAATCGATCAGAAATGCATCCGGCAGGATCGATGTCGCCTGCTGCAGCGCGCTGTCGGGGTCACCAGTGGTGACCACCTCAAAGCCGTCTAGTTCGAGCAGGGTTTGCAACAGACCGGTGGTTGTCCGGTCGTCATCCACGATCATCACTTTGGGCACTGGCAGTCTCTCCAATAGCTAGGTGCGGGCTGGTCGGATCCTGGACAGCCCCATCCATCAGGACGGCCTCCAACACCTGATCAACCCGGTCCACAAAAATGAAGTCGAGCGCATCGCGCACCTCAGCCGGGATGTCGTCGAGGTCCTTTTCATTGCGATGCGGCAGTAACACAGTCCGCACGCCAAAACGGTGAGCGGCCAGCACTTTTTCCTTAACGCCGCCCACAGGCAGCACCCTGCCCCGCAGCGTGATCTCGCCCGTCATGGCCACACCGGTGCCCGTCACATAGCCGGTTGCCAGAGAGGCCAGCGCGGTCACCATCGTGATGCCCGCTGAAGGCCCATCCTTAGGCACGGCACCGGCTGGCACGTGCAGGTGGATATCGTGCTCGTCGAACCAGTCAGCGGCCACGCCAAGGTCCTCACTGTGGGACCGTACATAGCTAAGCGCCGCCTGAGCACTTTCCTTCATGACCTCGCCCAGCTGGCCGGTGAGCATGAACCCCTTCTTGCCGGGCATCTGCGTTGCTTCCACAAAGACCACATCGCCGCCGACCGGAGTCCACACGAGGCCCGTCACCACACCGGGTATCGAGACGCGCTCGCCGACCTCTGTGATCGGGTAGAACTTGGGCTTGCCGAGCAGGTCGCGCACCTCGTCCGGGCCAACGGCCAGCGAGTCGATTTTGCCTTCCGCGATGCGTGTCACCGCCTTGCGGCATACCGATCCGATCTCGCGCTCCAGATTGCGGACCCCAGCCTCACGCGTGTAGTCGTGGATCAGGGTCAGCAGAGCGGCATCGGTGAAGTCGATCTCCTCGGGATGCAGGCCGTTTTCACTGATTTGACGGGGCACCAGATACCGGTGCGCAATGTGCATTTTCTCCCGGTCGGTATAGCCGGTGAGCCGCAGGATCTCCATGCGATCACGCAGCGGACCGGGGATCGCCTCCAGGATGTTGGCTGTGGTGATGAACATCACCTGCGAGAGATCAAAGGCCACATCCAGATAGTGGTCGCGGAACTCGCGATTCTGCTCGGGGTCGAGCACCTCAAGCAGGGCGGAGGCCGGGTCACCCCGGAAGTCCGCGCCGAGCTTGTCGACCTCATCAAGCATGATCAGCGGGTTGCGGCTGCCGACCCGGCGCAGAGCCTGGATCAGGCGGCCCGGCATCGCACCGATGTACGTGCGGCGGTGGCCGCGGATCTCGGCTTCATCACGGACGCCGCCCAAACTCATCCGCACGAACTTACGACCCATCGCGCGGGCAATGGACGCACCCAGTGACGTTTTGCCTACGCCCGGCGGCCCAACGAAACACAGGATCACGCCTTCACGTTCGCGGCGGATCACATCCTGCGGTTCATCACCGCGTTCGCCTGAGCGCTCCTGACGCAGCTTGCGCACCGCCAGGAACTCAAGAATGCGCTCTTTGATGTCGTCCAGCCCGTAGTGATCCTCATCGAGGACAGCACGCGCGTGGGCAACATCCAGATTGTCCTCCGTCATGGAAGCCCACGGCAGGCTGGTCAACACGTCCAGATAGGTCCGTATGACGCCATATTCGGCGGAAGCAGGCGGGACGCGCGTCAGGCGTTCCAGCTCACGCAGCGCCTCTTTGCGTGCTTCTTCCGGCATGCCCGCCCGGCTGATGCGCCGGCGGAACTCCTCGGCATCGGCCTGTGTGCCATCGGATTCGCCCAACTCGCGCTGGATGATCTTCATCTGCTCGCGCAGATAGTACTCGCGCTGCACCTTGTCGATCTCTGACTGCGCGTCTGCCCGGATCTTCTGGCCGAGTTCAAGCACCTCAAGCTCGTTTTCAAGGAGCTTGACCAGCAGATGCATCTTGTCGACAAGGGCATCGGTTTCCAACAGGCGCTGCGAGTCGGCCAGATCCATGCGGGCATAGGTCGCAATGGAGTAGACCTTATGCAGCGGATCGTTGAGCTCAAGGGTTGAAGCGATCATCTCAGTCGGGATGTCCGGTGAAAGATCGGACAGCCGCTCAAACTGTTCGCTTATATTGCGCGTCAGCGCCTCGATCTCAACTTCGTCGTATGATCCGTCCTTTGGGGCATCGCCTATGATCTCAACACGAGCCCGCAGGAAGGGATCCGTGGCCACGTAGTCGAGCACGCGCATGCGTTCCAGTCCCTGCACTAACAGCCGGATGGTTCCGTCAGGTGCACGGAAGATCCGGTGGATAACCCCGACTGTGCCCACCGCATGGATCTCATCCGGGCCCGGCATTTCGTTCTCCGGGTCGAAGCTGGCAACCAGCCCAATCATGCGGTCCTCGGTTTTCATCAACTCATCGATGAGCCGGATGGACCGCGGCTGCCCCACAAGCAGCGGGACTGCGGTATAGGGATATACAACAAGGCCTCGCAGGGGCAGGATTGGCAGTTCGTCGGGGGCTTCTGTTAGGTCGTGCGGGATCTCGTCTACATCAGCCATAGGTGCTCCGTCTCCGCGCTGTGATCACATCCGATGCACATGCGCGGGGAACTGCTTACATATCGGCGAGATTGTACCACACGGACGGATCGCGACACCACCCGGCTGCAGCCGGGTGTCAGCGGCTTTGGGTCAGGTTAAGCTGGGCCTCGGCCTGCGCGCACAGTGAGGCACCGCCTGTGGTCAGCCAGTTTTGCAGTGTGGGGCTGCTCTCCCACCCGGCGGATGCTTCCCGGTAGATGCCGGTTCCCCAACGATAGTAGCGCTGCGTTTCACCAGCCCAGTTGGTGTAGTCCCGATTGATCACGCTGTGGCCGCCGTTGTAGCCAGCCATGGCCAGACCGGCGTGCCCACCGGCGATCTCAAGGCCCGCCTTCAGATAGGCCAGCCCGCGCCGGGCGTTTGTATCGGGATCGTAAGGTTGTTCACCCGCCGTGAAGTGGAACGGCATCACCTGGAACAGGCCCATCGCCCCAGCACTGGACTCGGCGGACTGCCAGCCACATGACTCGATCTGCATGACGGTCGCCGCGAGGTTGGGGTCAACACCGTGCTGGGCTGACCAGCGCATGATGTCATCCGCCCAATACTGTACAGACGGCGTGAATATCGGCGAGACACTCGGTTCGAGCGTTTCTCGCGTGCTGGTGCGCTCAAACAGGCCAAACGCATTCACGGGTTCAGGCTCCTGCGCGGCCACACCGGGAATGAACTCGCGGATCGAGATGCCGCCGCTGTCATCGGCGCGGTTAAGCGTGATCAGGCTGGTAACCAGCGCAAAGCCGAACACCGCCAGTGACGCGAAGAAAAGGAGCTCGATAGCCAGCGTACGCCGTGAACGGCGCGGCACTTTGTTTTTCAGGTTGGTTTTTCCCATAGGTCCTAACTGCTCACACCCTGTTTAGAACACATGTTCACACTATACCGTTATAAGTTTACGAACGTCGCGCGCCATCCGCAACCGCCACACCGGGATTTAACACGCTTTTTATCCAATAGATCGGGTATCATTAGCCCAGCGACCACCAGAGTAGGAGACGGGCATGCCCTGCACCATTGAGCCATTTGACGACGACATGCACAAGGTGACCATCAGCGATCCGGTTACCCGCGAGGAGATCAAGGCGCTCACCGATGAGCTGCACGAGCTGATCGAGCGCCGCGAACCCCTGTTTGTGTATGTTGACCTCAGACGCTTTGATTTCGCCCGTTCGTTCATGAACTTCCTTGAAGCCTCCAATGGCATCCCGATGCCCAGCTCAACAGCACACTTCGCTGCCTCGCGGTTGGCGATTGTCGGCGGCGGCCCGGCCCTGTCGATGGCATTCGGGCTGATGGGGTCGTTCGGCGAGTACGCTCACACCTTCCGCGTATTCGACGGCGAAGAGGCTGCGCTGGCGTGGCTACGCCGCGAACGCTCAGCCAGCTAGACACCCCCTACCCCAGCGGGATAGACATCATATCCTCACACAAAAAGACCCGCTCGCCGAACGTTGCCCGTGCCTCATCGACCAGATGGGCGGTGCGGGCGTTCCACACCGGGTAGTGGATCAGCCCGAGGCGCTTGGCGCGCGCCTCCTTGGCGATGGCCCCTGCCTGTGCTGCGCTGGAATGCCCGAGCGGTTCGTCACCGGTTGCCTCATGGATCAGCAGGTCGGCGTTGTAGGCAAGGCGCACAGTCTCCGGGCATGGAATGGTATCACCGGAGTAGGCCATGATGTAGTCGGTTTGTTTGACCACCACCCGCACGCCGATGGTCGGCACGTAATGGCGTACGGGTGAGGCATAGATCGTGAAATCGGTCGTGTCAAGGAGCTGCACGCCCTCCCGCGGGGGCAGATGATGAAAGACGACCGGGAAGAACCCGTTCCACTTTTCCCAGTGGTAGAAGCCCATCATCTGCTCGACTCGGTTCAGGCAGTGGCTCAGCCCATAGATGTGCAGGGGGTCGGTTCGCCCCATGATCCACAAGGAGAGCAGCAGTCCGGGGACGGCTGCCACATGATCGGGGTGGAAGTGCGTCAGGATGATGCCGCGCAGTTTCTCGTGGTCGATGCCTGCGTGCTTTAGGCGCGCCAACGGAAGGCCCACACAATCGATGAGATAGACGCCGTTGGTGCCTTCCAAGGCCATGTGCGTGTTCTCGTGGTCCACATCGGGGCCCACGGCCGCCGTCCCCAGGATGACGAGGCGGGGTGTCACAGGCCAGCCGCCTGGCTCAACACGATCTGCGGCGTGATGAACACTTCGATCACCGCCGCGATGATGAACAAAGGCAGCACAAGCCCCACACTCAGACGGATTGTGTCAGCGAGCGCAACCATCCACCCCTGGCCGATGGTCTTGTCTGGCGGCGGTGCGATCACACTGGCACCCAGCCGGATGAAGGCCGCCGACGCGAGCAGGATAGCCGGTATCTCGATGATGCTGTGCGGGATCAGCGCAGCATAGAGCAGGCTCGGGTCGATGCCCAGCGTGCTTACCTGCGCAAAGACAAACCCGATAATGCCGAAGGGCAGCATCGCGACAAGCACCATACCGATCCCCAGGGTGAACATGCCCAACCCGCCACCGATCAGGATAGCGCGGGCATTCTGGAAGACGACTCGCACCACGCCGCCGACGCCCGTCAGGCCGGCCTCACCGAGCAGGGTGGGGAACTGCTCTTCCCAGTCTTCAACAGCCACCATCTCTTCCGGGATGGGGAACTGTTCGGCGTACTGGATGCCGACAACCAGGGATATCCCCATGCTAACCAGCGTCAGCAGAGCAGGCATCCACAGGCGGGGCACCTGGGCAAGCACTTCATCGCGGTACCATGCCCACGGCGAACGCCGCTGCGCCGGATCGTCACGTTTGGCCACAATCATCGCGCCGAGCCTGCGCATGCCCTTATAGAGATCGAGTTCGTCGATATCACGGCCGAGCAGCTCTTCGCGGTTGAAGCTGCGCACACCCATCCGCAGGAGCACCACGGTGATCACCACAATGCCCAGCAGCACCCACCACAGCACACTGTAGGCTGCCAGGAACATGATAAAGGCTTCCAGCTGAATGAGAAACGCCACCGGTATGATGATGAAACTCGCCAGGAGATTGGCCGCTCGCACGCTGGTCGCCTGGCTGGAGACCACCACCGCCCCCGCCACCATCAGGATGGCCTGCATGGCCGTCAGGCTGAAGACCTGCACAAGCAGAATAAGCGGTGGGCGGTAGTCGACACTGATGAACACCCCGACCAGGTAGACCGTGATCCCCAGGGCGCTGGCCGCCAGCGGCGGCACGACCGACGCCAGGATCTTGCCGATATACAGCTGTAGATCGGTGAGCGGTGTATCCAGCAGGGGTTCCAGGCTGCGCCGCTCTTTCTCCCCGGCGAAGCTTTCCAGCGCGATAATCAGCGAGAAGGAGATCGGAAAGAAGCCGACCACTAACAGCAGAAAGGGAATCAGGCGTTCCCCGATGATGGCAGCTTCGAACTGCTCAACGTAGTTCACGATGCGCCCGGCGCCCCAATTGGCGATGAAGGGGAAAACAACCGTCAGGATGAAGATCGGGGCCAGGATGCGCCAGTCACGCAGCATGTCGGTGACCTCACGCCGGGTGATGATCAGGGCGCGGGCCAGGTTCCAGCGGGTCAGCAGCAGCCAGCGGACAAACGGACTGCGCGTCTCTTCTATGGATGTGGGCGTTAGCATCGTCTGCATGGCTAGTTCTCATTCACTACGCGCAGATAGACCTCTTCCAGGCTCTGCGAGACTTCACTGAGCGTGACCACATCCACACCTTCAGCGGCAAGCTGCTTGATGAGGATCGGATTGGTGCGGGATGGTTCCGGCGTCCGGTAGCGGACCCAGTTGTGTCCGTGGCTGTCGATCTCGACGAGGTCGGCCATGTTCTCAACCAGGCCGTTGACCTCACCGCCGAAGCGCACCTCCAGCAGCGGGGGACCGAGCAAACGCGCCTTGAGTTCCAGAGGGGTGCCCCGCGCGACAATGGTGCCCTTGCGGATAATGGCGATCCGGTCGGCGAGTTCTTCTGCCTCGTTGAGGTTGTGGGTGGTCAGGATGATGCAGCGGCCATCACCGCGCAGATCCTTGATCGCATCGCGCACCTGCCGGGCACTGTGCGGATCCATGGCAGAGGTCGGCTCGTCAAGCAGCAGCACGGGGGGATCGTGGAGCAAAGCACGGACAAGTGCCAGCTTCTGCCGCATCCCCTTGGAGTATTCGCCGATGCGACGATCGAGGGCCTCCAACAGGCCGAAGCGCTCAGTCAGGCGTTCGGCACGGCGTGCGCGTTGGCCGGCTTCGATGCCGTACAGTGCACCGTAGAAATCCAGATACTCACGGCCCGCCTGCCGCAGATACAGGCCGTGTGCCTCCGTCAGGATGCCGACATGGGCCCGCACCTGTTGGGCGTGTTTGACCACGTCGTAACCCGCCACGGAAGCGGACCCGGCGGTCGGCTTGAGGATGGAGGTCAGCATGCGGACGGTGGTTGTCTTGCCCGCGCCGTTCGGCCCGAGCAGGGCCAGCACCTCGCCCGGCTCAACCTGCAAAGTCACCGAGTCGACGGCGAGCAGATCGTCAAATTGTTTGGTCAGCCCGTTCGTTTCGATCATGACGCCTCATCTCAGAATAGAATGTGACTGCCAGCACGATTCCAGCAGCCAGCAGTGTGATTTGCAAACTCGTCAGGCCGAGCACGCGGCCCATGTCCACACGCAGAAAATCCGACAGGAACAGCCCAACCGACAGCGAAAGCGCAATCAGCCAGGGCACACGCTGTGTGCCCCGCCCGAATGTCCAGACGGCGATGCCTGTCAGCAAAGCCCACACCGATACATAGACCGGGGTCGGGTGGCCCGCTGCTGACCAGGGCACGGGCGGCCCGAACAGATGCCCGGTTGTGACGTTGGCCCACGGCGCGATTACGAACCATGCAAGCGTGCCCCACGCGATGGGCCCTGCCCACTGCGCCCAGTCCGCGTCATCACGCCACACGTTGAGCGCGATGGCCGCCATCGCCCCGATGAGCGCACCGGCCCGGCCCATGCCCCCATTCCACACCGCGACCAGCCCGGCCTGAAAGTCAAAGATGTGGCTGTAGAACCACGCCGCATCGTAGTAGGTCCGCACGGATGGCGGCGGGTTCAGGGCAAAATCGAGGCGGGCGAACACGATCCCCAACAGCAAGGCCAGGATCACCATATCCAGCACACGGCGCAGCGAGAGCCCCACCCGGGCCGCGAGCACACCGGTCACCGTTGCGGCAGCGGCGGCGGCAGCCAGTATGATCAGGCTGAAGGCCTGAATGGTCAACGGACCGATGTTGATCATAACTGCTTTCTGGCATACAGGAGTCGCTGAACGACCGTTACATGTGTAAAGATAGCCAAAATCCACAGGCCGATCATCACCTGCTGCAAGGCCAACATCAAGATTAGCACAAGGGTGCGTTCCACACGGGTCATCAGGCCGATTCTGTTATCGATCCGTAACCCCTCGGAGCGCGCGCGCAGGTAGCTGACCATCACCGCCCCAAAGAGCGCGGCAATCGCCAGGCCAACCCCGGTCTGCGCTCCGGACCGGGCCATCCACAGGGCGATGCCGCCCAAAACAAAAGCGTCACTGTAGCGATCAAACGTTGAATCGAGAAGCGCACCGAAGTCCGTTTCGCGGTTGAGGGCACGGGCCACCGCACCATCGATCGCATCAAAGGGGGCTCCGAGCAGCAGGGCCAACCCGGCAATCCGGAATAATCCGGCAGCGGCCAGCACCCCGGCCACCAATGTCAGGAAGGCCCCCAACGTGGTAAGCATGGCCGGGCGCACCCCGGCCTTGGCCAATCCGCGTGCCACCGGGTTCACGATGCCGTCAGTGGCACGGCGCAGTCTATCCGTAAAGGTCATCTTGTCGGTCATGATGACCCCATCATACATCCTCGCGGCGATCTTCGCACTGCGGTTCTCTTGTAAACCAGGATGCCGTGGGGTATACTTTTCATCCGTGGGGTGACCCATTCAATCGGGGCGTGGCGCAGCTTGGTAGCGCGCACCGTTCGGGTCGGTGAGGTCGTGGGTTCAAATCCCGCCGCCCCGACTGGCGAGCTGTTCAAACGAACGGCTCGCCTTTTTATTTGGCCTCGGCGGCCTTGGCCTCATTCCATAGGACATCCATCTCGGCGAGAGTCAGCTCATTGAAGGCGCGGTTCATGGCGCGGGCGCGCTTTTCCATGAAGGTGAACCGCCGGTAGAATTTCTGGTTGGCCGCGCGCAGGGCATCCTCCGGGTTGATGGACAGCCAGCGGGCCCACACCACCATCGTCAGCAGCAGATCGCCAAACTCCTCAAAGCGCTCCTGCGGTGTGGTGGCCTGCTGGATCTCGCTGATCTCCTCTTGGATTTTCTCCAGCACGCCCGCCTCCTGCTCCCAGTCAAAACCAACCCGGATCGCGCGTTGATCGTAGGCATGGCCCTGCGCGAGGGCGGGCATCGACCGGGGCACGCCATCCAGCACACTGCGCTCCGCCTGACCATTGGCCGCGCGCTCAGCCGCCTTGATCGCCTGCCAGTTGGCAACCACCTTTTCTGCGCTGCCATTGACGTCTTGTGTGCCCCACACGTGCGGATGGCGGCGCTTCATTTTGCTGTCAATGGCGTTGACGATGTCGATCATCTGGAAGTCACCGGCCTCAGTGGCGATCTGTGCGTGCAGTACGATCTGCAACAGCAGATCGCCGAGCTCGCCGGCAAGCTCGGCCGGATCGCCGTCCTCTATGGCATCGATGACCTCATAGGTCTCCTCGACGAGATACTTACGCAGCGACTCGTGGGTCTGCTCGCGATCCCACGGGCAGCCATCGGGGGCACGCAGGTGAGCCACCGTATTCTGGAAACCCTCAAAGCTGGTGACCGCCCCTGTTTCGACGGCGGGCACATAGAGGGCCGTCAGATGGTCGGCTGTGCCGCGGTCGATCTCGTACAGGTGCAGCCAGCGTGTGGATTCGTCCGCTGTGCCAGCCGCCCGGATCAGCGCGACGATGTGTTCATCGGGATACTGGTTCATCAGGGTCAGCTTGAGGTCGGAGGCCACAGCGGGGCTGTAGACCTGCGCCAGCAGCGCGGGCGAGTCAGGGTTGAGGGGCGGGTGATACTGCGCGGCCACTTCAACCGCATCGGCGATCTGAAGGCCTGCCGCGGCATCCACGCCGAGAGCCGCCAACACCGGCTCAATGAAGCTGATGCCGCTGACGATTTGGCATGGCTCGCCCTTCTCTTTACATACCGCCAACAGCCGTGTAACGGTTCCCTCCGCGACCAGCGGATCGCCGGGCACAGCGTAGACGATCTCACCGGGTTCGGCCAGCAGGCGCTCAACGATGGCGTCGTACACCGCGGCAAAGTCGCCGGCTGCTTCATAGAGATCGTCAAAGCTGGAATAGGTTGGCCCCTCAGGTAGGTGGTCCACCGTGGGATGGATGCGCGTACGCAGGAACACCCGCTCAGCGGCAGCCAGCGTATCCCACGCGCGGCGGGTGATATCGCCCGGATGGCCGGGACCCAAACCGACAATTGTGATCGCCATGAGACTCTTCCCTACTTGTAAGCCACCACGCCGTAGGCACGGTGCTTGATGTCCACTTTTGCGAAACCGGCATCCTGAAGGCGGCGGATCACACCGCGCATGATGCTGCCCACGGTGCGGCTCTCCGGGTCACCGACATAATGGAACAGGCGGCCGCGGCTGCGCAGCACACGATGCAGATCGCCGTAGAATTCCCCGGCGTACAGATGCCCGGCCAGACTGAACATGGGCGGATCATGGATGATGACGGAGAACTGCTCATCGTCAAAGGTTTGCACCACATCATAGATGTCGCCCAGACGCTGCTCAATCCGCGGATCGTCAAACAGCTCCCGCGACCACGGGTTGAACTGCGCCACAGCCAAGCAGCCGGGGTCAACCTCCACGGTGATCACGTGGTCGGCCTCCTGCGCCGCCAGGATGGCTGTGTAGCCGAGGCCGGTTGCGGTATCCAGAACCATGCCGCGCGGGCGCGCCGCATGGATCTTGTTGCGTGTGTCCTCCAGAGGGTCGGTGCCCTCAATACGGTGCATCGTCACACCGCTGACCAACATCGTCGGTGCGCCGGGTGTCGGGTACAAGGAACGCACCCAGTTGGTCGTCTCTGAGAAGGTGATGATCTCCTCGATTGTGCCATCACTGTGCAGCAGGAAGCACTTGTTCGGTTCGTCGATCATGATCTGCACACGGTGCCACGTGAGCACATCCCCGGTGGGAAAATGCACCCCATCATCGGAAAGCTGCACGGTGGCACGGCTGCGGTTGAGATCCATCGAGGACTTCACCGTTGATTCCCCGGCGTGGTATGCCGCCAGCAGGGGCTCCGCCTGATAGTGAGACAGCACAATCATGGTAAACAAAAAGGCCGCACACGGCGGCCTCACACACGTCAGCGCTTGGTATAAGTCGGAGCTTTGCGTGCCCGCTTGAGGCCCGGCTTCTTGCGCTCCTTCTCACGCGCGTCCCGTGTCAGATAACCCGCCTTGCGCATCACACGGCGGTTATTCTCATTGAACTCCACCAGAGCACGGGCCAACCCCATACGGACCGCCCCGGCCTGGCCGGTTATGCCGCCGCCCTTTACCTGCACAGTGACATCAAACTTGCCGATGCCATCGATGACGCGCAGCGGCTTGAGCGCCTCGACCACGTCCACGTCACGCGGGAAGAACTCACGCAGCGGCTTATCGTTGACGATGTATTCGCCCTTGCCGCCCGGATACACGCGGACGCGGGCGCTGGCCCGTTTACGGCGGCCTACGCCTTCATAGTAACGCTGTTCGGCCATGATTTACCCTCTCGTCTCGATTTCCAGAACTTCCGGTTCCTGTGCCTCGTGGGGATGCTCCGGCCCGGCATACACACGCAGCTTGCGCAGCATATCGCGACCGAGCGGGCCCTTGGGCAGCATGCCTTTGACCGCCTCTTTGATGGGGCGCTCCGGGTCCTTCTGCAGCACCTGCCGCAGATTGGCGGACCGCAGCCCACCTGGATAACCAGAATAGCGATAGTACATCTTCTGATCAAGGCGGCTGCCGGTCACATGGATCTTCTCGGCGTTGATCACGATCACGTAGTCACCGGTATCCATATGAGGCGTAAAGATCGCCTTGTGCTTGCCGCGCAGCACCTCAGCAATGCGGGTGGCGAGGCGTCCAAGTGTCTGGCCGTCCGCATCAACAACATACCACTTGCGGACGATGTCTTCCGGTTTGGCACTATAGGTTTTCATCAGGTGTCTCCTTCTGCCAGCACAGGCTGGCACGGTGTCAATCGTATTCCACGTCCACAAGGGTCAGGCCATGGGCCGGTGCCATCGCCGTGACGAGCTTACTATCGGGAGCATGGATGCGGGCATGGAAGTCATCCATGCGCATCCGACCCTGACCTACAGCCACCGAAGCACCCACAATGCGGCGTACCATCCGGTACAGGAACGCATTGGCGGCTATGGTGAACCGGAGCTCGCCGTTCGGCGCGGGCTCCCAAAACGCCTCCTGCACCCGCCTGATGGTAATCGTTCCCACCGGCGGTGTGCCAAAGCTGCGAAAGTCGTGCTCACCGACCAGCATGGCAGCCGCTGCGTGCAGGGTCGTCAGGTCCACCGGCGATGCCAGCCACCACGCACGGTGACGGCGCAGCGGATCGGGCACGGGGGCGTGGTACACACGGTACACATAGCGCCGCAGCGTGGCATCAAAACGCGGATGCAAGCTGCTCGGCCAGACGGCGCGCACGACCACATCGTCAGGCAGGCGGGCGTTCAACGCACCACGCAGCGACGGCATGCTGTGCTTCCAGGCCAGCGCAAACGCGATGACCTGACCGGTGGCATGCACGCCCGCATCGGTGCGCCCCGCGGCCTTCAGCCCGACCGGCTCCCCGGCCAATTCAGCGAGAGCCGCCTCCAACACGGCCTGCACAGTCGGCGTTCCGGCCTTTTGGCGCTGGAATCCGTAGTAGCCCGTGCCATCATAGGCGACTCGCGCTGCGAAGGCATCACTCGTCCTCTTCAACCAGTTCCATCAGCACCATCTCTGCCGCGTCGCCTTTGCGCTGGCCCAGTTTGAGCGTGCGCGTGTAACCGCCAGGGCGATCAAGGTAGCGCGGCCCGATGGTGTGAAACAGCTTGTACACAGCCTCACGGTCGTGGATCTCACGGGCGACGAGCCGCTGGGCGTGCGCCACAATGGCGAACGCCTCGCGCTCAAGCCCGTCAATGTCTTCTTCTTCCGCCAGCCGGATCAGCCGGATAGCTTGCCCGGCGGTCAGCAGACGGCGCAGTGTTTCTTCCTCACCATCCTCGGCCAGCTCGATCAGACGCTCGGCATCGCCGCGGTTGCGGGCCAGCGTGATCATCTTCTCGGCTTCGGCGCGGATCGCCTTGGCCTTGGCCTTGGTGGTCCGGATGCGCTCGTGGATGAACAACTGCGTGATCAGATTGCGGCGCAAGCTCTTACGATGGTCCGTAGACCGGCTGAGCTTCTTGCCTGCTACTCTATGTCTCATGTGCGTTAGACCTCTTCCTCTTCTTCAGGCGGGAGATAGCCCTTCTCGTCAAGCCGTTCGATCAACTCGGCCAGCGATTTGTCGCCGAAGTTGCGAATGGCCAGCATGGCGTCTTCGCCCTTGCCGAGGATCTCCAGCACCTCACCGATGGTTGTGATGCCTGTGCGCTTGAGCGAGTTAAACACACGCACGCTCAGGTCCAGCGTTTCAATCGGCAGGCTCCAATGATCGGGCGGCGTGTCCTCTTCAACCGGCTCGGGATCCGGATCCTGGATGAAGTGCACGGGGTTGACGCTCGCGATGGTACCGAGCTGTGTCATCAGGAGCTTGGCCGAGTGGGCCATCGCCTCTTCAGGCTTGATGGTGCCATCCGTCCAGATCTCCAGCACGAGCTTGTCGTAGTTGGTGCGCTGCTCCACGCGGGCGGGCAGTACATCGAAGTTCACGCGGCGGATAGGGCTGAAGATCGCATCGACGGGCACCTCACCAATGGGCAGGCGGCCGCGCTCTTCCGCGGGTGAATAGCCCCGCCCCCGCTCGGCGGTCATCTCAATCTCGACGCGCGCCGTGTCATCGTCAATCGAAAACAGGTACAGGTCGGGGTTCTTGATGTCAACCTCAGGCGGTGCAACGATATCCGCTGCGGTGACCACACCGCCCTGTACATCAATGCGCAGGCGCGCCGAGTCGACCCCTTCAGCGAGGTTGAGGCGCAGCCGCTTGATGTGCAGGATCAGCTGGGTCATATCCTCACGCACATTGGGGATGGCGGAGAACTCATGCGGCACGTCGGCCACACGCACGGATGTCACGGCGGCACCTTCCAGGGATGAGAGCATCACCCGGCGCAGGGCATTGCCCAGCGTGGTGCCGTAGCCACGTTCCAGCGGGCTGATGATGTAACGGCCATAGTTGCGTGAAACCGCGTCACGCGCGATCCGCGGGCTAACCATTGTCAAATTGACACTCATGACGGCAGCCTCCTAAAAAGCTTAGCGACTGTAGTACTCAACAATCAGCTGTTCATTGACTGGCGGCAGTTCGATCTCGGCGCGTTCGGGCTGACGGATAACCTTGGCAGTCAGCTGTTCTACATCACGCTCAAGCCAATCGGGCGGATTGTATTCCAGCGCGCGGTCACGGACTTCCTTGAAATAGGTACGGCGGCGGCTGCCATCGCGCACACGGATCTCATCACCGGGGCGCAGAGAATAGGACGGCACATCGGTGCGACGCCCGTTTACCTCAAAATGCCCGTGTGAGACCAGCTGCCGTGCCTGGTCACGCGAGTCGGCGTAGCCAGACCGGTAGACGATGTTGTCCAGCCGGTTCTCCAACGCGATCAGCAGGTTGGAGCCGGTCAGGCCGGGCTGCTGCAGCGCCTGCTTGTAATAGCGGCGGAACTGCCGCTCCAGAATGCCGTAGATACGGCGCACCTTCTGCTTTTCACGCAGCTGGAGCGAAAAGTCCGACTGACGGCTGCGCCCGAACTGGCGCTCACGCCCGTGCTCGCCGGGCGGGTAGTTGCGATTTTCGATGGCGCACTTGGGTGAAAGGCAGCGTGTGCCCTTCAGATAGAGCTTCATGCCTTCACGGCGACAAAGCTTGCATTTGGGTCCTGTATATCTCGCCATTATGCTTCGTCCCTCACAGTGTGATGGTTTACGCATCAGTGACGCCGGAACGCACCGGCGTCAGCAGGATGAATGTACGTTTCGATTGTTGGCCCGTGGGGCCAAGCTGTTATACGCGCCGCTTCTTGCGGGGGCGGCAGCCGTTATGCGGCACAGGCGTCACATCGGTGATCGAGCGGATCTTCAGGCCGCTGCTGACCACCGCGCGGATCGCGGCTTCCCGACCGGGGCCGGGGCCCTTGACGAACACATCCACCTCACGCATGCCGTTCTCCATCGCGGATTCGACCGCGCGCTGGGCGGCCACCTGGGCGGCGAAGGGCGTGCTCTTGCGCGACCCCTTAAAGCCCGACAGGCCGCCGCTGGCCCAAGTGATCGTGTTGCCCTGTTGGTCGGTCATGGTCACGATCGTGTTGTTGAACGTGGCGTGGATGTGCGCCTGTCCGTACGGTACGTTTTTTAGGTTGCGGCGGGAGCGTGAACCACGCCCCTGTCCGCGCTGTCTACGACGACCCATGGGTCACTTCCTCCGTTACTTCTTGGCGGCCCCGGTGCGGCGTCCGCGACCGGCGACTGTCTTCTTGCGACCGCGGCGTGTACGCGCGTTGGTCTTGGTCCGCTGGCCGCGCACGGGCAGATTGCGCCGGTGGCGCAGACCGCGGTACGTGCCGATATCCTTAAGACGCTTGATGTTCATATCGACCTGGCTGCGCAGCTCACCCTCGACGCGGAAATTTGCGGCGATGTACTCACGCAGGCGCTGCACCTCGCCCTCGGTCAGATCCTTGATGCGGGTCTGCGCGTCGACACCGGTGGCTTCAAGCACCGCCTCAGCACGCGAGCGGCCAATGCCATAGATGTATGTCAGGCCGATGTTGACTGTCTTGTCACGAGGCAGGTCGACACCTTCAATACGAGCCATCGATCTCCCCCTAGCCCTGACGCTGCTTATGCTTTGGATTACTACAGATGACCATCACAACCCCCTTGCGCTTGATGACTCGACATTTGGGGCAGCGACGGCGTACCGATGAACTCACCTTCATGATTGCGAATCCTTCACTCCAGGTACAAAACCGAATGTGTATTATAGCGCGTTCCGGGCCCGATTTAAAGGCATTCCCCGAATCACTGGTCCCACAGGGTGAGGATCTCCGGCCCGTTGTCCGTAACCGCGACCGTGTGTTCGGTATGCGCGTTGAGCGCACGATCCTTGGAAACCACGGTCCAATGATCCTTGAGCACTTCCGTCTCGTGGGTGCCGGCCATCAACATCGGCTCAATAGCGAACGTCATGCCGGGCCGCAGGCGCAGCCCTTTGCCGGGCTTGCCCCAATTCGGGATGTGCGGTTCTTCGTGCATCTTCTTCCCGACGCCATGCCCCCCATACTGGCGGGGCACGTTGAAGCCGTGCTTCTCGGCGTGCTTCTGCGTCGCGTGGCTGATGTCACTCACGCGGTTGCCGGGAAGGGCCTGCTCGATTGCCCTGTCAAGCGACTCGTTGGTCACCCGCAGCAGGTTGCTGGCCTCCTCATCAAGCTGGCCAACGCCCTTGCTGAACGCCGAGTCAGCGACATAGCCCTTGTAGATCGTGCCGCAGTCAATGGAGATGAGGTCCCCATCCTTCAGAACGCGCTTTTTGCTGGGGATGCCATGGACCAGTTCTTCATTGATGCTGGCTGTGATCGTCGCCGGGAACGGATGCCGGCTGCCCGGCGGATAGTTGAGAAAGGCCGGGACCGCACCATACTTGTTGACGATGATATCATAGGCGATCTGGTCAAGCTCCCAGGTGGTCACACCGGGCTTGATCGCCTCCCAGATGGTTTGCAGCACCTCGACATTGATCTTAGCTGCATCGCGCATCCGCTGCAGGTCAAGTTCGCTTTTGATCGTTGGTTTGCGATCCAGCCTGCGCGTTGAATATCCCATGGTCTTCCCCCAACCTCTATTGGCCGTTCAGTGCGCCCACAACATCCATCAGATGCGTCGTTACTTCGTCGATTGTGCCGACCCCGTCAACCCGCTTGAGCAGCCCGTTGGCGTAGTAGTAGCCGACCAGCGGTGCGGTGGACTCCAGGTAGACACGGTAGCGGCGCAGCGCCGTCTCAAACGTATCATCGGAGCGGCCCTCTTTGGTGGCACGGCTCATGATGCGCTGCATGGTGACCTCGAAGGGCACCTCGAACAGAAGCGCCTCATTGACCTGGCCACCGAATGACTTCTCCAGCAGAGCGTCCAACGCTTCGGCTTGGAACAGGTTGCGCGGAAAGCCGTCCAGGATGACCCCACCGGCGGCATCCGCCTGGCTCAGGCGGTCCTCAACCATTTCGACAGTCACCTCATCGGGGACCAGGCCACCGCTGGCCATGATCGCCTGGACGCGCTTCGCCAGCGGCGTATCCTGGGTCTTCATCGCCCGGAACATATCCCCAGTTGACACATGAGGAATGCCCAGCTTTTCCGATAAACGCTTGGCCTGGGTGCCCTTACCCGCGCCCGGCGGGCCAAGCAGTATGATATAACGTGCCATTGTGTACGTACTCCGTTATGTGAACAGATACAGGCTGCCGGGCGAACCCGGCAGCACCATGTCAGCGGATAAAGCTCTCGCGGTTGCGCATGACCAGCTGTGCTTCAAGCTGGCGCATCGTATCGAGCACAACACCCACCACAATGATCAGACCACCACCGCCGACGATGATCAGCGAGGTCTGAAGCTGCTGCCCGGTACCCGTGCCGGGCTGAAGCAGGTCCAGCGAGATCCCCACAATGCCGGGGATGATCGCCAGAATACCGAGGAAAAGCGCACTCACCAGTGTGATGCGGTTGACCACCTGGTTGATGAACTCTTCCGTTTTCTTGCCGGGGCGCACACCGGGGATAAAGCCGCCGTTGCGCTGCAGGTTCTCCGCGAAGTTCTGGTTCTTGATCATGATGCTGGTGTACAGGTAGGTAAACCCAACCACCATCGCGAAGTAGAACACCCAGTAGACCACGCGTCCGGGTATGGCGATGCCGCCCTGTGCCCCGAAGATATTCGTGACGGTTGAGGCCGAACCGGCGATCCACGGGACTTCGCTGTTGGCGAAGAAGCCCGCGAACACCGCCGGGAAGGTCAGCACGGCCTGCGCGAAGATCAGCGGGATCATGCCCGCATAGTTGACCTTCAACGGCAGATAGGTGCTGCCACCGCCGTACATCTTCATGCCGCGCACACGTTTACCGTACTTCACCGGGATGCGCCGCTGCCCCTCCGAGACGATCACGATGACGAACAGGGTCAACAGCCCGATGATGATGAACACCGTCAGGTTGCGGACAATTTCGATTGTCGGCAGCGTCGTCCCCGTCGTGCCGGAGAAGATCAGCAGGTTGATGCTCTGCGGCACCTGTGCCATGATGCCCGCAAAGATGATCAACGACAGCCCGTTGCCGATGCCGTCCTTGGTGATCAGCTCACCGATCCAGATCGAGAACATGGTTCCCGCCGTCATGGTGAAGATGACCATCATGGTGACGATGGTGTCGTCGCCATAGCCGGTCACAATCGCTGAGGGCGGCACACCCAGAATGCTCGCGAAGATATTCACCTGGCTGACGGACTGGAACATCGCCAACGGGATGGAGAAGATCATCGTCCAGCGCTCAATGATCTGACGGCCCTGCTGGCCCTGCTTCTGGAGCTCTTCCAGCGCAGGGACAAAGGGTGTCAGGATCTGGATGATGATGCTGGCGGTAATGTACGGATACACGCCCATCGCCAACACGGAGAAGCGGCCGACCGCCCCGCCCGAAAGCAGGTTCAGCACCTGGATAAAGTTGCTGCCTGCCGTGGCCGGGTCGAGGGCAGCCGCCAGCTGAACGCGGTCCACACCGGGAACCGGGATGTTGGCCGCCAGCCGGAACAGCACCAGCAGCCCGATGGTCAGCAGAACGCGCCGCCGCAGATCCGGCAGACGAAAGACATCACGAATACCTTGCACTAGAGACATAGTCGCAGCTCCTATCCTATTCGGCCTGCTTCGCCCGGATGGCTTCAATTTGCGCTTTGGGCAGTCTCTTGATGGTAGCATGGACGCCGGTGATCACCAACGTCAGCTCTTCCGCCGTGCCGCCTGCGGCTTCGATCTTCTCACGGGCGCTGCGCGTAAAGCCATGCGCGTGGACGGTCAGCTTTTTGCTGAGTTCACCGCGGCCCAGAATCTTGACCGGCTCCTCGGCTTCATCGATCACATGCCGCTCCGCCATCAGCGCCGGGGTGACTTCCTCACCATCGGAGAAGTGGCGGTCGAGCGTGTCGACGTTCACTTCCTGGTATGCCATGCGCCCGGGCCGCGTGAACCCGCGCTTGAACGGCAGCCGCCGGACCAGCGGCAGCTGACCACCTTCAAAGTATGGCCCCTTGCCCCCACCGGAGCGAGCACCCTGGCCCTTTGTGCCGCGGCCCGCCGTTTTGCCCTGCCCGGCAGAAATACCGCGACCTACTCGCTTGCGCTTTTTGGTTGCACCCTCATCAGGACGCAGGTCATGCAGTTTCATTGCTGTTACTCCACTTCTTCGACTTCCACCAGATGGTTGATGTAGACCAACATGCCCCGGATATCAGGGGCGTCGGGCCGCTCAACCGTCTGGCCGATTTTCTTGAGCCCAAGGGTACGCAGCATCGCGCGATGCTTCTGCTTAGTACCGATGGTGCTGCGCTTCATGGTGATGCGCAGAGTCTTGCCTGCCATCACTCAACCTCCTCCTGCCGGCCGCGCATCCAGAACGGCATCAGGTCACGTGGATCCTTGCCACGCGCCTCGGCCAGCTCGTTAACGTCCATCAGCTGGTCCAGCGCGTCGATGGTCGCCATGGCGACGTTCAGCAGGTTGGCGCTGCCCTGTGACTTGGTCAGGATGTCGGTGATGCCTGCCGCTTCAACCACGGCACGCACAGCACCACCGGCGATCACGCCGGTACCCGGTGAAGCGGGCCGGAGCATGACCTTGGCACCGGAATACTTAGCCGTCACCGGGTGCGGGATGGTCGTGCCGACCATGGGCACCCGGATCATCGCCTTGCGGGCGCGCTCGTTGCCCTTGCGGATCGCATCCGGTACGCCGCGGGCCTTGCCGATCCCGACACCCACCTGGCCGCGGTTGTCGCCAACGACAACCACTGTCCGGAAGGCGAAGCGACGGCCGCCCTTGATCACCTTTGCCACGCGCTTGATGTCAAGCACGCGCTCGTCAAGCTGGTCGCGCTCGTCCTGAACGCGCGGTTCGCGTCTTCTTCCCATCAGATATCTCTCCCTTTAGAACTGGAGCCCGGCTTCACGGGCCGCCTCAGCCAGTGCTTTGATGCGACCCTGGTAACGAAACCCGCCGCGGTCAAACACGACGTTTGAAACGCCGTATTCTTTGGCCCGCAGCGCCACCATGCGCCCGACCGCCTTAGCCCGCTCGATCTTGGTCTTGCCTTCCAGCTCAGGGCGCATCTCCAGGTCAACGGTGGATGCAGAGGCGATGGTGTGCCCGGCATCGTCGTCGATGACCTGCGCATAGATGTGCTTGCTGCTGCGGAACACGTTCAACCGCGGACGGTCGGCGGTGCCGCTCAGCTTGGTCCGGACGCGCAGATGGCGCTTCTTGCGTTGTTTATGCCTGTCAATAGCCATGATGACTGGTCTCCTCGGTTAGCCGCCGACCTTACCGGCCTTGCCTTCCTTCTGGCGGACGTACTCACCCAGGTAACGTACACCCTTGCCCTTGTAGGGCTCCGGCGGACGCAGGCCGCGAATATCGGCGGCAACCTGGCCGATGAGCTCTTTGTCGATCGACTGAATGATGATCAGTGCGCCGCGGTCCTCTACCTGGAAGGAGAGTTCCGGCGGCGGCTCGACGAGCACATCGTGTGAGAAGCCCAATGCCAGTTTCAGGGTTTGGCCCTGCATCTCCGCGCGGTAGCCGGTCCCCCGGATCTCCAGGCGGATCTCGTAGCCTTCGCTCACGCCGGTCACCATATTGGCGAGCAGGGCGCGTGTCAGGCCGTGCAGTGCGCGGTGATGCCGCTGGTCGGTCGGACGCTCTACAATAAGATGTCCGTCCTCTTGCTTGAAGGTCATGTCGGGGTCAAAGCGCCGGGTGAGTTCACCCTTGGGCCCTTTGACCGTGACCTCTGATTTGTTGATTGTCGCCGATACGCCCTTAGGCAGCTCAATCGGCTGTTTGCCTATTCTCGACATGGGTTCCCCCTTTTACCAGACGTAGCACAGGATCTCGCCGCCAACACGTTCGCGGCGGGCCTGCTGGTCTGTCATCACGCCCTTAGGTGTTGTTAGGATGGCGATACCCATTCCGCTGAGCACCCAGGGAATATCTCGATAGCCGCTGTACACACGGCGGCCGGGCTTGCTGATGCGCTGCAGGCGTGTGATCACCGGCTTGACATCACGGCGGCTGCCGGTGTACTTGAGAACCAGCCGGATGTGATCATAGGGCCTGTCCTCAATGCGCTCGTAGGATGTGATGTAGCCCTCTTCATACAACACACGGGCGATCTCGTACTTCATTTTGGAGTACGGGATCAATACATCGTTGTGGCGCGTCATCAGCGCGTTGCGGATACGCGTCAGCATATCCGAGATCGGGTCGTTGGTGTACACTACAGGCCTCCTACCAGCTCGACTTCTTCACACCGGGGATATCGCCGCGCAGCGCCAGTTCACGGAAGCAGATCCGGCACAGGCCGAACTTGCGCATATAGGCACGTGAGCGCCCACAGCGGCTGCACCGGTTCACGACACGGACTTCATACTTGCGGTTTTGTTCCCGATACTGCATGCATTTTCTGGCCATGCGTTATTGCTCCTTGGCTACTGCCTGGCGTACTCTGCGGTGTTGATCTCCAACCCGGCGAAGGGCATACCGAGCAGCCGCAGCAGTTCGCGGCCTTCTTCGTCGGTCTCCGCCGTGGTTACGATGGTGATCTCCATACCGCGGACCTTGTCCACCTGATCGTAGATGATCTCGGGAAAGATCAGCTGTTCGCGCAGGCCAAGCGTATAGTTACCCCGCCCGTCAAACGAGTTCGGGTTGATGCCGCGGAAGTCACGGGTGCGCGGCAGGGCGATGTTCATCAGCCGGTCAAGGAAGGACCACATCCGCTCGCGGCGCAGAGTGACCTTCACGCCGATAGCACGGCCCTCACGCAGCTTGAAGTTCGCGATGCTCTTGCGGGCACGGGTCACCACGGGCTGCTGCCCGGTGATCATGCGCAGATCCTCCACCGCAAAATCCAAGGCCTTGGCATTCTCAAGGGCCTCACCCAGACCGATGTTGATCACCACCTTGGTGATACCTGGGATGCGCATTGGGCTGTCATACCCGAACCTCTCATATAGGGCCGGGCGCACGTTGTCCTCATAGTGGGTTCGCAGGCTGTGCATCAGTCGATGTCCTTTCCGCTCACCCGGGCCACACGGACTGGAAAGCCCTCCTCGTCCCGACGGATTGAGACGCGCGTGGGCCGGTCCGTGTTGGGGTCCACCAGCATCACATTGGATACGTGGATGGGTGCCTCAAACTGGATGATGCCCGGCTGCATCTCCTGGTTGTTCGCCTGGATCGGGCGCTGGTGCTTCTTGCGGATGTTAACCCCCTCAACCACCACGCGCTGTTTCTTAGGGAGGACCCGGGTCACACGGCCGCGCGCACCTCGGTCGTTGCCCGCGATGACTTCGACCAGGTCTCCCTCTTTGATCTTCATCTTTGGTCTGTTCTGTTTCTTACTCATCAGAGCACTTCCTTCGCCAGAGAGACGATCCGCATGAACCCTTCATCACGCAGTTCACGCGCGATGGGCCCGAAGATGCGGGTTCCCTTGGGGTTCTGCGATTCGCCATCCAGGACGACTGCCGCGTTCTCATCAAAGCGGATGTAGGAGCCATCGTCACGACGATACTCTTTCTTGGTCCGCACGATCACGGCACGCACCACATCGCTCTTCTTGACGGCACCGCCGGGCTGTGCAGCCTTGACGGTCGCCACGACAATGTCACCAATACCGCCGCTGCGACGCACCGAACCGCCGAGCACACGGATGACCAGAAGCTCTCGTGCGCCGCTGTTGTCGGCGACTTTTAACCTGCTCTCTACCTGGATCATTGTTCCGCCTCACTCGGTCTCTATCTGCGCATCGGTGTCGATCACGTCTTCCGACCCCATGCCTTCCAGTGAGCCGACCTCAGCAGTCTGCGCACTCAGGTCGGAGCGCACGATCTCCTGGACAACCCACCGCTTATGGCGGCTGATCGGGCGTGACTCGACAATCACGACGGTGTCGCCCATTTCGCATTCGTTTTCCTCGTCATGGGCCATGAAGCGCGTGTTCTCCCGAACCACCTTGCCATACAGCGGGTGGCGGTAGCGCTTCTCAACCCGTACGACGACGGTTTTGTCCATTTTGTTGCTGACCACAACACCGGTCAGACGGCGACGATTGTTAGCCACGCTGCGCCTCCAGTTCTTTTTCACGTAGAACCGTCTGCACGCGGGCAATGTTACGCCGCACGAATCTGAGCTGGTTCGTGTCTTCAAGCTGCCCGATCTGCTGCTGGAAGCGGAGGTTGAAGTACGCCTCCTTGAGGTCATCCAGCTGATAGAGCAGGTCTTCGTAGTCCATTTCACGCAGTTCTGAGGCTTTAATCTTCATAGCCCGCCACCTCAATACCAGAGATAGGATCGGTTTTGTACACGATCTTGCTGCGCACCGGCAGCTTGTAGCTGGCACGGCGCAGCGCCTCGCGGGCGGTCTCACTATCCACACCGGCGATCTCGAACATCACACGGCCCGGCTTGACCACAGCCACCCAGCGATCCACAGACCCCTTACCCTTACCCATACGGGTCTCGGCGGGCTTCTGGGTCACGGGCTTGTCCGGGAAGATGCGGATATACACCTTGCCGCGCCGCTTGAGATAGCGGGTGATGGTACGGCGCACGGCCTCGATCTGCCGGGAGGATATCCAGGCGGGCTCCAGCGACATCAGACCGATCTCGCCGAAATCCACGGTGTTACCCCGGGTGGCCTTGCCCTTCATACGCCCGCGGAACTGCTTGCGGTATTTCACTCGTTTTGGCATCAACATAGTTTGCTCTCCACCAGGCCCTAGCTGACGTATACGCCGCCGGAGGCCTGCTCTTCATCACCGAGCACTTCGCCCTTGTAAATCCAGACTTTCACGCCGATGCGCCCGAACGTGGTCAGTGCTTCGGCAAAGCCATAGTCAATGTCAGCGCGCAGGGTTGTCAGGGGTACACGCCCGTCCTGCATGACATCACGGCGGGCCATTTCCGAACCCCCAAGGCGCCCCGAGACCACAATGCGGATGCCTTCGGCACCCATGCGCATGGCCTGGCCGACCGCGCGCTTCATGGCGCGGCTGTGCGAGATGCGGCGCTCCAGCTGCCCGGCGACGTTTTCCGCCACCAGCTGCGAGTCCAGATCGGGCGCTTCGACCTCTTCCACCTCGACCTTGACCTTTTTACCGGACAGGTCTTCGAGCTTCTGGCGCAGTTCCTTCACCGTCGCACCCCGCCGCCCGATGACAATGCCGGGCCGGGCTGTGTGCAGTGTGACCACCACCTGGTTCGGGAAGCGGTCGATCTCAATGCGGGAGATGCCCGCATTCTGATGCATCTTGAACACGGCATCGCGGATCTGGCGGTCCTCCAGCAGCAGTTCGCTGAAGCGCTTGCCTTCCGCGTACCAGTGTGCGTTCCAGTCTTTGATTACACCGAGACGATACCCGGTCGGATGAACTTTGCGTCCCATAAATTAGCTCCCCACTTCCTCGATCAGTGTTACGTCGCGTTCACTCAGCACCACGGTCAAATGGGACTGTCGCCTGACTATCGGCTTAAAGCGACCACGTGCTCCAAAGCGACGCCACGGGCGGCGGGGGCCCTCGTTGGCGAAGATCTGTGAGATATACAGCTCCGCCGGATCCAGCTCAAAGTTGTTCTCTGCGTTAGCCATTGCGCTGCGCAGCGTCTTACGCACCATCTCAGCCCCTTTCTGGGGCATGGTGTTGAGCAGCGCAGCAGCCGTTTGGGCATCCATTCCGCGCACCTGGTCACAGACCAGGCGCAGTTTCTGCGGTGAGATGCTCAGGTATTTCGTCGTTGCGCGAACGTCCATCGCTATCTCCTCTTCGCCTCTTTCGCGAAGTGACCGCGGAACGTACGCGTGGGCGCGAACTCGCCGAACTTATGGCCGACCATGTTCTCCGTGATGAAAATCGGCACGTGACGGCGGCCGTCATGGACGGCAACCGTATGACCGACGAAGTCAGGGAAGATAGTCGAGGCACGGCTCCACGTACGGATAACCCGCTTTTCACCGGACTCGTTCATCTGCTGCACCTTACGCAGCAGCTTCGAGTCGATATAGGGTCCCTTCTTCAGACTACGCGACATTGCTTACCTCCGTTACCTGCGCCGGCGCTTACCGCGACGCCGGATGATGTACTTGTCAGTGGCCTTGTTGCGCCGGGTGCGCTTGCCCAAAGCGGGCTGGCCCCAAGGCGTCTTCGGGCTCTTCATGCCGATTGGTGAGCGGCCTTCACCACCACCATGCGGATGGGAGGCGGGGTCCATGGCGGAACCACGAACCGTCGGGCGCCAGCCGCGCCAGCGCTTGCGACCCGCCTTGCCCAGCTTGATGTTGCCATGATCGGTGTTGCCGACCTGGCCGATGGTCGCCATGCACTCAATGAAGATGCGGCGGGTCTCACCGCTGGGCATACGCAGTACGGCGTACTTGCCCTCTTTACCGAGCAGCTGGGCGGATGTACCCGCAGCACGGGCGATCTGGCCGCCGCGGCCCGGATACAGTTCAATGTTGTGGATCACAGTACCCAGCGGAATGTCGCGCAGCTTCTTGGCGTTACCGGGCTTGACATCCGCTTCCGGGCCCGCCTCGATCACATTGCCGACGGTCAGGCCGAGGGGTGCGATGATATAGCGCTTCTCGCCGTCCTCATACTGAACCAGGGCAATGCGCGCTGAGCGGTTCGGATCGTATTCAATGCTGAGAACTTCCGCGGTCATATCGAGCTTGTCCCGCTTGAAGTCGATGATGCGGTAGCGGCGGCGATGGCCACCGCCACGGTGGCGCACGGTGATACGCCCCATGTTGTTGCGACCACCGGTTCGCTTCAGCGATACCGTCAGGGACTTCTCCGGCTTTTTGCGCGTGATCTCTTCAAACGCGTGCCCCGTCATATCCCGGCGCCCGGGCGACGTGGGCTTATATGTCTTTACAGGCATAAGTCCTCTTCTCCCACTTAGCCAAACAGATCGATCTGCTGGCCGGGCGCTACTGTAACGTAGGCCTTTTTCCATTCTTTCTTGCGGATATAGCGGCGGCGCCCGCGAGTACCCATCTTGGCAGGCATGATCGCGGTACGCACTTCCAGCACATCCACATCAAACACGATTTCCACAGCTTCCTGGATCATCGGCTTGTTGGCGCGCAGGTCGACTTCGAACGTGTAGACGTTCAGGTCGTCGATCTGCAGCTGGCTCTTTTCCGTGATCACAGGGCGGCGGATCACATCGAAAATGTGGATCTCACCCGCCATTGCTCTCGCTCCTCTTTTCGGTGCCCAGCCACGCATTGATTACGTCGAGCGCATCCATGGGCACGACGATCTTGTCGTACTTCAGCAGATCGCGGATGTTCAGATAGCTGGCCCGCAGATACCGGGCATAGGCCAGGTTGCGGATCGACTTCTCGACCGGCTCGTTGCGCTCAGCCAGCAGGACCAGGGCGGAATCCTCCCCGACAAGCGAGTAGAGGATATCGGCCATGATGCGGGTGCGCGGCTCTTCGATATCAAGATTGTCGACGATGATGATGTCACCGTCGGCAGCCTTCTGCGAGAGGGCTGAGCGAATCGCAGCGCGGCGCATCTTCTTGGGCATGTTCTTGGTGTACTTGCGCGGGCGCGGGCCGTGTGCCACGCCACCACCGACGAAAATCGGGGCGTTGCGGCTGCCGTGCCGGGCCCGGCCAGTGCCCTTCTGCCGGTACCACTTGGCTTTGGTGCGCAGCACTTCGCCGCGCGTTTTGGCTTTATGGGTGCCCAGCCGGGCATTCGCCATCTGCCGGACATAGGCCTGATGCATCAGGCCAACGTTGATCGGGGCTTCGAAGATCTCCGGCGAGAGTTCAACCTCGCTGATATCCTTGCCCTGCATGTTCTTAACAGGTAGTGTGATAGCCATTTGCCACCTCGCCTAGCGTTTCACAGATGGCTGGACCATCACGACCCCGCCCTTGGCACCCGGGATGCTGCCCTTAACGGCCAGCAGATCGCGCTCCGGATCAATGACGACCACTTCCAGGTTTTGGATGGTCACGCGGTCGTTGCCCATGCGCCCGGCCATGCGCGTCCCTTTGAGCACGCGGCCCGGTGTGGATGTCGCACCGACCGAACCGGGTGCGCGTTCGCGGTCGGACTGGCCGTGGGTCTTCGGCTGGCGGTTGAAGCCGTGCCGCTTGATCGTTCCGGCAAAGCCCTTGCCCTTGCTGGTGCCGACCACATCCACGCGGTCACCGGGCTGGAATGCCTCAACGGTGATCATCTGCCCTTCTTCCAACTCCTCCATGCCGGGGAGCTGGAATTCACGCAGGTAGCGCAGGGCGGGCACAGCAGTCTCAAAGCGCTTGCGAGTCCGCTCGGGATGCTCGGGCAGCAGGCCAAGATGGCCGCGCTCCGGCTTGCTCAGACGGCGCTCCACCTTACGGGCGCGGTCGCGGTCGTCCTCGATGTCAGCCGCAATGGCCTCATAGCCCAGCTGGACGGCCTGATAGCCATCTCTTTCTAGTGTTTTTACCTGGGTGACCCAGCATGGTCCCGCCTGAATGACCGTCACTGGCACGACGGAACCATCTTCACGGAAGTATTGGGTCATCCCGACCTTCTTACCGATGATGCCTTTGATCATCTGGCACTTCCTCCGATGTACAAAGCACCCGCCAGGGGCGAAACCTCACGCTGCGCCGCTGCTGGCTCTATCTGATTGGGGTGCTGATGACTTAGATCTTGATCTCGATATCGACGCCCGCGGGCAGGTTCAGCCGCGTCAGGGTATCGATCGTCTTGGCATCGGGGTCGAGCACGTCGATGAGGCGCTTGTGTGTGCGCATCTCAAAATGCTCCTGTGAGTCCTTGTCGATGAAGGGTGAACGGATCACCGTGAACTTCTCAATCTTCGTCGGCAGCGGGACCGGCCCCACGACCCGTGCACCGGTGCGTTCAGCAGCTTCCACAATGCGGCGCGCTGACTCGTCAATGATGCGGTGGTCGTATGCCTTCAGCTTGATACGAATTTTCTGCTTTGCCATTAACCGTTCCTCATAGAGGGCATGTCGGGGAGCACTGCTCCCCGACATGCCGGGTTATCGCTTACAGGCGCTAGCCCTCGCCCTTCATCACCTTCTCGGCGAGGTTGGAGGGCAGCGGCTCGTAGTGGTCAAATTCCATAGAGAAGTTGGCACGCCCCTGCGACACACTGCGCAGCTCCGTTGAGTAGCCGAACATCTCCGACAGCGGCACGAACGCAGAGATGTTCTGCGCACCCGCGACCTGTTCCATCGATTGGATGGCGGCACGGCGGGAGGCCAGGCTGCCCTGAACGGCACCCAGGTACTCGTCCGGCGTGACCACCTCGACCTTCATGATCGGCTCCAGCAGGACGGAACTACCACGGCGCAGCGCTTCCTTCATGGCCATGCTGCCTGCGGTGCGGAACGCCATTTCGCTGGAGTCAACCTCATGGTGCTTGCCGTCAACCAGGCGGACAACCACATCAACCACCGGGTAGCCGCCGAGCACACCGCTCTGAATGGCATCCTCAACACCCTGGAAGGTCGGCTTGATGAACTCGCGCGGAATGGCCCCACCACGGATCTCATCCTCGGTGACCAGACCGGTGCCCGGTGCGCCGGGTTCCACCTCAATGGTGATGCGTGCAAACTGACCTGAACCGCCGGTCTGCTTTTTGTGTGTATAGTCAACGTCGGTCGGGCGGGTGATCGTCTCACGATAGTTCACCCGCGGCTTGCCGATGTTGGCTTCCACCTTGAACTCGCGCTTGAGGCGGTCCACCATAATATCCAGGTGCAGCTCACCCATGCCCGCCAGAATAGTCTGGCCGGTCTGGGAGTCGCTGGTCACGCGGAAAGTGGGGTCCTCTTCGGCCAGCTTTTGCAGCGCGTCGGTCATCTTGTCCTGATCGGCCTGCGTCTTGGGCTCGATTGCGATCTGGATCACCGGGTCGGCAAACTGGATAGTCTCCAGCAGGATCGGGTGGTCCCCATCACAGAGCGTGTCACCGGTGAAGGTGTTCTTCAGACCGAGGATCGCGCCGATATCGCCCGCGCCTATGCGTTCGATGTCCTCGCGCCGGTCGGCAAACATGCGGACCATGCGCCCGATGCGCTCCTTGTTCCGCTTGCCGGGGTTGAGAGCAGACGAACCGCTCTCCAAAACGCCGGAGTACACCCGCACATAGGACAGACGACCCACGTAGGGATCCGTCACGATCTTGAAGACCAAGGCGCTGAGCGGCTCTTCATCTGAGGACGAACGCTCCAGCGTGACATCCTCATCGTCGGGATCAACACCACGCACCGGCGGCACGTTAAGCGGCGACGGCAGGTAGTCGATCACGGCATTGAGCAGCGGCTGAATGCCCTTGTTCTTGAGCGCGGAACCACACAGGACAGGCTGTGCATCACTGCGCAGGGTAGCCTGGCGCAGCGCTTCGATCAGCTCGTCGACGGTGATCTCTTCACCCTCAAGGTACTTCATCGTGAGATCGTCGTCGGTCTCAACGATGGCCTCCAGCATGGTGGCACGCGCGGCCTCGGCGGCCTCCTGCATGTCATCCGGGATTTCGTGGTACTCGGCGGCCTCACCAAGTGCATCCGTCCAGCTGACCGCCCGCATGTTGAGCAGGTCGATCACGCCGCGGAAGCGATCCTCGGCACCCCAAGGGATCTGGATCGGAACGGGATTGGCAGCCAGCCGGTCCCGGATCATGCCGATCACGCGGTCATAGTCAGCGCCGGTACGGTCCATCTTGTTGACAAAGCAGATACGCGGCACGTTGTACCGGTTGGCCTGCCGCCATACTGTTTCGGACTGCGGCTCGACGCCGGCCACACCATCAAAGACCACCACACCACCGTCGAGGACACGCACACTGCGCTGCACCTCTGCGGTGAAGTCGATATGGCCCGGTGTGTCGATCAGATTGATCTTGTAGTCCACACCATCACGCGGCCACCGCGCGGTGATCGCTGCGGAGGTGATCGTGATGCCACGCTCGCGCTCCTGCTCCATCCAGTCGGTGGTGGCCGCACCTTCGTGCACCTCACCAATCCGGTGGATCATCTTGCAGTAGTACAGGATGCGCTCGGTGGTTGTGGTCTTGCCGGCGTCAATGTGTGCGATGATGCCAATGTTGCGGACTCGGCTCAGGTCTTGCTTTTTCATCACCTACTCCTGGGTAAAATCATGTCGTTCCCAACAACGGCGGTGTGCCTGTGCCTTCTCTGGTGACCCCGCGACGGGGCCATCTTCCTCTTCTCTCCTCAAAACCGTCTCCGGATCGGGCTGCTGCCAAACCCTAGAAACGGAAGTGAGCAAACGTACGGTTGGCTTCCGCCATGCGATGCGTGTCATCACGCTTGCGGACGGCGTTGCCCTGACCGTTTGCAGCGTCCATCAGCTCGTTAGCGAGCTTGCTGGACATGCCGCGCCCGCCCCGGCTGCGTGCCGCCTGGATAAGCCAGCGCATCGCGAGCGAGTTGGCGCGGTAGGGGTCAACTTCCACCGGAATCTGGTAGTTGGACCCACCCACCCGGCGGGCTTTGACTTCCACCCGTGGGGTGACGTTTTGCAGTGCCTGTTCGAATACCTCAGTCGGTTCGCGCTTGGTGCGATCCTCGATGATATCGAACGCGGTATAAACGATACGGCGCGCCACGCTCTTCTTGCCGTCACGCATCACACGGTTGATGAACTGCGTCACACGTACGCTGTTGTAGCGTGGATCCGGTTCTACACGCCGCTTTTGTGGCCGATTACGCCTTGGCATAATCTCTCTCCTTCAATCAGCTACTTCGGCTTCTTTGTGCCGTACTTGCTGCGCCCTTGAGCGCGCTCATCGACACCAACCGAGTCCAGTGAGCCGCGCACGATGTGATAACGCACACCGGGCAGATCCTTGACACGGCCGCCTCGCACCAATACCACCGAGTGCTCCTGCAGATTGTGCCCCTCACCGGGGATGTACGCAGTCACCTCAATGTTGTTGGAGAGGCGTACACGGGCGATCTTGCGCAGTGCCGAGTTCGGCTTCTTAGGGGTCATGGTACGCACCTGCGTACAGACCCCGCGCTTCTGCGGAGCGCCTTTTGGCTGGCGGCTGCGCGTCTGCGAGAAGCTGTTGAAGGTATACTGCAACGCCGGAGCGGTGCTTTTCTTCTTCTTCGGCTTGCGGCCGTTACGCACTAACTGGTTGATAGTTGGCACTATCCTTGCTCCTACTCAACAGACTTATGAAAGCAAAGCAGCCTGTTTGTCACAAAAGGCTGCCCGGGATCACGAACGGGCGCGAATCGAATCGCTGTGCGCCCGCTGTTCCATTTTGCAGCCACAAAGGCCATCGGCGATGACCTTTACGCTTTGCAAATCCGTATTCTATTCAGCGACAGTGGCTTGCCCCCCGCGAGGGAGCAGGCATATCGCTGACCGACTGGATTGCGATACGGCATCAGATATTAACGTGTTGGGGGCACCCTGTCAAGGATTAATGCGGTTTGACACTGAATCAAACGGGGCGGAACACATTTCCGCGCTCCGCCCCGCTTATTTCTATGTAGATCTTACTTCTTCTTACGACGGCTGTCCTCGATGAAGGCGGTCAGGCCGGTGCCGCCCAGCTTGGACTGGCGGGCCTTCTCCTCTTCCTTGCCGAAGCGGATGATATCGCCGCTGTCTGTGATGGCCTCCACCGAAATGCCCAGGCTTTGCAGTTCCTTGACGAGCACGCGGAAGCTGGCCGGGATGCCGGGGTCTTCAATAGGCTCGCCCTTCACGATGGACTCATAGGTCTTGACACGGCCCTGCACATCGTCACTCTTGATGGTGAGCATCTCCTGAAGGGTGTGCGCGGCACCGTAGGCTTCAAGCGCCCACACTTCCATCTCACCGAAGCGCTGGCCACCGAACTGAGCCTTACCGCCCAACGGCTGCTGTGTCACCAGTGAGTAGGGCCCTGTTGAGCGGGCATGCACCTTGTCCTCAACCAGGTGCGACAGCTTGAGCATATGGATGATGCCCACCGTCACCGGCCGGTCGAAGGATTCACCCGACCGCCCATCAAACAGGATCTGCTTGCCGACCAGCGGCAGCGGGCGGTTCACCTGGAATTGGGCCGGGTGCGCGATGTCACGCAGTTCTTCCAGCGTGGCTTCCGGCGGGAAGTCAATCTCCCACTTCTGCAGCCAGAGGCGCAGGCAGGTCTCGATGGCTGTCGCGTCCGCACGGTCCTTGGCGGTGGCCGTACGTGGGTCATCCTCCCAGACCAAGTGCGCATACGGATCGTAACCGCGCTCAGCAAGCCACTCAGCTAGGACGGCGCGCCGGGCATAGGTGCGGTCCGTGAGCAGGCGGTCGCGGTCATAGTTTTCGCTCTCGCCGAGCCACGCATCGATATACATCCGGCGGACTTCGTCGTCGTCCTCCAGCATATCCGAGTCGTAGCCGTACTCTTCCAGCCAATCCCATGCGGCCTGGGTGACTTCCTCCCAGGCTTCATCGATCATCCAGGCACGTGCCAGCTCTGCCTCAATGTTCTGCTCACGCGCACCATCAAAGACGGGCGTCGTGGCGCGGAACTCAAGGCGATCAGCGGCCCAACCCAGATGGGTCTCCAAAATCTGGCCGATGTTCATGCGGCCGGGCACACCCAACGGGTTGAGGATGATATCGACAGGTGTACCGTCCTCAAGGAAGGGCATATCCTCGATGGGAACCACCTTGGAGATCACACCCTTGTTACCGTGACGGCCAGCCATCTTGTCACCCATGGTCAGCTTGCGGCGCTGGGCCACACTGACGCGCACCATCTGCTCGACCCCGGCAGGCAGGTCGCGGTATTCGGCTCGGTCGAACACGCGGACATCAACCACCTTGCCGCGCTCACCGTGCGGCAGGCGCAGGGATGTATCCTTCACCTCGCGGGCCATCTCACCGAAGATAGCGCGCAGCAGTTTCTCCTCAGGGCTGAGTTCTTTCTCACCCTTGGGCGTGATCTTGCCCACGAGAATATCGTTCGGCTTGACATCCGCGCCCACCCGGATGATACCGAATTCATCGAGGTCCTTGAGCGCATCCTCACCAACGTTCGGAATGTCCGGGGTGATCTCCTCCGGCCCGAGTTTGGTATCGCGCGCTTCAACCTCGTGCTTCTCGATGTGAATGCTGGTAAAGCGATCCTCACGGACCAGCCGCTCGGAGATCAGGATGGCGTCCTCAAAGTTGCCGCCCTGCCAGCTGAGGAATGCGCACAGCACATCGTGACCGAGGGCCAGCTCACCGTTGACAGTGGATGAACTGTCCGCGATGATGGCGCCCTTCTTGATGAATTCACCGCGCGAAACAACCGGCTTCTGGTCAATGCAGGTGCTCTGGTTGGAGCGCTGGTACTTGCGCAGCCGGAACACCCGCTCCTCGCCTTCCATGGTACGGCAAACCACATGATCGCCCGTCACGCTGACTACCTCGTAGTCCCGGTCGGCGATGATGACCTGGCCGGAGTCGCGGGCAGCCAGCTGTTCCATACCTGTGCTGACAATCGGCACATCCGGCAGCAGCAGCGGAACGGCCTGCCGCTGCATGTTGGAGCCCATCAGCGCGCGGTTGGCGTCGTCATGCTCCAGGAAGGGGATCAGCGCGGCACTGATGCCAACAATCTGGCGCGGGGCCACATCGATGTAGTCGATGCGATCGGCCGTTGTGAACTGGAAGTGCTGATTATAACGCACCGAGATGCGGTTCGTGACGAAGTTAGCATAGTCATCCAGCGCAGCATTGGACTGGGCAATGGTGTGCCGGTCTTCGTGATCCGCGGAGAGATACTCGATCTCGTCCGTCACAAAAGCGCGGACCTTGACCGTTTCCACATCCAAGCCAGCGAGGGTCTGCTGCAGCTGCTCATCAATGTACTGACCGCGGTCCGCAATGGCCTCGCCATCAACCTCGATGTTCTGGTCAAGGATGCGGTTGAGCAGGCGCGGATCGTCGGGAGCCAGATCACGCAGGACGCGCCGGTAAGGCGTCTCGATGAAGCCGTACTCGTTCACGCGGGCATAGGAGGCCAGGCGGCCAATCAGACCGATGTTGGGGCCTTCCGGGGTCTCAATCGGGCAGATGCGGCCATAGTGGCTGTGGTGCACGTCACGGACATCGAAGCCGGCGCGTTCACGGCGCAGACCGCCAGGACCGAGCGCCGAGAGCGTGCGCTTATGCGTCAGCTCCGCCAATGGGTTGGTCTGGTCCATGAACTGTGACAGCTGCGAGGATCCGAAGAACTCGCGGATGGCGGCCACAATCGGGCGGATGTTGATCAACGTCATCGGGGTGAGGCTGTCACTGTCACGGATGGACATGTGCTCACGAATGACGCGTTCCGTGCGGCGCAGGCCAACACGCATCTTGTTCTGGATGAGCTCGCCCACGGTCTTCACACGGCGGTTGCCCAGATGGTCGATATCGTCCGGGTAGGCGCGCCCGTTGTTGATCATCACCATGCGGCGCACCAGCTCGACCATGTCCAGTTTGGTGATGGTCCGGTGAGTCCGGCGGATGCGATCATCAAGGGCGAGGCGCTGGTTGAGCTTGTAGCGCCCCACACGCTCCAGATCGTAGCGGCGCTGATCAAACAGCTGGCCTTCCAGGTACTCGGTGGCATTCTCCAACGTGGGCGGATCGCCCGGGCGCATCTTCTTATAGAACTCGATGAGGGCAGCCTGGGCAATGGTCTGGCCGCCCTTGATCTCCCAGTTTGGCTCCTGGTTGAGTGTGCCGAGGATGAGGGGATGATCGGGATCGATGTCCACATCCTCAAACAGGGCGATCATTTCCTCATCGGTGCCTTCAACGATGGGCGACACCTCATCGAGGCCGTCTGCCACGGCGGCCAATGCGCGCAGGAAGACCGTCACCGGAACCGTGCGCTTGCGATTGAACTTGATGGTCAGATAGTCGCTGCGCCGCGTCTCGAACTCCATCCACGCGCCACGATCAGGGATCAGCTTGGCTGAGGCCAGCGGGCGCCCGGTGGAAGGGTCCTTCTCGGCGTCGAAGTACACACCGGGTGAGCGGATGAGCTGGCTGACGACCACGCGCTCCGTCCCGTTGATGATGAATGTGCCGTTGCTGGTCATCAGCGGGAAGTCGCCGAGGAAGATATCTGACACGATGACTTCGCCCGTCTGGGTGTTGACCAACGCCACCTTAGCATACAACGGTGAGGCGAAGGTCATATCGCGGTCGAGGCACTCTTCCTCTGTGTACTTGGGTTCTTCAAACCAATACTCCAGCGCAAACTGACGGGCTTCTTCCGTGGCGCTGGGGAAATAGAGCTTCAGCGAACCGTTGAAGCTTTCAATGGGCGAGATCTCGTTAAATAGTTCGGACAGCCCTTCGTCCAGAAACCACTCGAACGAATTCAGCTGTACTTCAATTAAGGTAGGGAGGGTATGTACATCTCGAACACGCGCGTAATTTTTCCGGATCAAATTCCGTGACATGCACCGTCTCCTCGAAATAGGCTAAGTGACCCCATCACAGACAACGCAAAGCAAGGCCCCCCTGTGTGGGCCCCGCTTTTTGCCATCATTGCTGAACGCAGTTGCATTTGTCGACAGGAAAAGTATATCAAACCAGGGGTGCAGCGTCAATAGGTACAATCGACTCTTTGATGGATTTCTTGCGTTCCAGCTCGTCGCGTCCGGCTGTGGTCAGGCTGCCGCCGCCCGGCGTTTGCGGGTCAGGCCGACAATGAACGTGATCACGACGACTATCGACCCGATCACATGGCTGATGACGGCAGTCACCGCGAGGATGGACACTACGCGCGTAAAGGCCTGCTTGGTCGCCTCCATGCGTTCATCGTCGACAACAAGCTCCTGCCCGTCATACTGGGCCATAAGCTGCTGTTTGAGCGACTCCGTGAACTCAGCACGCGGCGTGACAGGCTGATACATATGGTGCAGCTGGGCTACCAGGTCGAAGAGTTCGCCCTCCTCCTGTTCCGGCTGCCCGCCAGCCAACAAGGTATCCGTGTAGGCGAAAAGGCGCTGTTTACCATTACGATTGTTGCCAAACATGAACCACCTCACTCCGTAAGCTCAGCAGAAAAGCCTGCTGTATGTACTGTAACACAGTCGGTCTTTTGCGGTTACGACATCACAATTTTGTTATTCGTCTTCGTCTTGGAGGGGGGCAAGCGCCTGCAGCTTCTTGATCTCGCGGCGCAGCGCGATCAGGGTGCGGTGGTACAACGACTTGATCGCGCCTTCACTGCGGCCCATGATGACACCGATCTCCGCGTTGGGCAGGCGCTCCACGAACTTCAGCACCAAAAGCTCCTGCCGGTCTTCGGGCAGGCGTGCAACGGCTTCCATCAACAGATCGTGCTCTTCGCGACGTTCGGCGGCGGCTTCAGGAGCTTGACTGTTAATCGACGTCAGCACCACGTCATCGATTGAGATGATCTGCCGCCGTTTGCGGTCCCGATGCCAATTCACCACGAGGTTGTGGGCAATCCGGTAAAGCCACGCCGAAAAGGGCACGCCGCGATCTTCGTAGCGCGGAATATGCTGGAGAGCCCGCTGGAAGACTCGTGCGGTTAGATCCTCGGCGTCAGCCTGGCTGCTCGTCCGGTAGTAGACGTAGTTGTAGATCTGGTTGACATAGCGCTCGTACAGCGCACCGAAGGCTTTTGGGTCAGCCTTGGCCTGTGCGATCAGCGTGCTGTCGTCCGGCTGGTTGCCATCGTCCATCGTGGTGTCTCTCGCGATCCGGAAGTTGTCTGTTGAGTATATCGTGGAAAGATCGACGCTGTATACTGCGTCTAGAGATTCGGCCAGAGGGCCATCAATACTAGGATAGATCACAGGAGAGAGAGATGCGACAAACACTTGCATTGGGCATCGTTTTGATTGGCCTGGCAGCCTGTGCCCCGGCTGCTGCTGAACAGGTCGCGCCGATAGCGACCGACGTCCCCGTCGTTGAACCAACCGAGGTGCCTGCGCCGACCGCCGTGCCGACTGAGGCGGATCCCGTTTCGCAGGACGATGCTGACACCGCCGAACAGCCCGCCGCCGAGGAGCAGGCCGCCACGGAGGCCCCGGTAGAGGATACCGGTCAGGAGGGGGCTGAGGTGGTCGTTGCGATCCACCGGGCAGCACCTGCACCGCTGGACAGCTTCGTAAACGACAATCCTGCCTTTGTCGGCACCACCGGCCGCCCGCAGGTGATCGACTTCTTCACGACTTGGTGCAATATCTGCAACGCGATCAAGGCGGATATCCATTCACTGGAAGCCGAATACTGGGGCCGTGTGGACTTCATCTATCTGAACCGTGAGCTGCCGGAAAATGCCGCAGTCGTGGATCGCTTCGGCGTCCAATACCAGCCGGAGTTCGTCATCCTGGATGCGGACGGAAACAAAGTCGCGCATCTGTACGGCGCGCCCGGCAACGCCCTGCGTGAGCAAATCGACGCGCTGCTGGTGGGGCGCTAGGGTTCTTACGGGGTTCTATCGCCGCGAGGTGGGCACGCCCGCCCAGATAGTCTATACTGTATTGTCCAGACTACTTGGGGCTGAAACTAGATTCGACGTGGAGGGATGTGACCTCACTGCGAGTCGGGGCGCACCCACCCCGAGACCAAGGTGCACAATAATAGGTGCCAACAAGAGCACTCCCGCCTACGCTCTGGCTGCGTAAGACCAGCTAGACTAGGTACGATCCCTTACGAGGGGTCTCGTCCACCCGGCCTTTCTGCGACCGGGACCGGCATGGACGTCATATGAGGTCGTAGTGCGGTACAGCTAGCGTCCGGGCTGTATCAAAGACCAAAAATGCGGGCCCTAGCCCCCATGCGCGCCTGTCAGCGGGCGTGCCCGGGGCGAAATCTCAAATACGCTGACTACACTCGTAGACGTGGGCAAGCTAACTTCGCGGACCCGGGTGCAACTCCCGGCAGCTCCACTCAAGCGCGGCCCGGCCTCAACAGCCGGGCCGTTGTGCTGCCCAGCCGCAGCGAATACAATCCGAGTAACCCCACAGCACCAAGGAGACTGATCCCATGCATCCTGACGAGCAAACGCTCGCGAAGATCCGGCAGGCACGCACCTACCAAGGAACACCGCCCGACGCATATCTGGTCCCCTACCAGAGTGTCGGCGATCTGCTAGACAGGCGCGCCGCCGAGTCTGCGCACAAGGTCTGGCTGATCCATTACGATGCGGACGGCAACCGCGAGGAGTATACGTACGCGCAGTTCAACCGGCTGGTGAACCAGGCGGCGAACTTCCTGCAAAATGACCTCGGCATCAAGCGCGGCGACCGGGTCGCAACCATCGGCTATAACCACGCCGAGACGGTGATCATCTACTTTGCAGCGTGGAAGGTCGGCGCAACGGTTGCTCCGCAGAACGTCGCTGAGGACAACGAGCGCATCGGTTTCATCCTCACAAACAGCGAAGCGGGCGTGCTGTTCGCCCGTGAGGAGTATCTGGACCGCGCGGAGCTCATCGTGCATGGTGACGATCCGGTGGAAGGTATCCGTGAGATCATCACATATAGCGGCGAGCCCGTAGAGGGCTACCGGCATCTGGCCACGGAAATTGCCAACCACCCGGAAGGCTTCACCCCGACGCAGGCCATCGAACTGGATGATGAGGCGCTGCTCGTGTACACCTCCGGCACCACGGGCCCGCCTAAGGGCGTGGTGCTGATGCAGTACAACATGCTGGCCGACGCCATGGGCATCGCGCAGTGGCATGGATTGACCAGCGACCAGCGCACCATGTGCGTCCTGCCGATCCATCATGTGAACGGCATCATGGTCACGATCATCACGCCGCTGTACGCTGGTGCCAGCACTGTGCTCAACCGCGGCTACTCGTCGTCATCGTTCTGGCAGCGCATCGCCGCGGAGAACGTGCAGATCGTGAGCGTCGTGCCCACCCTGCTCCAATACAGTCTGGAATACGCGCAGGCAGCACAGGCCGAGGATCGCTCGATATGGGGTGAGGGTCTCACCAAGGAAGACATGACCGGGTTCCGGCACTTCATCTGTGGCGCGGGCACGCTGGCCGTCAACCTGGCCGTGAGCTTTGAGGAGACGTTCGGCTTCCCGATCCAGCACGGTTATGGGCTCAGCGAAACGACCTGTTATTCCTGCTTCCTGCCCCTGGACCAATCTCCGCAAGAACACACCCACTGGCTGAAGGATTACGGCTATCCGGCCATTGGGGCGCCCATCCGGCCCAACGAAATGGCGATCTTCGGCCCAGACGGCACAGAACTCGGTCCGGGCGAGCGCGGCGAGATCTGCATCCGTGGGCACAACGTGATGAAGTACTATTTCCACCGGCCTGACGCCAACGCCGAAACGTTCAAGTTCGGCTGGTTCCGGTCCGGTGATGAAGGGTTTTACGAGCTCGACGAACAGGGGCGGCGCATCTTCTTTATTACGGGGCGCATCAAGGAGCTGATCAACCGCGGCGGTGTGAAGTTCTCGCCGTTCGACATTGAGGAAGTGATGCTCGAGCTGCCGGAGGTCAATACGGCGTTGGCCATTGGCTTTGAGAACGATTATTACGGCGAGGAAGTTGGCGCATACATCGTGCTCAACGAGGGCCAGACCCTCACTGAGGAAGCCGTGCTGGCCCACTGCCGCGACCGGATGACATTCGAAAAGAGCCCGAAAGTCGTCGTCTTTGGGGAGGATATCCCCGTGACCTCCACCGGGAAGTTCCAACGGCTCAAGCTGCGCGACCGGTTCACTGACTACAGGCATACGCAGTTCCGGCCCTGACACACGTCGCCTGTCCGGAAGGAAAGCAACTATCATGTTGACCTCAATCATCTCACTCGAACAACAGATGCTCATCGTTGGGCAGGTGCTCATCGCAGCGCTGCTCAGCATGATCATCGGCATTGACCGCGAAGAACGTGACAAATCGGCTGGCATGCGCACGCATATGCTGGTCGGGGTCGGTGCTGCGCTGTTTACATCGCTCTCTCTTGTCGCCTTCCCCGATTCAGAAACGGCTCGTGTTGCGGCTAACGTGGTTACAGGGGTTGGCTTTTTGGGCGCAGGCGTCATCTACAAGGGTGAGGAAAAGGTTCACGATCTGACTACCGCCGCGAGCATCTGGACGACCGCGGCGGTAGGGATGGCAGTAGGTGCAGGGTTGTGGCTGTTGGCGGCAGCAGCCACCGTGCTGATCTGGATCATTTTGCGGCTGCTTTGGTACGTGCGCCGCTATATATGATCAGTAGCCGAGCTTCAGCGTTGCTTCCTCAAGACTTGAGCGGCTTCCAATGAGTGTTACCTCATCGCCGCGCCGGATGGGTGTGTAGCCGCCGGGCACAATTGACTGGCCACGCCGGACCACTTCCAGCACGAGCACATCAGTGGGCAGACGCAGGTCGCGGATAGGCCTGCCGTTCACCGCTGGGTTGGTCACCGTTACCTGGATGATCTCGTAGGTCGGATCCTCATGCAGGGTGAGCAGCGCTGTCTGCGGTGCCCGTACTGCCTGATCCAAGAGGTTGACCATGGCCGAGGCAGGTTCAACGATCAGGGCACCGAGTTCGGTGAAGCGGCGCACCGAGGTCAGGTCGTTGGGCCGCACGATGATCCGGGGCACACCGCAGTTCTCATGCGCGTAGCGTGCCGCGCGGAAGTTCGCATCGTCGTCAGGCAGGAGAGTCACCAGAGCATCGGTGTTGGGGCCCATGACCTCACACAGGGTTTCGCCTGTGATCTCGGGCAGGAGTTCAATATTGAGGTGGTTGTCGCTGTCACCGTTGATCTGCGTGCCAGTCCGATCAACGAGGGTCACGTGCCACTTGTTTTCCTGCAAGCGGCGGGCCAGCGCCATGGACTGCTCCTCAATGCCAACGATCACAGCGTCGCGGGTCTCGTCGCGGTCGACACGGTCGGGTTCGTTAGTCTCACCGACGCGGCGCAGCGCAAACTTCAGGAAGAGGGGGCCGATCACCTCGTTGAGCACAACCACGGAGATCACCAGCGTCGCGAACGCATCGCCTAGCACGGCGAACTCAACGGCTACCTCTCGCGCCAGGCCGAGTGCGATGCCAGCCTGCGTGATCAGACCCATCCAGATCAACCCGCGAAAGCGCCGCGGCGTACCGGCTATGGTGCTCCCCACGAAGGAACCACCAAAGATCCCCAGTCCCCGTGCGGCGAACAAGGCCAAGGCCACCGGCAGTGTCGCCAGCAGCACATCCAGCTTCAGGGAGACTCCCGTCAGCGTGAAGAATGCGACGTAAACCAGAGGACCGACATCGTGCAGAATGCGATCGAACTCCTCGCGGTAAGGGGTGAAGTTCGTGACGAAGAATCCGCCGATCATGGCGGCGAGGATGGGCTCAATGTGGATCTCGAAGGGCAGGATGTCGTGCGTGTAGTCCGTCAGCCAGAAACTGAAAGCGAAGATACCAAACCCCAACAGCAGGATCAGTACGATCTTGACCAGCTGAGGCAGCCGCGACCCGAGAAAGAACCGGATTGCCAGGCCTGCAAGGAGGCCCATCAGCCCGGCCGCCACCAGATCAATCAGAATGTAGCCCACAAAACCCGGGGAGAACTGCGATCCGGTCAGCAGCACATCGGCGGCGGCCACGTCGATAGCGAACAGCACAATGATCACAACATCCATGAACACCGTGATGCTCAGGACAGTGCGGGTGAAATCGCCGCGCGCACGGACTTCACGGATTACGGCGATGGTTGAAGCTGGCGAGAGTGCCAACAGGATCGTGCTGCCCAACAGGGCAACCGCAAGGCGGCTGGTGGGGGACAATCCCTGGGTGAAGCTGATCACACCCGTCAGAAAGTAAAGGGCCGTACCCGTCACAAGCAGGGAGGCTACAACAATACCAACAGTGCTCAGAATGATGCTGCGCAGC
>JAADYX010000110.1 GCA_010092885.1 Chloroflexota bacterium | reverse complement strand
AGATGTGTATAAGAGACAGTGGCGTGGTCCGAGCCGGGATGCGTGGCCACGATCAGCCGGGCGACGTAGTTGCTCACCTGGGTGGCGATGGGCACCCGGCGCGCCAGATCGCCCATACGGATGATCGTGCCGCCGTCGGTGACCATGCCCGCTGCCGCCCGGGTCGCGCCTGTCGTGCGGCTGATGATCTCCACCAGTTCATCGGAGGTGGGGAAGGTCACATCGATCTTGAACATGAAACGGTCCAGCTGGGCTTCTGGCAGCGGGTAGGTGCCTTCCATCTCCAGCGGGTTCTGCGTGGCCAGCACGAAGAACGGCTGGTCCAGCGGGTAGGTGCGGTTGGCTACTGTGACCGACTTCTCCTGCATGGCCTCCAGCATGGCGGACTGCGTCTTGGGTGTCGCCCGGTTGATCTCGTCGGCAAGCACCAGATTGGCAAACACCGGCCCCGGCTGGAAGCGGAACACCCGCCGCCCGTGTTCGTCCTCTTCCAGCACGTCCGTCCCGGTGATATCGGAGGGCATCAGGTCCGGCGTGAACTGGATGCGTGAGAAGTCCAGCTCCAGCACATCCGCGAGCGTCCGGATGAGCGTCGTCTTGCCGAGGCCAGGCACACCCTCCAGCAGGGCATGGCCGCCCGCGACAACGCAGGTCAGCACATTGCGGACGACCGCCCTCTGCCCGACGATCACGTGCCCCACCTGGGCCTCAATAGCCAGTGCAATATCGCGGAACTCCGCGGCGGATAGTTCAAAGGTCTGGTCGCTCACTGCTGGTCCTCCTCAATAACCGGCACACGTTCCATATCAAAGGGGAAGGTGTGCGCGGCGTGCGTGTTGCGCATGTGCGGGTTGTCATTGGCGCGCACGATAACGCGGCTCAACTGGTAAAGGTCGTCGTCAAGGTCAACAAAGCCCGGCTCAGCACTGGTGGCACATGTGTAGTCCAGCTCATGCATGAGCTGCAGCGTGGCGGCGTTGTAGTCGATGCTGCGCCCGTTGGGATAGGCGAACAGGTTACGGTAGCTGTTGACCCCTTTGAGCGCCTCGTGGGCCCCGAGCACTTCGTCGCGCTGATCTTCTGGAGTCAGGTTGGCGAGTATTTCATGGTTGACGGTATGCCCGCCGAACTCGATCAAGGGGTCAGCGCCCATCTCATTGATCTGGTTCCAGCTCATGCAAGCGTAGGGCTGCGGGGCGTCGGCGGGCAGGTCGACCGCTGCCTGCCGCCGGATATCCGCCAACACTGACCGCCGCTCATCGGGTGACATGCGTTTGAGCACGCGCTTGGTCATGATCACCGCGTGGATGCGGTCACGCTGTGAACGCAGCTCAAAGCAGTGATTGTCATGCCCCGGCAGATCGACCTGCACCGACGGCACGTCGGTATGGTTGAAGATGTACTCGACCTGGTCAACCCAGAACATGCGCTGGCCGCCGATGAACCCCGTGGAAAGGAAGAACGTCGCGGGCACGCCCAACTCCTGTAGGATGGGCCACGCGACGCTGAAGTTGTTCTCGTAGCCATCATCGAAGGTCACCACGATGAGGTTGCCCTGGATCTTGCCGGAGCGCAGCCGGTCCTGAAGGTCACTGAGCAGAACGGGGGTATGGTGTGCCTTGATGTATGCCATCTGCTCGCGGAACACATCCGCCTTGATGTGTTTGCCCGCAAAATTCACGATGCCGTTGGTCGGGGTGTCGGTCACCCCATGATAGGCGAGAATGACCGGGTGTTCCCGGTTCAATCGGTAGTTGGTCGCTTTGTTCGACGTAATCGGCATCATAAGTCGGATAGCTGCCCCTCTGTGGTTGCCCCTCGTTAGGATAACATAAGTTCCAGGTCTGATCCCGAACTCAGGGCTGTGATGTCAGCGCCGTCTCGATGAGTATAGCGCCATCGGCATCATATGCGACCACCTGCTCGATCTGAGCATCGGCTGGCAGCACCGCGATGTACCCGCCCCCGTTGATCAGCGCGGGCACGTTTTCGCCTTCGGCATCGAACACCCTGATCGCGACAACGGCCTCATCGTAGATCACGCCGTATACCACGCGGCCCGGCAGCCCCCCTTCCCCGACAAAAGCGGTTGGTTCGCTGGGTGTGAAGGCCACAATCGGAGTCCCGGGGTCCAGCGGACCGCAGGCCACGGAGATATCCGACAGGCGGTAGGTGGTGTCCTCCTGCAACAGGGTGAGCGCGTAGCCGCGGCAGCCGATTGTCTGCTCGTTGAACTCATCCTCATACTGGAAGACAACCTGCTGGCCGCCTTCAATGGGCGCGGCCAACAGCATAAACAGCGTGGCCTGCACGCGGTCACTGTTCTGGGCGCGCTCGTACACCGCCTGCGCGATGGGATCAAGCGGCCGCCCGGCGGGTTCCGCGGTCGGCGGATCGGTAGGTGGAGCGGCAGCCTCGGTTTCGGCAGGCTGGTCGGCAGTCGGTTCACCTGTGGGCTGGCCGCCACAGGCCGCCAGCAGTACAGATAGGCACAGCAGCGCGATCAGATTACGCACAACGTCGTCCACTTCGGTTAATTGTGACACAGGCAGCAAGCATATACTGCCTGTGACGCTCAGGCAAGATCTAGCGAAGACCCCGGTGGTGTAGCACCGGGGTCTTCTTTCTGTCTGTCGTTCACTAGTTGTCGGGGTCGAGACCGCTGAAGTAGTCGTGGATCAGGTCACGCAGGCCCAGCGGAATATACCCGTTGTCAAGCGCCTCATTGACGGCATCGTCATAGTCACCGAAGACCTCATCGTAGGAGACGGTTGAGTCGCCCTCCGGGTTCTCGGCGAAGTCGCCCTCGACACCGGTCGGCTCGCCCGCGCCCGGATCGCCGGGGATGTCGACTTCTTCGCCGCCCTCACCGCCGATGCGCTCTGGCGCGTAGATGCCTTCATACTCGGTCTCGCCGCCGTCGCCGGGGCCGTTGTCAGTATCCATGCTGTCGCCTTCGGCACTGCCGACCGCGCCGCCCTGGTCTTCACCACGACCCGCGCCACCGCCTGCGCCGCCTTCGCCTTCCTGGCTGCCCTGGCCGCCCGGCTGGGATTGGCCCATGCCGCCCGCGCCGGGCTGGTTGGCCTCACCCGTACCCTGACCTTCGCTGCCCGCTGAGGCAACGTCGCTGGCTGAACGGTCCAGCTCATCGGCGAATTCTTCCACCTGCTCGACGTTTTCTCCGGCAGCGGCGGCCAGATCATCAGCGGCCTCTTCGAGGGCCTCCTGCGCGCCAGCCAGATCGCCGTTCTGCAGCGCATCAGCGGCTTCTTGGAGCGCTTCGCTCAGCTCCGGGTTGGAGTCGGCGAGCTCGCCCGCGGCCTGCTCAAGGGCCTCAGCCAGCTGCTCCTGCTCTTCCGGGGTGAGGTTTTCCACGTCAAGGTCGCTCAGCGCTTCGGCTGCTTCGAGCGGGCTGCCCTCTTCCAGCGCTTCACCGACTTCATCGGCGGGTGTGCCATCGAGGGCACCAGCGGCCTCTTCGAGCGCCTCCTGCCGCTCATCGGCGAATTCCTCGGAAAGGTCACGCAGGTCCTGCTCGGCCTGCTCCATGGCGGCAACCGCCTCTTCCTGCGAGATGTTGTTCTGCTCAAGCGTCTCGATGGTGTTGTCGAGGATCTCAAGCACCTCTTCGCGCTCTTCAGCGGTCAGGGTCTCGTCGGCTTCGATGCGCTCGCGCAGCGATTCGATGCGCTCGATCTCCTCTGCGATGGCCTCTTCCACGGCGGCCTGCTGAGCGAGCACATCCTGCTGCGGGTTGGGGATCAGGATGGCGGCGACCAGCGCTGCGGAAAGCAGCCCCGCGCCACCCCATTCGCGCCAGTCGGTCATCAGGGGCAGCCGTTGGTTCGGATCGACCCCCGCCGCGGCCTGCATTGTCTCCTGATATTGCTCGGCGGCCAGGGCGGCGGACATCGTCGGGATGCGGCCCAACGCGAGTTCCAGCGCGGTGGCATATGCATTCACGATGCGCAGCAACGGGTTGATGATCCAGATGTTGCCATGATAGCGGATCGGCGCTTGCCAGAAGCGGGTGTAGCGCTCCGGGTCGATGGCGAAGTGATAGGTCAGGGAAAAGA
>JAADYX010000109.1 GCA_010092885.1 Chloroflexota bacterium | reverse complement strand
AGATGTGTATAAGAGACAGACCCGCAGCATCCCCACGACCCGGATGTGACCGGCTTCAGCGCGGTGCGTCTGTTCGCTGAGCGCGCCCGTGCCGCCGCCCCCGACTTCGACCTGAATGCCGAACTGCCCGCCGTGCTCGCGGTGTGCCGCGCGTTGGATGGCATGCCGTTGGCCATCGAGCTGGCTGCCTCCTGGCGGCGCATGCTGCCCACCGGCGCGATCCGCGCGGAGATCGAGCGCAGCCTTGACTTTTTGCACAGCACGGCTACCGGCGTCCCGCCGCGGCACCGCAGTCTACAGGGCGTCTTTGAGCATTCCTGGCTGCTGCTTGACGAGGACGAGCGCGCGGCGTTCTGCCGTCTGTCGGTGTTCCAGGCCGCCTTTGATCGGGAGGCCGCTGCGGCCATCGCCGGGGCCGATCTGCACATGCTCAGCCGCCTGGTTGACCACTCCCTGATCCAGCAGACGGCCTCGGGCCGCTTTGAGATGCTCGCAAGCATCCGGCAGTACGCGGCGCAGAAGCTGCACGAACAGCCCTACAGCGGGCGCACGCGCCGCGCGTACGCCGAATACTATCTGGGCCTCGCGCAGCGGCTGGGGCGCAAAATCAAAGGCCCGCAGCAGGCGGAGATGCTGGCCCGCATCAGCAGCGATGTGGAGCATATCCGCGCGGCATGGCGTATGGCGACCGCCAACCGCTCGATTGTCCTGTTGGAACAGGCCGCCGACACGCTGTGGTTCTTCCACGAGATGCGCAGCCAGTTCGTGGAGGGCCTGCATCTGTTTGAGGCGGCAGCCCGCGCGTTCGCCGGTCACGCTGAGGCACATACCATGCGCCTGTACAACCGGCTGAAGGCCCGGCAGGGATGGTTCCTGTACCGGCTGGGGGACTACCAGCAGGCCGAGGATCTGGTTGCGGCGTGCGTGCGCACAGCCCGCGCCGTGCAGGCAGAAGACGAAGTCGCCTTCGGGTTGGATATCCTCGGCCCGCTTGCCTACCACCGCGGTGACTACTCGATGGCGGCCCAATACATGGAAACAAGCCGGAAGCTCCGCCGCCGCCTGGGCGATACATGGGGCGAGTCGGTGGCGCTCAACAACCTGGGCGCGGTGACGTTCACCCTGGGCAACATTGAAAAGGCGCGCCAACTCCATGAGGAATGCCTCGCGCTCAAGCTGCCCACCGGCGATCCATGGCTGCTGGCGTACACATACAACCATCTGGGGCGTGTGGCCTTCGCGCAGGAGCGCTACGAGGACGCGCGCATGCACTTCCAGGAGTGCATCAACCAGGCCACCCGCATTGACTACCGGCTGCTGATCGCCGGAACCCACCAGAACATCGGGCGCATCCACCTGGGAACCGGCCAGCCCGAAGCCGCGCGCGACTCGCTGCAGCGCGCAGTCGCGATCTTAGAGAGCATTGGTGACGGCTGCGGCACCGCGCAGGCACTGGGCTATCTGGGGGAGGCGCACTACCAGCTCAACCATCTGGCGGCGGCGCAGCATGTGCTGCAGCGCGGCCTGCGGCTGGCCCGCATCTGCGATTCGCCGCCGCTCATCCTCGATATCATCACGCGGCTGGCCATCATCAATGGCGATACCGGCCCGGCGGATGCCGTCGAGATCCTGACAATGGTCACCATGCAGACGCATACACCCCAACACACGCTGGAGTTAGCCCAATCGCTGCTTGAGGGGCTGCGCGATCAGCTGAGCGAACCGGACTTCCAAGCCGCCGCCGACCGGGGCCGCCGCGGTTCGACATCTGCCGCCGTAGATCGCCTGACGGCCTGAGGCGAGGACGCTGCCTCAGACGTTGAACCGCTCACGCGCGGCGCGCAGCCGTTCGAGGAACTGCACCTGCGGCGTGTCCGGGTCCACACTGGCGATCAGGGCAAACAGATCGTTGTAAGCGGCATCCAGCTGCTGCTGGTAGGCCGGGTCGAGGGCGGCCATGGCTTTCAGGTCGATCTCATAGGTCACGAGCTGCGCCAGTTCCCGCGCGATGGCGATCTCCGTGTCGTTCCAGGTGTAGGGGTGTGAGTTGTACACGCAGAATGACCCCAGGCGCTTGCCATCGTAGAGGGTCAGCGGCATGCCCAGGTAGCTGATCATGCCGAGCTCCTGAATGGCGCTGTGGTCGGCCACGCGCGGATCGGTGCGTGCATCGATCACAACCAGCGGTTCATTGGTGGCCACCACATGTTTGCAGAACGAGCCGGAGATATGCGTGTGCCGTTCTTTGGCGTACTTCGGTGGGATGCCGACACAGCTCTTGAAGAACTGAAACTCCCGCGCGACCATGCTCACCAGCGCCGCTTCCACGTTGAGGGCGGCTTTGGCCAGGATGGTCATGCGGTCATAGAACGTCTCCTGCGGGCCGTCGATCAGCGCCAGGTCACGCAGGATCTTCAGCCGTTCCTCGCTGCGGATATGAGTCATGTCAAGGGTCATCACGCTAAGTCCTTGCTCTTCGTCTTTTTCCCAGCATAACCCGCCCGCCCCGCTCATAGACTGGTCGATCGGCCAGCGACAGATAGACCCTCGGTGGATGAGAATCAGGCTGCAACGGTCTATCTTGAGGGTACGACGGACCAAGGGAGGAAACCCATGGTGGCCGACATCCTGGTAATTGACCACAACATATCCAGCCTGCACCTGCTGAGGGCGGTCCTGATGCGGGAGGGCTACAAAGTCCGCGCGGTGACCAGCGGCGAGGAAGGCCTAAAGGCCGCCAGCCGCCAACCGCCCGACCTCATCCTGTTGGACGTGATCATGCCCGGCATGGACGGCTTCACTGTCTGCCGCCTGATCCAAAATGACCCCACGCTTCGCGAAGTCCCCGTGATCTTCATGACCTCGCTCACCGACCCGGCGGACAAGGTCACCGGGTTTGAGGCGGGCGCGGTGGACTATATCGTCAAGCCGCTGGAGGAGGTGGAGGTGCTGCTGCGCGTCAAGACGCATCTGCGCATCCGCCAGCAGCAGGAGCAGGAGCGGCAGATCTTTCAGGAGTTGACGCGCCTGCAGGAGGAGTTCATCGCGTCGCTGTCACACGATCTGCGCAACCCGGTTGGCTCGATCAAGCTGTACATCGACCTGCTCAGCCACCGCCTGCACGACCTCGACGACAGGTCGGCTGACTATCTGCACCGCATGAAGCGGCAGGCGCAGCACATCGAGGAGCTTGTCAACGATGTGCTGGATCTGGCCAAGACCCGCACCTCGCTGAACTTCAACCCGGAGATCACCGATCTGGCTGGTATCATCGCCGATGTGCTGGCCCAACACGAGGGGGTGGCTGCTTCCAAGGGGATCCGGCTGCGCACGCTGCCGCCAGCCGACGCGGTCGCCGTGAGGCTGGACCGGGCGCAGTTCAGCCGGGCCCTGCACAACCTGATCAGCAACGCGATCAAGTACACGGCGCAGGGCGGCGAGGTGCGCGTGGCGTGGTGCCTGTCTGAGGGTGAGGTATCTATCCGCGTGGCCGATACCGGCATCGGCATTGAGCCAGAGGCCCTCTTGAAGATCTTCCAGCGTTTCTACCGGGCGGACAACGCCTATCAGGAGGAAGGGACCGGCTTGGGCCTCGCCATCGTGGAGTCGGTGGCGCAGGCGCACGGCGGTTCGGTCAGCGTGGAAAGCACACCGGGCCAGGGGTCGATCTTCACGTTGAGCCTGCCCGCCCCCACACGTCCAGATCGATCAGAACCAGCGCCGCTTCAGACAGGCCGATGATCCGGTCAAAGCGGAAGTTGTGGGCCAGCGTGGCCAGCGCATCAGCCAGCTTGTGATCGCGGTCGCGCAGGGTCTCGATCAGCCGGAGGGTCTCCTCCATATCGGCGATGCTGGCTGCCTGCTGCATCGCGCGGATCGTTTCCACGGGGTAGACCGCCAGCCGCTTGGGTGAAGGCAGCGACAGCGCGGAGTCGGTCTCGTGGTAGTCCGGGGCGGCGGTCTGGTAGCTCAGGTCCATGGTGATGTGCCGGGCCATGGCCTCCATCAGCGTGTCGATGTTCACCGGTTTGGCGACCACCGCGTCGCAGCCGCCCGCCAGGAAGTGCGCATGCTC
>JAADYX010000108.1 GCA_010092885.1 Chloroflexota bacterium | reverse complement strand
GGCTTCGTTCCTCCAGCTGAACCGTTCTACGTGCCGTGGGCCGAGGGTGGCTACCGGATTGACCCACTGCGTCCTGAAATCGGTTGGGCGACTGCACCGCCGGAAGAAATTGTACTCATGAAGCAGTGCGAGGAGAGCCCCAAACCGCTTTTCGAAAGGTGTTGGGGGGGCGGCCTGCCTGGTGGCACCATTACGCTCGACGGGCGTTATGGATTGTGGGCATGGTGGACCAATGAGCGCTGAAGTACACCCAGATCTGAGCATGCAAGCTCAGCCAACCAGCGGCCTATGTCGCCCACTGCCTGCTCGACTTCTGTTGAAACCGCTTCGCCAAAGACGGTCGAGTCCGGTTGGATGCCGAGCAGCCGCACCGAGCAGCCCAGTTCCATCCGGAGATAGCGTGCCAACGCGGAGAGCGGCATGGTATGGCCTGAGCCCAATCCAGTGCACACCGCCGGATCGAGCAGCTGCCAGGATCCCGGTGCCAGACCGAGATCGGCGGCATCAACCAGCAGCACAAAGTCAGGAGCAAAGCGGCGCAGCACCCCGGTAATGTTCTCCGGGGCGCTGCCCGCGTCAAGGAGCAGAAAACGCTCGCCGTCCAGCAAAGCAGCCCGCAGCCGGTCGATGACAAGCGGACCGGCCGCATCATCGCCGCGCAGCCGGTTGCCAATACCGACGAAAGCACAGCGGGTCATTCTTCCTCACCGAAAACGACCACCATGTCACTGGTATCCGCTGCCGGAGGTGGTCCGCCTTCCGGGCGCATGATGATCGCATCCCGATTGCAGCTCACAACGCACTGCCCACAATAGATGCATTTACCCGTATCGTGCTTGAGCACAAAGCGCTTCGCCTTGCGGTCAATGACGGTTACCTCAAGGGCATCAGCCGGGCATTCCATCGCGCACAGGCCGCACCCCGTGCAGTCCTCTCGAACCCACATGAGCGCGGAGCGAACCCGCTCGGGTGGAGGCGGCAAGCTGCGCCGGGTCGCCGGTTTGTTGACCAGAGCCTTGAGTGCATCACCAAGCATTGAAGCCATCATATCCTCCCTACAATCACAACGATCAGCAACTGTACCAACACCGCCACTGACATCAACCGCCACCAGAGGCTGACCGTCTGGTCAATGCGCAGGCGGGTCATCAACGCCTCGATCAGGGTGATGCCCAACAGCAGGCCCAGCGTCTTGGCCAGGAAGGCCAGAGGCGATCCGATGCCGCCGAGGTAGAGCGCGCTGACCAGTGTCAGGCCGATAACCAGTTCAATGCCACGGCTCAGGTAGAAGAGCGCCAGACCACGCCCACTGTACTCGGTCAACGCGCCCGCGACGATTTCTGTATTGGCCTCGGGTGCATCGAATGGGTGCAGTTCCAGCTTGCCAAGCAGCCCCAAGATGGCGACCACAAAACCAATGGGCTGCATAATCAGCAGCCAGCGGCCGCCATGTGACGCCAGTATCTCCTGAAGCTGCCAACTCCCGGCGGCCAACGCCGGCCCCAGCAAGGCCAGCAGGAAGGGCACCTCATAGGAGAAGAGCTGTGTCAGAGTGCGGTTGGCGCCCACCAGCGCGAAGCGATCAGCGCTCAGGCTGCCGGCCAGACCGGTCATGAGGGTCAGCAGGCCCAGCAGCGTGATCGTCACAATCAGATCACCCTCAAAGCTGAAGGCCGGGTTCACACCGCCCAATGGAACATAAAGGGCCGCGGTCAGGGCACCCGCTGCCGCCAGCAGCGGAAACAGGTGGAACAACACCGGATCCACACCGGCAGGCATGATCTCCTCATTGCCGAGCAGCTTCATAGTATCAGCGGCGGGCTGGAACCAGCGGGGCCCGATCCGGTTCTGCAGCCGGGCGATCAGTTTGCGGTTAAGCCACATGTAGACCAGTCCGCACACAACAACGAACAGGCCGCCGGGGAAGACCAGCAGGGCAAACAGATCATCAAGCACGGTACACCTCGATTCCATACTGCCGCAGTTTTTCCCAAGACCAGATATCCTGCTCGCCGCCCCGGCGGATCAGGCTGGTGCGGTCATTGCAGGAAAAGCACGGATCGATACCGGCCAGGATCATTGGCGCATCGGCCAGTTGGGCGCCCACTGCCAGTTCCAGCACGGAATGCATATTGGGCAGAGTCGGCGTACGGACCTTCACCCGCGACGGGCTGCTGCCGCCTTCCGTACGGACAAAGTAGAACAGTTCGCCGCGTGGCGCTTCACTGCGCACAATGACCTCACCTGCCTGCTTGATGCGCCGCGGGAACCGGGTGGTCAGGTCGCCCTCCGGCAGATTGTCCAACAGGGCGCGGATCAGACGGTACGTCTCGAACAGTTCGCGCAGCCGGACGGTGAAACGTGCGGCCAGATCGCCCGCGTCGTCAAGCACTATGTCAATGGGGAAGTCAGCGTAGGCATCATACGGTGCTTCCACCCGAATATCCCGTGGTACGCCGGATGCCCTGGCCAGTGGCCCGACCACGCCCCAGCGTATGGCCTGTTCGGTGGACATCACACCGATACCCTTTGTGCGCTTCAGGAACACCCGGTCGGTGTTAACGACATGCAGGTAGTGCTCGGTCCGCTCCTGCAGATAGTCCACCGCCTCGCGGATCTGTGTGTCGAGTTGCGGTGTGATATCGCATTTTACACCGCCCAGCACGTTCACTGAGTAGTTGACCCGGTTGCCGGTCAGCGACTCAAGCACGGCCATGATGGTCTCACGGTCACGCCAGCTGTACATGAACAGCGCCTCAAACCCGGCATCATGCGCAGCGACACCCAACCACAACAGATGACTGTGGATGCGTTCCAGCTCCGCTACCAACGTACGGATCATGCGGGCGCGTGGAGGTACCGTGACGCCTGCCAGCTCTTCCACCGCGCGTGCAAAGGTGCTGGCATGGATGTGCGAGCAGATGCCGCATACACGCTCCATCAGATAGAGATCCTGGATGAAGGTGCGTGTTTCAGCAGCCTTTTCAATGCCGCGATGGGCATAGCCCAACCGCACTGAGGCTGACGTGACGGTTTCACCCTCCACCGTAAAGGCGAAGTGAGCAGGTTCCTTAAGTGCCGGATGCTGCGGTCCGATGGGGATCGTAAAGCGTTCAGTCATCGCTGGCCTCCTTACGTAGGGGGTACTCGTCGGCGGGCCAGTCATCAGGCAGCAGCAGGCGGCTTCTATCCGGCGTGCCGCGCACCTCGACGCCGAACATCTCCATCAGTTCGCGCTCATAGGTGCCTGCCTGCGGAAACACCGGATGCAGGCTGTCGACCGTGGGTGCCTGCGGATCAAGGGAGACACGCAGCGTAATTACGTCCGGCCCGTGGCAGATGTGGTACAGCACCTCAAGCCGGTCACCATGGTCAAGCCCTGTGATCGCCGCGAGATAGCCCCACTCGCTGAGCACCTGAGACACACTGACGAGATCGTCTATCTCAACGGGCATCTCAAGCCGGTTGGTGTCTGTTTCAGTCAGGGGCAGATCGTGCAGTTTGTCGGCGGTTGTCATGCGGGTTCTCCCTTCCGGATGCGCTCCATCAGAGCGGCAAACCCCGCGATGATTGCCGCTGGCCGCGGTGGGCAGCCCGGCACAGCCATATCCACAGGCAGTAGATCGCTGACACTGCCAACCACGTTGTAGCATCCTTGGAAAACACCGCCGCCGATGGCACACGTACCGACAGCCATTACAAAGGCCGGGTCGGGCATCTGCGCGTGGATGCGCAGCAGCCGGTCGCGGGCCTGCCGAGTGACGGCGCCGGTCACCACCAACACATCGGCGTGGCGCGGACTGCCGCGCAGCTCAATGCCGAGGCGTTCCACATCGTAATAGGGTGTCAGGGTAGACAAGATCTCAATATCACAGCCATTGCACGACCCACTGTTGAAGTGGACCGCCCAAATGGAGTTCACACGAGCCCAGGTTAAAATCGGTTCCATCAGTATCCTCCGTCAGCCAAGTATCAGAGCCAGCAGCGCGATGATCAGGCCGCCGATATATACAGCCGTTGACGGCGAGAGATCCCCGCTGCCGATCATGAGCGCGCCGAGGTGAAGCACCGCGAAAAACAGCGCCACAGCGAAGAAGGGCTGGTAGCCCGGCGACGCAGGGCGGCTCGACAGCTGCTCACCGCTGGCGTACACCGACGTGTGTGGACCATCTGCACGGCTGCGGGGTGCCAACCGGCTGCTCAGCCATAGGACTAACCCAACCAGCAGAGCGTAAATCAGAAAGGCAGCAGGTGGTGCAAGCAGCGTCACGGCAAACCTCCCAAAGCAAGGATGATCGGTTCAATAAGCAGACTGACCGGCACAATGCCAACGATCACGATAGCGGCGGCTGCCGCTACCAACGGAATGCGTTCCCAGCGCGCCGGTGCATCATGCGGCTGCTCCACAGACACGGGCGCGCGATAGAGTGCCAACACAACCGG
>JAADYX010000107.1 GCA_010092885.1 Chloroflexota bacterium | reverse complement strand
TCCAGCAGAAAATGCACGGCGCTGGGCCGGTTGGGGTGCAGCCAGCTGTGCCCGCCCGGGCCGCGCACATCCACGCGCAGACGGCGTACGCCTAGCCCGGCATTGTAGACTTTGCCCAACCCGATCCCCTCCAAGACGATCGCTGCGCCCAGCCGGTCGCCAAGCGTGTCCACAGCGGCCCGCATGCCGCGCAGATCGCCGAGCCCCTCCTCGCCGACTGTCGCCACCCACCAGATGTCGCAGGGCGGTGTATGCTCGTGTTCGGCGAGCACACGTGCCAGGTTCAGCATCGCCGCGAGGCCGAGGCTGTTGTCCCCAAGGCCCGGCCCATGGATGCGCGCCCGTGACCGCCGTGTGCGTAAGTCGACCTCGCCGGGGAACACGGTATCCAGATGGGCACTGACCAGCAGGCCGGGCAGGGAGGGATCCGCGCCGGGCAGCCGGGCATACACGTTGTTCACCTCATCAATCGAGATGTTGCTCAACCGGCTGTCAGCCAGCCAGTCACGCAGGCGATGCGCGCGCTCGCCCTCATGAAAAGTTGGCGCGGGAATACTTTGTATGGTCAAGGCATCGCGCAGGACCATCTCGTGGCGCTGCTGCCACACATTGATAAAAGGAGCTATATCCGCCCGGTCGGCGAACTCTGTGATATGTGCTGCTGTGATGTCGTTCTCCTCAGTTGGGCCACGCAGAAGGACCTGCTCACGAAGGTGAAGCGGAGTGTGCGATCGCTCCTTAGCATAACGCATTTAGCCCATTCATGCTGGTCGGTTTGGCTCTGAAGTTGTATTCTTTATCTTACCCTTGTCTACGATGGTTTTGGCGCGACCCTCTTTTTAGGTTGCGCCAAAACCCCAGAGTCAACAATAATCGACCTTATGAACAAGCATCACCTCCTGCTGATCGAACGCGACAGCGGCAAAGATGGCACATTCGCGGCCTCGCTGAAGCGCAAAGGATATCGCCTGACAATCGTGACCAGTGGTCGACGTGCACTGGCCGCTGCCCGCCAGGAGGTGCCCACGCTCATTGTGCTTAACGCGTCGTCGCTGGGTTCCAGCGGGGCGCGGATATGCGGCAGCCTGGTCAAAGCGTTGGACGCTGTACCCGTCATCCACGTGATGCCCGAAGGAACTGAAGAGAACGTCCGCAAGGACAGCCCCGCGGATATCGCACTGGTGATGCCCTTTACCTCACGTAAACTGCTCAACCGGGTGCAGCGCCTGCTGCCAGTGGGTGAAGCCGAACACACCATCGAAACCGGCGAGATCACCTTTGCCCCGGAACTGCGGCTGGTGTCGGCTTACGGGCGTGAAAAACGCCTCACGCCGAAAGCTGCCAAACTGTTGGAAGTCTTTCTGGCCCATCCTGACCAAACGCTCGAACGCAGTGTCATCATGCAGAAGGTGTGGAACACGGATTACGTGGGCGACACACGCACTTTAGATGTCCATGTGCGGTGGATACGCGAGGCTGTTGAGCCGGAGCCCGGCAAGCCCCACCATATTGTGACCGTCCGTGGGGTCGGGTACCGGTTCATCCCCGATGAACCCGTACACACCAACAACAGCGACGGCACATCCGAGGACTCATCACATCTCTCCTCACTGATGATCGAACCACCTGCCTCGGAGGCGGGCGATTGACCACGCTGCGGCGCGCGGCGCGCACGGATATCGACTGCCTGCTCGGCTGGATCGATTCGCCCATGATGCTGCTTTACTGGAGCGGCACGCGCTTCACCTACCCGCTGCGCCGGGCCGACCTGGACGCTCACTTTGACCTCCTAAACCGCGAAGCCCACCGGCGGCGGGCCTACACGCTGCTGTGCAGCGGCATCCCGGTTGGCTACGGTGAGATCGTGATGCTGGCGGAGAGCACAGCGCGGCTGGCACGTGTGATCATTGCCCCGGATGCGCGCGGACGCGGTCTGGGCCGGACGCTTGCCAGTGCCCTCATCGAAAGGGCGTTCACCCAGTTTGGTGTGCGCAAAACCGATCTTTACGTGTTCCGTGACAATGTGGCTGCGATCCGCTGCTACCGTGCTGTGGGTATGACGGTCAACGGGCGGCTGGATAAGGCGTACGATCTGCCGGGCGGCCAGAGCGGCGATCTGCTGCGCATGGTTGTCCATGCTGAGGAGTGGGGCTAGTCCCCGGCCACACCGGTAAGCCCACCCACACCACCATCAGGCGGCAAAAGAAAAGCCGCGAGCATGTGCTCCGGCTTTAGTGGGTTATGAGGCGGTGTCCAATGTGTTGAGCTGCTTCATCAGGCGGCTCTTGGTGCGGTCGGCCTTGTTCTTATGGATAACGCCTTTGCTGGCGGCGTGGTCAAGCTGTTTGGTGGCCTGCCGGACCAGTTCCGGGGCGTTTTCCGAGTCGCCCTCTTCCATGGCTTTGCGCGCCCGCTTCACCGCGGAACGCATCTTGCCCAGGTGAAAACGGTTGCGCATCCGCCGCTTTTCGTTCTGGCGCATCCGCTTCTTGGCTGATTTGATGTTCGGCACAATAAACTCTCCTCTTACTGCGAACTACGAACGTGAACTATACCATACTCCGCACGCGGGTTCCAATCGTTGTATAATGGGGCCGCAAGCGAAGACCAAATGAGGAGGGACCTGTGTCCTTTGTTGTTGAGCAGCTGCCCGACAAGCCCGTGGTGATTATCCGGATTACGGATAGTTTTGACTGGGAAACCGAAACCCCGCGCATCATTGAGGAGGTTGCCAGCCTGATGGATGGATGGACCGACCGGTTGATCTTCCGGGTGACCGACTTCACGCAGGCCGAATACAAGTTCGGCGAGGTGGTGCAGGCGCTCGGTGCTGAAACCCAGGGCGGCCCCGGGTCGATCGCCGACCCGCGCGTGCGCCCGATCTACGTGGGCGGTGATGATCTGATCCAGCTCGCCGCGCAGAGTACAAATCAGACGCAGTATGGTAAGATCAACGTCCTGTACTTTGCGACCATGGACGAGGCGATGACCTACATCGAGGCAGTACTCAGCTAAATGTTTGGACTTGAAACTACCGATCTGATCCAACTGGCCATTTCAATCGGGCTGGTGCTGGCAGCCCGGACCATCGGGCGGTGGCTGGTTCGCCTGCTGATGACCCGTGTCAACCTGCGGCTGACGGCCCGCACGACGAGCTCCCTTGATGACGACCTGGCTAACGCCGCCGTGATCCCGCTGTACTGGCTGCTGGTGGTCTTTGTGGCGGAGGTCGCCTACTCGCGGCTGGAGTTCCTGCCGGAAAGCTGGGATATAGCCGCCAGCCGGGTATTCTTCATCCTGTATGTGGTGGCCGGCATGACCATCATTCTGCGGTTGGCTGGCAACTTCTTTGACTGGTACCAGGGCGAGCTGGAAACCACGCGGGAAGTTGAGGCCACCGAACAGCTGCTGCCCTTCTTCCGCCGGATCCTGCGCGCCATTGTGATCGCCATTGCCGCGATCATGATCCTCGACCAGTTCGGGGTTGACGTGCAGGGTCTGGTTGCCACCTTGGGGATCACCTCCCTGGCGATTGCCCTGGCTGCCCAGGCCGCCCTGGAAGATACCATCAGCGGCTTTCTGATCATCCTCGACCAGCCCTACCGCATCGGCGACCGCATCGAGATCCAGGATCTTGAGACGGTCGGTGATGTGCAGGATATCGGGCTGCGCAGCTCGCGGGTGCTCACGCTGGACAACCGCATGGTGATCGTGCCTAACTCTGTAATCGGCAAGAGCCTCGTGGTGAACCAGTCCTACCCGGATACCCTCTACCGGGCGGAGACGACTGTCGGCGTGGCGTACGGCACGGAGATAGAAAAGGCGCGCCAGACCATCATCGAGGCGGTCCAGGCAAGCGAGCACGTGATCCAAGGCAGGCCCATCGAAGCGCTCTTCATCGAGTTCGGTGACTCATCCCTGAACTTTGCGGTGCGCTATTGGGTCAATGTGCCCATCGATGTCAAGTACATCCAGGACGCGGTGAACACCGCCATCTACGATGCGCTGAACCGCGCCGAGATCGAGATCCCCTTCCCGCAGCGCGATGTGCATCACAAAGTGGATGCGCACGCTGCCCAGCAGATCGCCGCGGCACTGCGCGACGGGGCCTAATCCGTGGCGGCAGCGGTGCGATCCGCAGGCCGGATCCGCCGCCACAGCATGGCTAATAGGGCGGTCACTCGCCAGAAGGCGATGGCCGCCATACCGTGTGCCAGCACGGCGAACAACGGCGGCTGTTCCAGCGTGTAGTAGGTCCAGCAGAGGCGGGTGGTCCCCCACAGTTCAAGGAAGATGCCCAGACCCGCGCCAGACAGAAACGTGATCACGGCCACCCGGTGATCGGTTGGCGTGGCGATCAGCAGCGCGCACAGCACCAGTGACGCCACCGTCAGCGATTTGCCGATGGTGGGCCATACGAAGATCAGCATCAGGGCGAAAAACGTGGGAAAGATCAGCCAGTAAGCGGCCTCGAACCCGCGCCGCCACGCCGGCACGCGCGGTTCGACCATGCGCACGATCCGGTCCACACTCAGACCGGCAACCGGCCACGCCGGGATGATCCACAGGGGAGGGCGCTCCAGTGTGTAATAGGTCCACAGCTCCGTTTGCGTGCCCCAGCTCTCGATCACAAGGCCGCCCGCCAGCCCCACAAACACAATGGGCAGGTCGCGGCGCAGATCGGCATGCCACATGATCAGCAGGGACATCACCAGCCAGATGCCGATCAACAGCCAGTCGATGCGATTCCACCAGTCGCCCCGCTCACCCATGATCAGTGCGATGTACTCTTCAGCCAGCGGCCACCACACATACACAATTACCCCGCACGTCAGCAGGAACGCGCCGAACATCGCGTAGCTGGTGCGGTTCCATCCCATAAACGCCGTAAAGCGCTGCCAGAGGGTTTTGTTTTGCATGGCGGTCACTCTTTCAGGCGTGTGTAGCGCGGTTTCTTCTTGCCCATCGGGTGCTGCAGGTGTTTAATGCGGCGCAGCAGCCTGTCACTGTTGGTGTGGTCCGGGGTGATGACCAAGGCGGACACACGCCCCAATCCATAGAAAACGCCGTTGGCTGCCATTCCACGCAGCCCCGGAACGTAAACCACATAGACCGTGTCCCACTGCCGCAGAGTCAGATAGCGTACGTACGGCGGCGGCGCGATCTCCCAGACGCTCGCGTAGCGCAGCATGGCCCAACTGACCTCATGCCGGAAGAGGCCGAGCACATCCACATGGATGCCATCGGCGTCAGTGGCCAGATCAGCGGTGGTGTACGCGGTCGCGATGAGGGGTACGGCAGCGAAGGCGAGTAGAAACACAAGGGTGACCACAACCGGGCTGACCAGAATCGGAAGGGTGCTGCGCAGCAGCGCCACAATGCCGATGATCACGAGCATCAGAGCCGTGACGAGAATGTGGACCATCCACTGTTTGTATGCCTGCGGGGGTTCGTAACGGTACCAGGTTTTCATAACGGACGAGGGGCCTCTCTACTGTGCGTGCGACCCATACAGTATAAACCAGGTCGCCGGATATCTCATCGTGGCGGTGCTGGCGTAAATCGACTGAGGACATCAAGGGCAGTGCGGGCATCCCCGGTAATTGTCAGATCGCCGCCGCGCAGCGCATCCGGCAGCAGAGTGTGCCGCGTGAAGACCGCAAAAAGAACCTCCGGCCGTGCAAAGACCAGCCGGTGATCGGCGTGTGGGTGGGGCCCCTTTCCCCCGCCGCCCCCGGAAGGCGCCGCCGTAAGATGCCAGGTGCCCACGCTGTTGACGGCAAAATCAAGCGCGACGTGTTCCCCGCCGCCGTATTCCGGCCAGTACGCGACCCGAAAGTGCCGCATGAAGCGGTCCACATTGCGCGCGATCAGGCCCTCAGAGAAGGACTGCCACAGGGGCAGCGCAGGCCGTGTGATCTGGGCGGCGTGCACGGCGGCGGCATGTGAAAGCTGCCAGTCCAAAAAGTCGATGGCGCGCGCCGGGTGGTTGTAGATCCTCAGGAAGGCGGTGCGGTCGTGCGCTTCCGGCGGCATCGTGTCGTGCAGGGTGGCACTGCGCCTGAGTTCTGCTTCCAGCCGGTCCAGCAGCGCAGAGGGGGCATCCTGCACAAAGTGCGCAATCTGGGTGGTGTTCCACGCGCGCAGATCCTCGCGCCGCGTGATGCCTTCGATCACCAGCGGCGATCCGTCACGGGCTGCCTCCGCTGCCCGGTTGAAGACCACAGCTACCGACACCAGATGGGCCAGTGTCTCGTGCCGGTTCCAATCTTTGGGGCGGTCCCCGGTGTGCTGGTCCCAATCGACAGGGCCCGCAGCGTAGTCACGCAGACAAGCGATTAATTCAGCGATATCGGCGGCAAACATCATCAGGCCTCCTTGGGCCGCAGAATGGCGATCACCTGCGTGATGCGCCCGATCAGCCGGGCCCGGTTAAAGGCCAGCAGCACCAGCAGATAGACCAGCGAAAAGCTGGCAAACTTAATGCCAAGCCCAACCCAGGGGCTCAGGGGGGCAACGGCCGCATGGACGCCAAAGGCGGCTGCGGTTGCCACTGCTGAGGCCAGCAGCGGCACTGCGAATACCTGCGCATAGTGTACATCCACCGTATCGCGCAGCAGACCGTGATACAGCACCGCAAACCCGACGACCACCGTTAGCCCTGCGGCCAGGGCCGCCCCCAGCGCGCCCGCCGTCGGGCTGGCGAACAGCCTGTCAAAGCCCAACGTCAGGACCGTAGCAGCGACCAGCATCGTCACGGACTGTGTGATCCCGTAGAGGCGCTGTACTTCCACCCGGTCAAGGGTGGGCGCCAGCGACCCGATGCTGTCGTTCATAGGCCGGAAGAGCGAATACAGCACCAACATCTGGATCATGCCGGTGGCCGCCGTCCAATCCGGGAAGAGGGCGGCAGTGAACTCCGGCGCAACCACCACCAATCCAAAGGAGGCTGGCAGCGCGATCAGGGCGATCACGTCAAAGATGGCCGTCACGGCTTCGGTCAGGCTTGCCCGGTTGATCCGTGCTTTGGCGTACGTTGGCGCGCTGACACCCAAAATGCCGCCGATGATCGCCATCGGCATCAGGGACCAGCTGTATGCCCGGTCGTACAGACCAAGTGCGCGCTGGCCGCTTACCGCCTGCACGATGATATCGTCATACCGGTAGGCGAGAAAGGTGCCCAGCCCGCCCCACAGCAGCTTCGCTCCCTGCCGCATCATGCGCCGGGCCCGCTCCATGGAAAACAGCAGCTTGGGGCGGCGCGGTGTGGCCCACCACACGCCGATGAGCACGATAACCGTCTTGACCGCATACCCGATCAGCAGCGCCCACCCCGTCGGGTTGACCAATGCCGCCCCGATCTGCACAACCAGCATGGCCGTAACTGCCGCAAAGTTGAGGCCGGCCAGCACGCCGTAGCGCATATCCCGCATCAGGATGTTCTGCGGTGTGGACGCAGCGCCTTCATGCTCGAAAATCGCGATGAACGCCAGCGCCACGGCCATCAGGATTTGCTCGGTTGTGTAGAGGAGGCTGAGCAGCGGCGAGGCGATCACGATGAGCAGCAGAACCAGCGTGCTCAGCGACACACTCAGCCAGAACTGCGTGGAGATCTCCAGGTCATCGGGGTCCTCAGCCGCGATCAACAGGGCATTGAGCCCCCACAGCTTGACCCGAGCGAAGATCATCATAATCAACATGCCGGTAGCAAACAGGCCGTTTGCCTCCGGGCTGATCAGGTTGTAGACGGCAATCCCCAGCAGAAAGGCTGCGATGCCAATGCCGTAGTTGCCGAGTGTGTTGAAAAATGCGCCGCGGACAGCCTGCGACGCTACATCATCTCCCATGCCGTATACGGTACCACGGCAGGTTAGGGCTTGACCAGCTTCTTGATATGGGTGACCAGATCCGCCGGGCGGATCGGCTTCTTCAAGTACAGGTCCACACCGACTTCATCGGCGTGCGCGCGCATCACACTTTGATCGTGGGCGGTCAGGAAGATAACGGGGATATCGGACCGGTCGCTGTCGCGGATGCGTTCGGCGACCTCGTAGCCGTCAATGCCGGGCATCGCGATATCGACCACGCAAACATCCGGCTTCTGCTCGGCGAAGGCCGCAAGCCCCTCGTCACCATCCTTGGCTGTGATGACCTCAAAGCCTGCTTTGCTCAACGCCAGCTTGAACATCTCCAGAATTGTGGGATCATCATCTATCAACAGCAGCTTGGCCATAGATTCTGCCTCTTAAGCGTCTTGATAATGCGAATTGAGGTCATTATAGCACAGCGATCCGGTTGGTGGGGCCGCATAACAGCTTCGTTATGCAGGTTCGCTATAATGGACCGGTAGCTCAACAAGGAGGGACCATGGCAACCGTAGTCACCCCGGACCCCGCGGTCTGGGATTCTTTCGTCGAAACCCGCGGCGGCTCACTGCTGCAGACGGCACGTTGGGGCCAACTGAAGGCCCAGTTCGGCTGGCAGGATCATCTCATCGCCGTGCAGCAGGGCGATGAGATGATCGGCGGGGCACTCGTCCTGACCCGGCGGCTGCCGCTGGGCCAGTTCGCCTATGTGCCGCGCGGCCCTGTGGTGGACTGGGACCAGCCCCAGCATGTCCATGCGGTGCTGGCCGCCCTCGATGGCATCGGCACCGCCTTTGTGAAGATCGAGCCGGACGCCACCGACTCGGAGGCCATCCGCGATCTGCTGGCAGAGCACGGCTGGCGCGAATCCGAGCAAACCGTGCAGCCGCCGCGCACCGTCCTGATCGATGTCGATGACGCCCCGGACGCGATCATGGCCAGGATGAACCAGAGCACCCGCCGCAAGATCCGGCTGAGTGACCGGCGTGATGTCGCGATCCGCCGGGGAGACTCCGCCGATGTCGCTGTCTTCAGCCAGCTGGCCGAGATCACCGGGGAGCGCAATGACTTCGGTGTGCACAGTGAGGCCTACCACCAGATGGCCTTCGATCTGTTTGCGCCCGATCACGCCGTCCTGCTGATGGCCTCCTACGAAGGGCAGGATCTGGCTGGCCTGATGGCCTTCCAATGGGGTGACCGCGCTTACTATCTGTACGGGGCATCATCCAGCAAAGAGCGCAACCGCATGCCGACCTATGGATTGCAGTGGGCGGCCATGGAATGGGCACGCGAAAAAGGCTGCACCGTTTATGATATGTGGGGCATCCCGGATGCCGATGAGGAGATCCTCGAAGCTGAGTTCCAAGAACGCCGTGACGGGCTGTGGGGTGTCTACGGCTTCAAGCGGGGTTTTGGGGGGCGGGTGGTCCGCAGTGTGGGCGCCTGGGATAAGGTATACAACCCGGCGGTGTATGCCGCCTATCGGCTGGTTTTGCGCGCGCGGGAGGCACTGTGATGCCGCTAAACATCGGAACCGCCGTCGCGCGGCCCCGCGAGCGCACAACCGGTTGGTTCGATGCCGTCGACCTGCCGACTGGCGGCACAGACCGCTTTCCCGTGATCATCGCGCAGGGTGATCCCAACGGGCCGGTGCTGTGGCTCACGACCGGCATCCATGGCGATGAGCACACGGGTGTGGTGGTCATCCACCGCCTGCTGGAAACGCTGGTCCTCGGTGAACTCACGGGTACACTGGTTGCCGTCACGAATCTCAACCCGGCGGGCCTGCGCACCCGAAAACGCACCGCCTACTATCTGGATGGTGACCCCAACCGCCACTTCCCCAATCCCAGCAGCGGGTCGCGCCCGGCAGTTGCCCAACTGCAAAGCGCCTACGCCCGCCTGTACGACGTGGTCGCCCGGACTAAACCCGCCGGCCTGATCGACCTGCATAACGCCTTCATCGGATCCATTGCCTTCATTTTCCGCGACCCGGTCTTTTACCACCGGCGCAGGGGATTCGGCAGGGGGCGCACGCGCGGCGAGGCGTTCGCCCTACAGGAGCGCGTCGGCGAGATGGTCTCCGCGTTTGGCTTCACCGTGATCAATGAGTTTGCCGCCGACAGCTATGTGGAAAAGGAGCTCCATCGTTCCGTGAGCGGTTCCATGCTCAATGGGTTGGGCATCCCAGCCTGCACGGTTGAACTCGGCTCATGGATGCACGTCGATCCTGGTGTGGCGGATGCGGCGGCTGCGGGCATCCGCAACGTGATGCGCTGGGCCGGAATGCTGCCCGGGGATCCGGAACCCATCGAGGGCATACCTGTGCTGCGGCCCGGCTACCAGGTTCGGCGGCATATGGGCCCGGCGGCTCCTGCCGCGGGCATCGTGGATATGCTGGTGCGCCCCGGCCAGACGGTGCGCAAGGGTGAGCGCATCGCCGTGATGCGCGATCTGTTCGGCAGCCCCCTTGGCCCGCATGACGGGGGTGCCATCTACGCCAACTATGACGGCTTTGTGATCGGGTGGCGGCACGGTGTCGCCCGCTACAGGGGTGAATCCCTGATGGCACTCGCTATCCCCGATGACTCAGAAATGGTCGTGC
>JAADYX010000106.1 GCA_010092885.1 Chloroflexota bacterium | reverse complement strand
TCCATGGCGTCTTCGTCATCCATGGGCTCTTCTTCAGCTGTCGGTTCTTCTCCCTCACCAACTTCTTCGGTGGCGGGAGTGCCGCAGGCGGCCATCACTATGGCGGCGACCATCGCAATGATCAGCATCAGAAGGGTACGCAATGTGCGTTGCATGTACGTCTTCTCCTCTTAAAAGTGTTCTGTTAAAGGATTTCGCTCTACATTCTGCACCGCGGGGTAGCGCTAGGCTGGCAAGAGAATCGTTTGAGCCTCTTAGTTAAGTTGGGGGGCCAAAATCGAAGTTGGTCCACAACGTTGAACGCACGGGGCAGTATGCATAGGTGTTCTTACAATACTTCCATTGAGCGTACCTGTCAAGATTGTTCCATTGCGAGCAACCCGTCAACACCCTGCCAGAACGTCAGATGATAGGCAGCACGGTAAAGGTCTAGCCAGAGGGGCAGTTTGAGTCTGTGCCCAATGGCCAGAAGAAGGCGGCTGAGGTGCACAGCAATATGATGACGCACTGCCCCGGCGAGCAGCCACCGAAAGGCGGCAGGGTAACGGCTGCGGCGATCTTCTAGAAGAGGACCGGCCAGATCGGGATAGCGTTGGGCCAGTGCGTAAGCGGAGCGTCCTTCAATGAGGGCGCTGTGCAGGCCAGCTTCATGCCCTTTGCTGAAGATGTGGTAGCCGAGTGCCTCAGGCCGGTAGATGAAGTGCGCACCTGCTTGGGCTAGCCGGTATCCAAATTCGATATCGTCGTGTTTGGCATACCCGAATGCCGGATCAAAGCCACCGCTGTAATCATAGAGAGCACGGCTGAGCGACAGATTCCCGGAGAGGCAGTCCCAGAAAGTCAGTGTGTAGCCCGGTCGAGCGAGTTTATCATAGTGCTCCTCGTAGCGAGCGACAAGGTAAGCCTCCCACGCGGACAGGGTCAGCCCGGGCAGCGTGCGCACCTGCCCAAAGCATACAGCATTCGGATGGGGATCAAGGTGGGCGGCCAACAGACCAGGCTGAGCGAGAATGTCGTCATCAAGAAAGAGCAGGCGATCAGAGTGAGCAAGCCGTGCGCCCCGGTGGCGAGCAGCCCCTGGGCCGCCATTAGGGCCGTTGATCCAGCGGAGCGGATACGGAACCGAGAGGGTGGTGAGCATATCCTGCGTGCCGTCGGTGCAACCATCAAGTGAGACGATTACCTCAAAAGGCGGCGCGTCTTGCCGGGCCAGCGCATCGAGCACCCGGCGCAGCCGGTCGCGCCGCTGGTAAGTTGGGATGATGACACTTAGCGAAGTCACGGCAGCCGCCTAAGGTCCATGCGTATATCTGTGAGATCAGCATACCCGGATCGCACTTTGAGCACAAAGCACACAGGCGTATCATCCGCTGTGATGAGGGTACGCCGCAGGCGATAGGGACCGGTGCTGCGTACGGAGGGACCGCTGCGGGCAGTATAGCCATGCGTGAAGCCTGCCTCTGCTGCGGATGCGCAAACCTGTGCATCATGGCGCCCGTAGGGATAGGCCAACCCAGCCGGTGCAAGGCCAAGCTGACTGGCAAGACGGTCACGTGCCGTGCGGAGACTGTTCATCTGTTCAGCAGGAGGGAGTTGATCGAGCGGCCTGTGGTGCAAGCCGTGCGCACCAATGGTCACGCCTTGCGCTGCGAGATGGGCCAGATCGCCCCAATCAAGGAGAGGGGCACCGCTGCCACCGGACCAATCGGCCCGGCCACCAACCTTGCCCGCGACCACAAAGAGCGTGGCCGACAAACCATACTCCATCAGGATGGGCCATGCTGTGTTGGCGAAATCGATGGTGCCGTCATCGAAGGTGAGTTCATATGTAACAGTCGGATGCTGTGCCAGCCAGGCCATCTGCCACCGGAACCGCTGAGGATGGACGGCGAGATGATCATCCGTGCCGATCCGATGGTACAGGAGCGTGATCACAGGCGGAACTCCTTCCTACGTACGGTCCAGACGAGTATGGTCACGAGCGTGGACCAGACCAAATGCGGCAGCCGCACGCCAAACAGCCAGAACCACAATCGTGGCGAAGGCGGTGCATGCTGCAAAAAGCAGCGGGCCCAATTGCGCCCCCGCAGCCACATCTGCTGTAGGAAGCTGCGGTTGGCCGTCGCTGATCCGGCATGCCAGACGGGTGCATCACGCACACCGACGATATGCCATCCGGCGGCGCGGGCGCGCATGCACAGATCCATGTCCTCAAAGTAAGCGATATAGCTTTCGTCGAAAAGACCGATGGTCCGGAGCACATCACTGCGGATCAGCATGGCGGTGCCCCAAACATAGTCCACCCCGATGAGTGGGGCACGGTAGGGGGGCAGAGGCTCGTAGATGGCAGCTGTATGCCAATCGCAGTCGGCACCCACCACTACACGCCCGTCTGGATGTTCTAGGCGAGCCCCAACAATGCCGATAGCTGGATGCTCCTGCAAGACATGGCACAGTACAGCCAGACTGCCGGGTAGGAGGCGGGCATCATTATTGAGCAGCAGCACGGCATCCATGCCTTGGTGGAGCGCATATCGCATGCCTGCGTTCGCCCCTGCCGCAAAATGATAATTGCGCGGCAGCTCGATGAGATGGACAGTGGGGAATTCGCACCTCAC
>JAADYX010000105.1 GCA_010092885.1 Chloroflexota bacterium | reverse complement strand
GCCAACCGTTGGCGTGCTGCACCCGGATGTGAATGCCATATGGATGGCCGCCCCGGCCATTGTGTACTTCGAGCACATCGCCATCGGCGGCGGCGTAAACCGGTGCATTCAACGGCGCACGGATATCCAAGCCACCGTGGCCGGGAAGGCCCCACCTGCGATAGAGATCCGGGTTGACGCCGAACGGCTGAAGGATCTCCTGATAGTTGGTGGGCCATAACAGAACAATGCTATCCGGGAAGGTGGCCGATGCGGGCGGCGGCACTGCGGGCGCGGGCTGTGCATCCGGATCGGGCGGGAGGTAGCGCTGGCGGCCAAAACGCAGGCCAAGGCCAATGCGATTGGCCAGAACGGTCTGCAGTTCGTCTGGCGTTTCGGCGGCGATCACATCAAGTGTGAGGTCAGGCTCGCGTTCGAGGAACCAGCCGACGATCTCGTCTTCTATGGGATAGCCACCGTCGGAGTCAACGATGGTGACGACCTGGTTGGGCCGTTGGTGGTCCAATGCGTTCTGCGGGTTGGCCGTGATCGACACGCGGAAGAGAACCCCATAGTCACGAGCAGCCTGAACCCAACCCCAATATCCTTCCTGCGGGACAAGCATTACATGGTCCATTGACCTACTCCGTTGGTGGTCCGGATGGTGTAAACGCGCAGCGGAACCCGATCTCGGCGTCCTGCGTGGCCGGGTTGGCGAAGTTGCGCGACGTAGTGGTCAGATCGTTACCCTGCCGGTCATAGCTGCCACCGCGGTATACCTTGAACTGGCCTTCAGTTGGTCCGGTTGGGTTCTCCGTGGGTGAGACCTCATAGTAGTTGTCCTGGTACCAGTCGAACACCCATTCGGCGGCGTTACCCGACATATCATAGACGCCATAGGGACTGCGGCCCGCCGGATAGGTACGCACTTCTGTGGTTTCGCCGCGCGTCGGGAAGAAGTTGGCATAGAATGCATCAATGGTGGAACCCCACGGGAACAGCAGGCTCTCACCGGTTGAAGGATCATGACGTGCGGCCTTTTCCCATTGGGCTTCAGTCGGCAGATGGCCGCCGCGCCACTCACAGTAATTCTGCGCTTCGTTCCAGGTCGCGTAGACGAGCGGATAGTCCTTGTAGAACTCGCTGGTAAAGTAGGCTACCTGGGTAGGTGTGTTGACAAAGGCCGGTTCCGGGCAGCCGCCCTCAGTGACACAGGCCTGATAGGACTCGTTGGTGACCTCGGTCTCATCAATGTAGAAATCAGACAGGAAGATCTCGTGTTCCGGACGTTCGTTCGGGCGGCCCAGATTACGGCCCATCAGGAAGGAGCCTTCGCGCACAAGCAGCATCTGCACACCGCGCAGGAAAATATTGGCGGGCAGAGGCGTGGGTTCTGGTGTTTCAGTGGGGGTTGGCGTAGCTTCCTGTGTGTTAGTCGGGCCAACGGTTGCCGTGGGTGTTTCGGTGGATTGTACGGTGGCTGTCGCTGTTTGCGTGGGCAGGCGGGTTTCAGTCGGTTCTTCCTCTGCTGCGATGGCGGCTGCCGCATCAGCGGTTTGCGTGGCACTGAGTGCGGCCGCTTCGCCGTTCGCGCCATCACCACGCAGGAAGAAGAAACCGGCTGCCAACAACGCGATGACGATTACCGTGCCAATCAGGCCGAAAACCACCGGGCTGCCGCGCCGTTCACGGCGGCCGGGGACACCTGAGTCCGGATCGGCAGGCGCTGCTCCACGGCTGACGGTCGGATCGGCAACGGCATCAATGCCGGGCAATGTTTGGGCGGGTGACCCCATGGGGGAGGTCATGCCCGAGTCGGCTTCCCACGGTTCCCCGCGGACGGCGCGCTCCAGCGCTTGGGCCATAGCACCAGCCGATGCAAAGCGTTCTTCGGGGTTTTTCGCCATGGCGCGGTTCACGACTGCGTCAACGGCGGGCGGCACATCAAAGCCCTTCTCTCGTAGAGAGGGCACCGGCTGTGTTAGGTGCATCATCACCAGGGCAATGGGTGTATCCGCGTTGAAGGGCAGCTCACCGGTGATCATCTCGAAGACTGTCACACCAAGGGAGTAAATATCCATAGCGGGCGCGGGTGGTCCCGGGTTGGACTGGTCCGGTGACATGTACTTGGGTGTGCCAATGACAGCGCTGCCGGTCAGGGTACCTGAGCCTTCCACGATGCGGGCGATGCCGAAGTCCGCGAGGTAGGCATTGCCGTCGTTGTCCAGCATGATGTTGCTGGGTTTGATATCGCGGTGCACGATGCCACGGCCGTGGGCATAGTCAAGCGCGCTGGCGACCTGATTGATAATGCGCACAATATCATCCCACGGGAGGGCACCCTCGCGCTTGATCAAGTCTTCAAGGGCACCGCCCTCTATGTACCGCATGACGATGTAGGGCACATTTTCGGTTTCGCCGTAGTCGTAGACCGGCTGGATGTGGAAATGTTCCAGCTGGGCGGCGACCTCCGCTTCCCGACGGAAGCGCTGCATAAAGGTTTCGTCATGCAGCAGGGTTTGCGGCAGCACCTTGACAGCAACGGTGCGATTGACGGTGGTCTGCGTTGCCTCATACACGGTCGCCATGCCGCCGCGGCCGATGACGCGTTCTATCCGGTATTGACCGAGTGACTTTCCGATAAACGGATCTCGCTGGGCCATAGACTCCTCCAAGTGTCAGGCACTCGTTATAGCACAGTTATCGATGGTATCCAAGTTGCCGCCCCCTACCCCAGCCTGTATAATGACGCGCAAGTCGAAGGAGCCTGATGTGCCGATTGTCGTCGATCTCGAACAACTCAGTGGTTTGCTCGTTGCGGTGGCTGCCATTCTGGGTGCGGTCTTTACCGCGCTGTGGGTAGCCATGGTTATCTGGACGTTCCGTGATATGCGTTCGCGCACGCGCGATCCGTTCGCGCAGATTTTGGCTGCGGTGACCGTCGCTGTGCTCAACGTACCAGGGCTGCTGGTCTACCTGATCCTGCGCCCGCAGGAAAGCCTCGCTGAGCAGTACCAACGCGCTCTGGAAGAAGAGGCCCTGCTGCAGGAGATCGAAGAAAAACAAGTCTGCCCTGGCTGCGGCTCCCCGACAAAAGAGACGTGGCGGATCTGCCCTTACTGCCATACGCGCCTCAAGAAACCCTGTGTGAACTGTTCCCAGCTGTTGGACCTTTCCTGGCAGGTCTGTCCGCATTGTGAGACCGCGCAGCACGGCGCGGCAGTCTCGGTCCGGCATGCGCGGCGCTCAGCCCCATACGAGGAAGAGTTCGTCGATGCCGGGTAGGGTCAGCACACGCGCACTGACCCCGTTGTCCCAACAACCTACCGCGAGATATTGGTGAAGGCTGCACGCCCCGGATACACGGCATCATCGCCGAGATTCTCCTCAATGCGCAGCAGCTGATTGTACTTGGCGACACGATCACTGCGTGCGGGTGCGCCCGTTTTGATCTGCCCGGCGTTGAGCGCCACAGCCAGATCAGAAATGGTGGCATCCTCCGTCTCGCCAGAGCGATGGGAGATCACAGCGGTCCAGCGATGGCGGTTTGCCAACTGCACAGCGGCAATCGCCTCCGTTAGGGAGCCGATCTGGTTGACTTTGGTCAGCAGCGAATTGGCTGCACCTTCGTCAATGGCACGCTGGATGCGCTGCGTGTTGGTCACCAGCAGGTCGTCTCCTACGATTTGAAGGCGGTCACCGAGTTTGTCCATCATGAGTGACCAGGCTTCCCAGTCATTTTCATCAAGACCGTCTTCGATCGAGATGATGGGGTATTTGTCAACCCAGGCAGCCCAATAGTCGACCATCTCAGGGCCGCTCAATTCCAGACCTTCTTTCCTAACTTGGTACTTGCCATCCTCGTAGATCTCGCTGACGGCCGGATCGAGAGCGAGCATGATCTGATCGCCGGGTGTGTAGCCCGCCTTCTCGACTGCCTCAAGGATCAGTTCGACAGCGGCCTCGTTGTTGTCCACAGCGGGCGCAAAGCCTCCCTCATCACCGACGGTGGTGGCCAACCCCCGGTCGTGGATGACCTTCTTGAGCGCCTGGTAGATCTCGACACCCCAGCGCAGCCCCTCGCGGAAGCTCTCCGCACCGACAGGCATTACCATGAACTCCTGGAAGTCCGTGCTGCCCGTGGCATGCTTGCCGCCGTTCATGATGTTCATCATGGGGACAGGCAATACATGCGCATGCACCCCGCCCAAGTAGCGGTACAGAGGCAGATCAAGGCTGGCGGCTGCGGCGTGGGCAGCTGCCAGTGACACACCGAGAATCGCATTGGCACCGAGCTCAGCCTTGTTGGGTGTGCCATCGAGCTCGTGGACGAGCAGATTGTCTATGCCGACCTGATCGGTGACGTCCATGCCGATCAGCGCGTCACGGATCGTGGTGTTGACATTTTCGACGGCGCGGGCTACGCCCTTGCCACCGTAGCGATCTGCATCGCCATCGCGCATTTCGAGTGCTTCGTGTTCGCCGGTTGAGGCACCGGAGGGCACAATCGCCCGCCCAGCTGCGCCATCTTCAAGGTAGATTTCCACTTCAACGGTCGGGTTACCACGCGAGTCGAGGACTTCACGGGAATGGATATCGGAGATAATCGTCATCGAGGCCTGTTCCTTCTGTTAGTGTAGTGGTGACTTGCACCGCGATCTTAGATGACACGGTAGACCTGGTCAACTTATGATGGCGCATTCACGAATAGCCCCGCAGCCGGGCAGCGATATGGTCACGCACCTGGTGGAGCAGCTCTTCCTGTGAATATTCGCCCTTGCGTAGGACCTGCTGCACATAACCGTTCAGGCGCTCACGGTCGGCGGGTGTAACCGTCTTCGCGGTGACGACGATGACCGGGATGCTGCGAAATGCATCCACCTGCCGCATGCGGCGCACAAACTCAAAGCCATCAACGTGTGGCATCATCAAATCAAGCAGGACCAAATCGGGCACCAACTGCTCCAGCGTAAGCAAGGCGGCCTGACCGTCTGCCGCCTCACTGACCATCCAATCTTCAGCCTCGAGCACATCGCGGAACATATCGCGGACCTGCGGGTCATCGTCCACAACGAGGATGACCGGGTTATCGGGGCGCTGCTCACGCGGTGCGCTGCGCTCGATCACATCCAACAGCCGTCCGTGATCGACGGGTTTGACGAGGAACTCGGATGCGCCGAGCGAAAAGCCCAGATTGCGTTCCCCACTCATCGTGACGATCACGACAGGGATGTCGGCCAAATCCGGATCGGCTTTGAGCTGGCCTAAGACCGCCCACCCGTCAACCTCCGGCATCATGACATCAAGGGTGATGATATCCGGCTCGATCTGCCGGGCGAGCTCGATGCCCTTCGGACCGCTTGAGGCGGCATGGACTGTGTACCCCTGGTTGGAGAGGAAGGACATCAGCAGGTCACGCGCATCCGGATCGTCGTCGATCACGAGCACGACACCGCGCCCGACGCCGATGGCCATTTCAGGGCCTTCGCCCTCCGGCTGAGGGAGCACACCCCCATCGGATACTATGGCGGGCAGGCGAACGTAGAACGTGGAGCCAACACCGAGCGTGCTTTCAGCATGGATCACGCCACCCATCAGCTCAGTGAAGCGGCGGGAGATCGAGAGCCCGAGACCGGTGCCACCGTAGCGGCGGGTCGTGGAAGCATCTGCCTGCGTGAACTCCTCAAAGACGGATTCAAGCTGCTCGCCGGTCATGCCGATGCCGCTGTCTTCCAGAGCAAAGACTATCCATTCTCTGCCCTGGTCGATCACCCGTTCTGCTGTCAGGCGGACCGTGCCGTCCTCTGTGAACTTGGCCGCGTTGCTCAACAAATTGAGTAGAATCTGTCTGACCTTCGTCAGGTCTGCGACCATGGAGCCAACGTTGTCGGCATAATCGAGGATCAGGCGGTTGTTGTTCGTCTCCATCAGCGGTGTGACAACATCGCGCAGATGGACAATCATCTCGGGGATTTCGATCTTCTCGATGTAAAGCTCCATGCGCCCGGCTTCGATCTTGGACAGATCGAGCACATCATTGATCAGTGTGAGGAGATGCCGCCCATTGGACAGGATCCGGTCGAGGCGGTCGCGCTGGCCCTCCGAGATCGAGCCGTACAGGCCATTGATCAGCAGCTCACTGTACCCGATGATGGCGTTGAGCGGCGTGCGCAGCTCGTGGCTCATGTTGGCCAGAAAGGTCGTCTTGGCCTCGCTGGCCGCCTCGGCAAGCGTCATGGCCTGCCGCAGCTCCTCGCGGGCCTGAACACGCTCTGTGATATCGCGGAAGGTGCCTGTGTACATCTGCCGCCCGCCGACTGCTGCCTGTGTCAGGGCAACCTCCATGGGGAATGTCTGCCCGCTGACCCGAATACCTGTTATTTCGTGGTACAGATCGTCAGCGGCCATTTGCTCAACAACCTGGCGCAAGGACTGCCCCGGCTGCGTGTTCGGCCCCCTCTCGCTGCTGCCAAGCAGTACGGTCAGCGGTTCACCCACAAGACGCTGTGGGGGCAGACCGAACACAGCCTCCGCGGCCGGATTGGCATGCATAATGGTGAGATCATCGCGGGAGAAGGTAATGATCGCGTCCATAGCGGTCTTGACGATGGACTCAGTGCGGGCTACGGTCTCTTCCAGCGCATCCATCACGAGGTTGTAGCGGCGTGCGATCTGGCCAACCTCAGTGAAGGTATCATACGGCACACGTAAGGACAGGTCCCCCGTGTGCGCCTGCTCTTCCATCACCACAAACAGGTCGAAGAGCTCGTTGGTTGCGCCATGCTCGGAGACATTCAAGCCGCGGCGCTCGCCTTCGGAGTCGATGCGCAGCGGTGTTACGAAGTCGTTGACGATGCGCATCACGAGATAGGTAACGGTAAAGGCCCACACCCCGCAGACCACAATCCCGAGCAGCTGCGCGCCCGTTTGGCCGATCCAGGTCAGATTGGTGCCAAGCAGCGCAGGAGAACCAAAGAGGCCCACCGCCAGCGTTCCCCAGATACCGCCGCCCAGATGAACCGGTATCGCGCCAACGGCGTCGTCGATCTTGAAGCGGGCAAGGAGTGCGTCGACCAGCAGAAAGACAACGCCTCCCCCTACCCCAACCAGCGCGGCGTTGGACGTCGTCATGACGTTGGCCCCAGCCGTGATCGCGACAAGGCCGACCAGTGCGCCGTTCAGGACGAGGTCGACTTCTGGTCTGCCGCGCAGGATCCATCCGAAGATGACTGACGAGACAAGACCGGTGGAGCCAGCAATGACTGTATTGGTCAGGATGCGCAGCACAGAATCATCATATTGCAGGGTGCTGCCGCCGTTGAAGCCAAACCAACCGAGCCATAGCAGCAGCACACCAAGTGCCGCTACGGGCACATTGGAACCTGAAAACTTACGCGGACGTTCATCTGTGGGGAAGCGCCCCGCACGCGGGCCGATAATTAACAAGACAGCCAGCGCTGCCCAGCCGCCTACGCTGTGCACAACGGTCGATCCGGCAAAGTCACGGAAACCAAGCTGCGCGAGCCACCCGAAGAGCTCGCCGGTGTGCAGACCGTTCCAGACCCAATGGCCGAAGATCGGGTAGACGACCGCCGATACGAGTGCGGATATCACAATGTAGGTGATGAATCGGGTGCGCTCAGCCACCGCGCCGGAGATAATGGTCACCGATGCGCCGCAAAACATGACCTGGAACAGAAAGAAAACGAACAGATCAATGCCGTCGCGGTCGAAGTCGATGAGGAAGTTGGAGGTGCCTATCCATCCGCCCAACGTGGAACCAAACATCACTGCGAAGCCGAAAAGCCAGAACAGCACAGTTGACACACTGAAGTCGGTCAGGTTCTTCATGGCAACGTTGATGTTGTTCTTGGTACGCGTTAAGCCGGACTCCAGGCAGAGAAAACCACCCTGCATCAGGAAGACCAGACCTGCACTGACTGTCACCCACAGGCGATCGATTGTCACAGGACCTCCGGGAGTGCTTTGGTGTACGTGGTCGCTATTTTACACGAAGATAGTGTTTCGTGCGTGCTTACGGTCGAGGAGCGCGCTACACTAACAAACTGAGCACACGCGATGGTGAGGGAAGAGGGTATGACGAAGGTTGTGGTGGCGATGAGCGGCGGTGTCGACAGCTCTGTGAGCGCCGCACTGCTGGTCGAGCAGGGGTATGAGGTCGAGGGCATTATGATGCGCCTGTGGTCGGAGCCGGGCGACATCGAGATGGGAGCGAAGCGGGACAACCGGTGCTGCACACGTGATCAGATGATGGATGCGCATTTTGTGGCACGCCACCTGGGCATCCCGTTCCAGATGATCGATGCGCGCGATGTGTTCAAGTCACAGGTGGTGGACCGGTTCATCGCGGGGTATGCACAGGGCGTCACGCCGAATCCATGTCTGTCGTGCAACCGGCACATCCGGTTCACGTTTCTGTTGAATGCGGCCTTGGAGCGCGGCGCGGACTTTCTGGCGACAGGACATTACGCGCGGGTCACGCAGGACTCAGCAGGGCGCTACGAGCTGCGGCGCGGCGCGGATCGCCATAAGGACCAGAGCTATGTGCTCAGCGTGCTCACTCAGGACCAGCTCAAGCACGCCATGTTTCCGGTGGGCGGGTACACGAAGGACGAAGTCCGTGCGCTGGCGGCGGACTTCGGGCTGCGAGTGGCCAGCAAGGACGAGAGCCAGGATCTGTGTTTTCTGGCGGACGGTGACTACCGGCGGTTCCTGCGCAACTTCGGCGGCGTGGAGATGACGCCAGGGCCGATTGTGCTCCAGTCGGGCGAAGTGCTTGGCGAACACACGGGCCTGCCGAATTACACCACCGGCCAGCGTAAGGGATTGGGCATCTCTTACCAGGAGCCGCTGTATGTGCTGCGCAAGGAAGCAAGCACCAACACGCTTATCGTCGGGACGCGGGCTGAGCTGGGCAAGGATAAGCTCGTTGCTACAGGCGTGAACTGGATCGCTGGGGAGGCTCCGCAGGACGAATTTCGGGCGGACATCAAGATCCGGTATAAGGCACGACCCGCCGCGGGCTGTGTGCAGAGTGCGGGCACGGATCGGGCGAGCGTACAGTTGGATGAGCCGCTGCCGGACATCACGCCGGGCCAGAGTGCTGTCTTCTATGAGGATGACCGGGTGATCGGCGGGGGAGTCATCGCACAGGTCAATTGATGAACCACACCCAATCGGAACGGCTGACGAGGATGAGGCCGGTTGCGATCACAATGCCGGGTCCGTAGGCAATCGCAGCAGAGGCGATGCCCTTGCCGCCGAACAGCGCGTTGCCGAATACAAAGATGATCGAGCTGACAAAGCCCACAAGGATCATCAGGATGACCATGTTGACCACACTAGGGAAGCCGATCAGCAGACCGCAGAAAGTTGCCAGCGTCACATCGCCAAAGCCGAACGCCACCGTCCGGATTTTGCTACCTGCCACGGAGTTACGGATCCAGAGAAACACGTGGCCCATCAGGTAGAAGACCATCACGATGATCTGCGCGGTAGCATAGCCGATCATGGCGGTGGGCCACCCAATACGGCCTGAGAAGATCACCTCTAGGATAGCAACCACAAAAGCGGGCAGCATCACGATGTTGAGCACGAGTTTGTGCTCGTAGTCAATGACGGCAACAAGCGCAAAAAAGGCCAAGTAGGCGAGCACGATCGGCATATGCGGCCAGCCGCTGAGTTCAGAATAGGCGTACAGGTAGATGGCCACCATCACGATCTCTACCAGCGGATAACGCCACAGGGCTGCGGTTTTGGGCGCGGAGTAGTCTGGTGAAGCGGCACGCCGGATCAGGCCGTAGAGGCTGGGGGGCAGACGGCGTTCAGCAGGAAGAGGTGCTGGTTCTTCACCGTCGTCACGCATGCGTTCTTCCAGAGCGGGCAGTTCATCAGAGAGCCAGTTGACGAGGACGCCGGCGACCACAGCTGCGCCAACCAGAATAATCAAATCGAGAAGCATTGGTTTCCTGTTCTGTGTGGATAGCTACCTGACTAGTCTAAGCATTTCGGTTTGGGGTTTCAAATCTGGCCGGTGCAGGCATTGAAGTTGAGACCAATAGCGTGCTAGACTAAACAGCGGAGAGAACCAAGTCAGGGAGCACTTTGTGAGGAGCCTTTCCGCTGCCATTGTTCTCCTGCTCGCCGGATGCGCGAGCAGTATGGGTCCGGTTTCCGAAGCCCCCGATCCACGGGGGACGTTGACCTTCACTGCTGACACCCCCATTCATATAGCCGTTGTCACAGCGGGCAGTCCACCGGGGCTGGCCGCCGTTGGTTCCGAACAGGAGGCCGGTGCCGAACAGGCACTGACGGACAGTGGGACCGACCTCCCCATTGTGCTGGAAACGTTTCAAGATGGCTGCGATGCAGAAAGTGCCGCAGCCATCGCTGATTCTATAGCCGCTGCTGGTGATATCATTGCAGTTGTGGGGCATACCTGCTCAACAGCCTGTGAGGCAGCAGCACCCATCTATGAAGCGGTAAACATCACCATGATCTCACCGTCATGCGGTGCATCTACGCTGGTGGATACCATCAACTACGTTGACTCGTTCACGCGAACCATCCACGATGACCAGCTGGAAGGGACGCTGGCGGCATCTTTTGCCTTTAGCGAGCTCGGCGCACGAACAGCGCTGTTGATCGACGATGGAACGGTGAACACGGTTCATTTCACGCAGGCGTTTTCCACGCAGTTCCGGTCGGTCAACGGGTCAGTAGTCGTGGCACCCACGTTTGACGATGATGAGGACTGGTACACACAGATGCTGGCCTTTGTCCAAGACGGGCAGGTAGGCGTGATCTATGCGCCACTGCTGCCCGATTCCAGCGCGCTTCTGCTCGAACAGCTGCAAGCCGCACAGGTGGATGTCCCCCTGATCGCGCACCATATGGCGCGTTCCGAGTGGATGGGCGATCAGGCAGCGGGGTACCCGCTCTACGCGACCGGACCGTATCTGGAGCAGGACCGGTTCGCCAGTGCGTCTTACTGGGCCAGCTATGATGCAACAGCCCTGCTGCTTAACGCTCTGGGTGAGGTGGCACAGCAGCGCGGCGACAGCATTCACGTGGGGCAGCAGGCACTGCGTGATGCGATCACGTCCACCAGCAGCTATCAAGGGGCCACCGGCCTGCTGACATGCACTCCGCAGGGGGACTGCAGCGCAAGCCAGCTGGCGGTTGCGCGGCTCAATGACAGCGGCTGGCAGGTTGTGTTCATTCCGAGATAGTCAACACGTCGACCTCGGTGAACTGACCGCCCGCAAGCGAATACGCGCGGACCGTCGGGCCATCCTCGGTGCTCAGGCTGACAATGACCTGCAGAACGCCAGGGTGGCCGGCTGCTCCGCGGCGGTCGGCGGGTGAAGGCACGGCCGGTTCGCCGGGCGGATGTGAATGGTAGGTCGCGAGCCATGACAGGCGCTCACGGTCGATGGTGCGCAGGGCGGCAATTGTCGCGCTGCGGTCACCGATGAAGCCCAGCCGGGGATCAGGCGCTACATTCGGCAGGGGGAAAACCCTGCTCACATGTTCCCCCTGCCCCGCCAGCAGGCCGCATGCCTCTGTGGGGACCATAGCAGCCGCATGGGCCAGCATCTGCGTGTATGCTGGCAGGTAGAAGTGGAGTCGCGGACAGGACATCGTATTGTATAATCCTCAAAAACCCGGTTCTCATAGGGAAATGACGTGATCACAAAGGAACGTGAAGACTACCTCAAAGCGATCTATCATCTGCAAAAGGACGAGTCGCCCGTGCGTACTACCACCATCGCGCGCGAGATGGGCGTCAAACCGGCTTCGGTGACCGGTGCAATCCAGCGCATGGCGGAACACGGGTTTCTGGATTATCAGGAGCGCAAGGGGGTTACCCTCACGGAGGAAGGACGCCGCATCGCGCTGGAGGTGATCCGCCACCATCGCCTGATCGAACTGTACCTTATCGAGGCGCTTGGTTACAGCTGGGACGAAGTGCATGACGAGGCGGAACGTCTCGAACACGCCGTCTCGCCGTTGTTCATCGAACGGATCGCCGCGGCGCTGGGCCACCCCACCATTGACCCCCATGGGGCACCAATCCCCACTGCTGATGGCGAAATCCCCCCACTGAGCCGGGACAAACTCAGTGAGGCAAAGCCGGGCACGGTCGGCACCATTGCCCGGGTTAACGACCAGGACCCTGAACTGCTGCGCTACCTGGCCGATATGGACATACGCCCCGGCATGCAGGTCACCGTGTTGGAAGTGAAACCCTTCGGCGGGCCGGTACACATCCAGGTGAACGATGCCACGCACGCTGTTGGCCTACAAGCAGCAGAGAACATCTACCTGAAGGCCTCTGACGACTGACGTACCCCTCACGCCTCTTCCGTCGTGAAGTTCAGTGAAATCGGAAACAGGCCAAGACGGATCACATCCCCGTCATGCAGAAGCTGGGGTTCCCTCGGCGGGACACGGGTGTCATTGAGGAAGGTGCCGTTGGTGCTGGCCAGGTCGATGAGGTAGAGGTTATCGCCGCTGCGCTTGATCGACGCGTGCAGCCGCGAAACGCCACGCTCCCAGGCAGCCATGCGTGAGAGGTTCACATCGGGCAGAAAGCTGGTGTGTTCGTCCACGCGGCCCAGTGTGATCTCATCCTCAACAACCACCACCTGATGGGTTTCGGCGGCACCCTCTCCGTAGTGCAGCACAAGGCGGGTACCACTGCGGAATGTGCTTGTTCCGCGCGGCGCAGCCTCCTCAGCCGGCGGCGGGGCCTCCATCGTACTGGCCTCCTGCTCTGTAAGGCTGTGCGTCAGTTTGCCCTCTTCGGCGGTCAGGAGCAACGAGCCACAGTTTGAGCAAAGCAGCTCGCCATCCGGGTTTTCGGTGCTGCACACAGGGCAGATCACGGTTCCACTCGCCATTTGTCCACTCCTAAGCAAAATAGGCCGCCGGGAGAACCCCTTCCCCCGGCAGCAAGATATCTACGACAGAATGCCACCTTCAGTCATGCGGCGTACGTCGAGCAGCTTGTCCACCTCTTCTTCCGAGAGGAGGCCTTTCTCAAGCACGACCTCTCGGATTGTACGCCCGGATGCCATCGCTTCCTTGGCCACCTCGGCCCCGTTCAGGTATCCGATTACCGGATTGAGGGCTGTCACGAGGATCGCATTTTTGGCCAGCCAGCCGGATGCCTTTTCCGGATTGGCTGTTAGGCCGTCAATGGCTTTTTCCTTTAGCGTACGCAGCGCATTGATCATCAGGTCCATCATCTGGAATAGATTGTACCCCATGATCGGCATCATGACGTTGAGTTCAAGCTGACCGGCCTGCCCGCAGAGCATCACGGTCTGGTCGTTGCCCATAATGTGAAACATCGTCTGGTTGGTCATCTCGGCGATAACGGGGTTGACCTTGCCCGGCATGATGCTCGAACCGGGCTGCACGGCAGGCAGGTTGATCTCGGCGAGACCGGTCGACGGGCCGGAGGACAGCAAGCGCAGGTCATTGGCGATGCGCGTGATATCCTGGGCAAGGGTGCGCAGTGCGCCACTGAAGTAAACCATGTCCTGCATGGACTGCATGCTCTCGAACAGATTGTCCGAGCGTTCGAGTTCCAGGCCGGTCAACTGTTCCAGGGTGGCAACCATTTTGCCGTGGTATTCGGGGTGGGCGTTGAGCCCTGAGCCGGTCGCCGTACCGCCTATGCCCAGACGGCGCAGCCCGCGGGCTGCTTCCACAAGTTTGTCCGTGTTGCGCTCTACCGCGCGGGCGTAGGCACCAAACTCCTGACCGAGACGCACGGGTACCGCATCCTGCAGGTGGGTACGCCCGGATTTCAGGATGTCGTCGAACTCGCGGGCCTTCTCACCTAGGGACTCAGCCAACCCGTCCAGCACGTCGGTCAGTTCCTCCAGACGCCACAGGCAGCCCAGGCGAATGGCAGTGGGGATGGTGTCATTGGTCGATTGGGCCATGTTGACGTGGTCATTGGGGTGAACCGGCTTGTCCGGATCATCGAGGGCATAGCCGAGGATCTGGTTGGCGCGGTTGGCGATGACCTCGTTGGTGTTCATGTTGTGGGATGTGCCCGCCCCAGCCTGGAAAGGATCAACAACGAAATGGGCGTCGTGGTCTCCGGCGATGACCTCGTCGGCGGCCTGTTTGATTGCGTTCACGAGGTCTTCAGCGCTGGTGCCATCACTATCGCTGAACAGCCCGAGCTCCGCGTTGACTTCAGCCGCAGCACGCTTGATCGTCGCCATGGACCAGATGAATGCCCGGTACTGCGGCAGCCCTGAGATCTGGAAGTTCTGCACGGCGCGCTGAGTCTGTGCGGCATAGAGTGCGTCCGCCGGCACCTTCAGCTCGCCAAGCGAGTCCTTCTCCGTACGGTATTCTGTCATTGATTGCTTCTCCTGGTTGACCTGGTGAGTGGGTTGATTTTAGATGACAACAGGAGCATCGTCTAGGGACAATGCTCCTGTTTGAACGTGCTGTGCGCAATACGGCACAGATTTACATGTCGAGGGCGTCGTAGCCGGGACCTTCTTCAAAATAGTCGTAGTTGGGCTGAATATCCTTGGTGAGATCGAGAACTTCACCGCCCTCGGTCTCGTAGCGGTCGCCATCATGAGGAGCGACGGTGATACCGGCGGGCGCCTCAAAGTCTGCAGGCACCTCCTCCTCGATGAAGATCGCATCGTAAGGACACTCCGGAACACATGCTCCACAGTCGATGCAGGTTTCCGGATCGATGTAGTACCAGGGCCATTCGGACTCTGGCTCACCGGGCACAATGCACTCAACCGGGCAGACTTCGACACAGGCGCCATCACGCAGGCAAAGACTCGTGATGATATGTGTCATATCGACTTTTCCTCCCTACAGTGGCACACTGAAAGTGTGCTTGAATTTACTAAGACGTTGAAGCGTCGTAGCGCTCAGCTATCTCGTCCCAGTTTACCACATTCCACCAGTTCTCGATATACTCTGCGCGCCGATTCTGGTAGTGTAGATAGTAGGCATGCTCCCAGACATCGACACCGAGAAGCGGAGTGTGACCATCGGAGATGGGATTGTCCTGGTTGGGGGTGCTCGTGACCATCAGGTCACCGTCAGAGCTCACGACCAGCCAACCCCAACCGCTGCCAAACTGGCCTGCGGCTGCTTTGGAAAAGGCCTCCTTGAACTCTTCGAAGGAACCGAACGCACTGTTAATCGCTTCGGCGAGGGCGCCTTCCGGTTCGCCACCACCGTCCGGGCTCATCGACGGCCAAAACAGCGAGTGATTGTAAAAGCCGCCGCCGTTGTTGCGGACTGCGGTACGGATGTCTTCAGGGATAGCACTCAGGTCACTGAGCAGGTCTTCAATGCTCTTGCTCTGGAGATCATCGTGACCTTCGAGCGCGGCATTGAGCTTGTTGGTGTAACCCTGATGGTGCTTGCCATGGTGGATTTCCATGGTCTGCTGGTCGATGCTCGGTTCGAGGGCATCGTGGGCGTATGGCAGATCGGGGAGTTCAAAAGCCATTGTGTAGGTCCTTCCTTGCGGTGTGGAATTGAGTAGATGGGGGTTGGCTCGCTGCGAGCCAATACCAATTGGATTGTAGCCGCCAAAAAAAGTAGGTTCAACCGGATGAACAGCAACCTCAAGACCAGCGTGATATTAGCCATCGGTGTGCTGGCCATGTCCTCGGCGGCGATCATGATCCGTGCGGCCTTAGCAGAAAGTGTGCCGCCCATCGTGGTGGCGGCCAGCCGCCTGCTGATCGCGACCGCAGCACTGACGTTTCCGCTGGTGCAAAAGCGCGCCTTGAAGGAGTATGCTACACTGTCAGGAACACAGATCAGTCTGCTGGTGGCCAGCGGTGTCCTGTTGGGCCTGCACTTTGCCAGCTGGATCACGTCACTGGCATTCACATCGGTAGCAAGTTCGGTGGTTCTTGTCACCACCACGCCGCTGTGGATCGCGCTCATCAGCCCGCTGTTTCTGGGTGAGCGCACCCCGGCCTGGACATGGGTGGGCATCGGGGTTGCCATCCTGGGTGGCAGTGTCATCGGGCTGGAAAGTGTGAGTGGGGGGCTGGGTGGCAGCTTTCGGGGCGATGTACTGGCTCTGTTGGGGGCTGTATTCGCGGCAGGCTACCTGATGATAGGGCGGCGTGTGCGCGACGATCTCCCCCTGATCGCTTACTTATGGCTGGTGTACGGCACGGCCGCACTCGCCCTGACCGCAGCAGCCTTAGCCAGCGGCGCATCGTTCTTCGGGTACAGTGTCACAGCGTATCTCGCTCTGATCGGCCTGGGTCTCATCCCCCAGTTGATCGGGCACTCGGCAGCGAACTACGCGGTGCGGCACCTTTCAGCGACACTGGTCTCGATTACGATTTTGGGGGAACCTATCGGCGCGACACTGCTGGCGCTCATTATCCTTGGAGAAGCCCCAACACTTCCCCAGCTGATCGGGGGCGGGCTGATCCTCACCGGCATTGTGATCGCGTCCGTGATGGAAGAACGGCGGAAAGCCAGATTGGCCAAACATGCCTGATGTTCGTTATGTGCCTATAGAGCAGCCCGGCCAACGCACAGTGGAGGAGATCCGGCTGGCGGTGGTTGCGCTCAGCGACAGCCTGTTGGCAAACGGGCTGGGCATGCCAGTGTTGGTTAGCAGCCATGCCGCCCTCATCCCGGAGCTCAGAGCAATCCGGGCGTCGCAGTCACAACTGCTCAGCACTGTGATCCGCAAAGGCATACTGCGCATCAGCCCCTGGTATGTGGAGCCGGATCCGGTGCTTTCCAGCGGGGAAGCCTTGATCCGCAACCTGTTGTTCGGCACAGCGATTGCCGCAGAGGGCCAACCTGGCCCGGCGATGCTGGACCATGCAGCGGGCATCGTCAGCCAGACAGCCCAGATACTCAATGGGTTCGGCATCGACACCATCCATATCCAGCACGAGGGCAGCCTTCGCTTCAACGGGCCCGCCGGTTCCAGCCTGGTTGGACTGCCCGCCGCAAGCCCGACAGACGGCACGCCGGCGGATAGAGTCGACGGCGAGTGGATCCGGCCCGACGGCGGCCTGACTGCGCGCCCGCTGCTCAAACACCTGAACCGGTTCGTTGAGGCAGAGCTTGAGGCATGGGCGGAGCCATTCGCGGCGTGGCTGGTTGCTCTTGGCTTCGATGAGGCGGCCCGGCATCGCGATCTGCTGCGCCATGCGTGGCGCCTGCTGCTGCGCCAGCATGCCTATTACCTGCTGCAAGGCGTGTGTGATGATCGGGTGGCACAGGAGGCGCTGCATGGGTTGGAGCAAGCTGCACTGGTGGCCGAGACGTTGGCCAGCGACGCGCTGCAGAAGCTGGCAGCCAACCTGCAGCAGACCGAAGGCCCCCCCCATATTATGGTGTTCAACGGATCACGTACTGCGCAAACCGGGTTGGTGCACGCCGTCATCCCGGTGGATGCCTGGCCATTCGACGGATGGGCGCAGATCCACGATGGGAGTGGCACGCTCCCCCTGACGATTGATCACTCAGACGATGAGGTCATTGTGCTGCGTTTCGTGGCACGCCATGTTCCGGCATTCGGCTACCGTACCTACCGGCTGACGGCCACGACTCACCCGCCACCCGGCTCGATGGTTGATGAGGGATTGAGCATCGAGAACGATCTGCTTAACGTCACGCTGGATCCCAATGACGGCACCATCACGCTGTTTGACAAACGGACCGGACGCTCGTTCTCTGGGCTGAATCTGATTGTCGACAGTGGCGATGCCGGTGATCTGCAAGCCTATCGCAAGCCCGCGCGTGATACGGTGATCCGCTTCGCGACGAACACCCCCCTGCCCGTCCAACGGCGCATCACCCCGACAGGCCAATCGCTGGACGTATTCCAGATCTACCGGCTGCCCGCTGCGCTCAATGAGGATCGCAGTGCGCGGCTGCCGCTGGCGGCGCAGTTCGTGCCGGTATCCATCCGGACACGGTATACGATCACGCCCGATGTGCCGCGTGTAGATGTCGACATCGTGGTGAGCAACGATGCATCCGACCACCGGCTGCGGGTGCAATTCCCGACGGGCATATTCACGGATACGGTGTGGGCAGACAGCCCCTTCGATGTGGTGGCACGCCCGGTTAGCGAAGCAGAGCATCCCTATCCGCACCAGAGCTTCCTGACGGTGCTGGGCGATGAGACCGGGCTCACGCTGGCCAGCGTGGGGATTACTGAGTCGGCGGCATGTATGGAGCGAGATGGGGTCATCGCCGGGCTGACTCTGCTGCGCAGCACCGGCCAGTGGGAAACTGATCGCGGAGTCATCGCGGTGCCCAACGCACAGGAGCTTGGCGATCAACGCTACCGGTACAGCCTGATCCCACACGGCAACCTACCGGCTCAGGCATGGCAGCAAAGCTGGCACTTCCAGACGCCGCTGCGCGCCCTGCTGCTCGATGGGCAGGCAGCGGGCTCAGGCAGTGTAGCGACGGCTTCGCCGGAGACTTTCATGATCACCGCAGTGAAGATCGCGGAAGACGAGGAGGCCATTGTTGTGCGCGGCGTGCTGCTCAGCGATGAAGAGCAGACGGTCACCCTCTCGCTGGGGTTTGATTTTCAGGACGCCGCAGCCGTGAACGGGAATGAGCAGCCTGCCGGCAGCAAAGTCTCACGCGAGGGCGAGCGAACCATCAGTGTGGCAGCTGCGCCGCGGGAGATAGTCAGTGTGATGTTCACGCTCCCTCACTGACCAAACCCAAGGTAGCCCCCCTCCCCCGGCCAGATCTCCGGTGAAAACGTCTCGATTTCTTCGTCTTCGGGGCGGTACGGCGCGAAGTAGCGGACGGCCAGTTCCTCCAAGGTACCATCCTGCGCCATGTCCTGAAGAGTGAAATTGACCAATGCCTGGAAATCCGAGTCGGCGGCTGGCAGCCCCATCACCTGGTCCGTGGGCCGGTAGCGCACTGGATACATCTCAATGCGGTCGTCGGCTTCGATCATCAGCGCAGCGATGTACTCATCGGTGACAATGGCGTCAATGGCACGCAGCAGCAGTGTATCAAAGGCGGCCTCGAGGCTTTCGGCGGTTTCCACCTGGGGGAAGCCGTTGTTGCGTTCGATCAGATCGGTGCTAACATCGACCGGGGTCAGCGCGAACGCGGGCCGGAAGTTCAGGTCACCGACTCCGTTTACGGTGACATCGTTCATGTTGATCAGGCGGAGGGCGCGCTGGTAATACGGCTGGGTAAACGCCACATCGCCCACCAAGCCAAGATCGGGGCGGATGCCAACCACCAGGTCGGCGTCCCCGTCCATTAGCAAACCAAGGCCCTCTTCGCCCACACTGTCAGTGATCTCCACGACTGGAACACCCCACCGACGCGCCATCTCATTGATCACCGCACGGTTGAAGCCATCCACGATCGGCTGGCTGTCGAACGGCTCCGGTTCGCTGGTCAGGTCCATTCCGGCCACACGCAGCGGCTCACCGGCACGCAGACGCTCAATCGTAGTCTGTTCGTCCGGCAGTTCGGCGGGCATCGTTGCGAACGTATACGCGGGTTCGCCGGGCAGCTCTTCCAGGATGTCGGCGGCGTAGCCATAGATATTGTTGCGGAAGATCTCGCCGTAGTCGCCCTCGGCTGCGATCTGCTGGAGGGTCAGGTTGAGCAGATCACGCAGGGGTGTATCGCCCTGGCGAACGGCAAACGCATACGGCTGCACATAGACAAACATATCCGGAATTTCAACATTGGGCACCTGCTCAGCGAGCAGGATCATCTGCTCGCGCTGGCCCAATACGGCGACCGTGCCGGCCTCAGCGGTGAGGGCTTCGGCGGCGGTATCCAGCGAATCGACAACGGTCATCGTGGGCGGTGTCAGTGCGGCCTGCGCGTAAGCCTGCTGCACACGTGAAGCCACCTCGCTGGAAACAACGGTTACAGGGCTGGCGCTCAGGTCGGCCATCTCAGTGATGCCGGAGCCGGTGCGTACGGTGGGAACGGCCCCACTGCGGAAGGTCGTTTGCGAGAAGTCCACAAACTGTTCCAGATCGCGTGTATGGGGCACCGCGGCAGCCAGCATGTCGACCTCGCCGGTCAGCAGCATCTCCAGCCGGGTCTGGCGTGTTACCTGGACGAAGGTCACATCGACCTCCCACCGTTCTGCGATCTGCTGGACGAGCGCGACCTCATAGCCCATTAGGTCGCCATTTTCGGCCAGTGAGCCAAAAGGCGGATAGTTGTAAAGTACGCCCACCCGCATTTCACCACGTTCGCGAATGTCCTGCAGAGCTGATCGGGTGACAGGGAGATCGACATCCAGGCCGGATTCGGCAGCGGGCGGCGGCTGGCGGGTCGGCGTGGGTTCCGGTGTAGGGGCCGGCGTGAGATCCTCCGGAGTGGGGCCCATGCAGCCCACAAGCACGGCACCGAGCAGTAGTGCAAGCAGCATTCTTAAGCGCATAGAGTCAGGATGCGTAGAGCGCGTGTTCATGGATGTAGTCAGCAACCGGCGACGGGACCAGATACCGGATCGAGCGGCCTGCCGCAGCGCGCTCACGTATATCGGTTGAGGAGACCTCAATACAGGGCACATCGATGCGGACGACCGTTTGCTCCAAGCCGGGGATGGCCCGCGTTAATGCGTCGAAATCGTACTCCACGCCGGGGCGCTCAACCACGACAAGGGTCGCGCACTCGATCAGGCGCTCCGGTTGGTGCCACTGCGAGATATCGCGGAGGGAGTCGCCGCCGATCAGAAAGAAAAGCTCCGCGGTGGGGTACTCATCGGAGAGCAGCCGCAGCATATCCACGGAGTAATGGGGGCCGGGCCGGTCGATATCGATGCGGGCGATTGCGAAGTGGGGGTTGCCAGCCACAGCATGTTCCACCATGTGCAGCCGGTGGACGGCCTCAAGGACTTGCTGGCCCTTCTTATGAGGCGGATCGCCAACTGGGACCCACATGACCTTATCGAGCGACAACGTCTCTTGTGCGCGTTCTGCAACAATCTGGTGGGCGATATGCGGTGGATCGAAGGTCCCCCCGAATACGCCCAGCCGCTCCGGCATCACTCCACCCAATCGATCCACTCCAATTCTATTTCGCCGATTATCACGGTATCGCCTTCGCCGCAGCCCGCCTCTTCCAGCGCGGCTGTGACGCCCAGCGCATCAAGAATGCGTTGGAAGCGCAGGACAGCTTCCTCGTACTGCCAGTATGTCATGGCAGCAGCGCGTTCCACACGCTGCCCGACCACCTCGTAGACGTGCTCATCGAGCTTGTGCACCTCGAATGCATCTTCATCCTCCTCAAGGGTGAAGTGCGGCACGCGCTCATCGGCTGGTGGCGGCTCAGGCAGATC
>JAADYX010000104.1 GCA_010092885.1 Chloroflexota bacterium | reverse complement strand
CTACCGGCTCGCGCGGCTCCAACCGGTGACCTTCACGCTGGTGGCCAACGACTACGGCTTTGAACTGCTCGCCCCTGACCCTACCCCGCTGCCCGACGATCTGTTCAGCCCGGCACACCTCGCCGCCGATATCCAGGCCGCGCTCAACGAGTCGCAGATGGCGCGCCGCCAGTTCCGGGAGGTGGCGCGCGTGGCCGGGCTGATCCAGGAGCGCTACCCGGGCGGGCGCAAGACCGCGCGGCAGCTGCAAGCCTCAAGCGGCCTGCTGTTCGATGTGCTCAACGAATACGACCAGGGCAATATGCTGCTGGAACAGGCCCGCCGGGAAGTCCTCGAACGGCAGTTGGAAGGCTCGCGCCTGCGGGCGGCATTGCACGCTGTGGGCTCCGGTTCACGTCTGGTCACGCAGCCCGCCCGCCTGACGCCGTTTGCCTTCCCGCTGTGGGTCAGCCGCCTGCGGGAAACGATCAGCAGTGAGCGCCTCGCCGACCGGGTGGCCCGCATGACCGTCCGGCTGGAAAAAGCCGCGTCACGCTGACGTTGGCTTTGTGGGCGATCCGTTTTCTGGTATCATGGGGCAGCATTGACGCCAACCTCAGGGACTCGCCATGAAACTCGGCCAAAAACTGACCTATTCGCTTGGCAACTTTGGCAACACCATCGTCTACCAGGCCTTCACCAACCGTGTGCAGTTCTATTACATCGATGTGATCGGTCTGTCCTCCAGCCTGATCGGCAGCATGTGGATCCTGTTCGGGCTGTGGAACGCGATCAACGACCCGCTGATGGGCCAGATCAGCGACCGGACACGCACACCCTTGGGGCGGCGCATCCCGTTCATCCTGTTTGGTGGCATTCCCGTCGGGCTGACCTTCTTCCTGCTGTGGATCCCGCCGACCGGCAACCGCATTGTGACGGCGGTTTATTTCCTGTTCACGGTGTTCCTCTTCGATACCGCGATCAGCCTGTTGGTGATGGCCTACAACTCGCTGTTCGCCGAGATCACCGACGGCCTTGATGAGCGTTCCAGCCTCTCAGCGATGAGGGAGGCCTTCGCGATTGTGTCCCTGCTGGCCGCGTTTGTGCTCGCCCCCATCCTCTCGACCTCGGTAGGGTGGTGGCAGATGGGCCTCATCATCGGCGGGTTGGGCGCGGTGACCTGCATGGTCAGCGTGATCGGCCACAAGGAGAACCCGGAGAACTACGGCGAAACGGACACCAACTTCCTGGCCAACATCCGCGAGGCGCTGAGCAACGCGACCTTCCGCAACTACCTCGGCGCGAACATCGCCAAGGAATATGTCTTTGTGGTGCTGGCCGCCGCCCTGCCCTTCTGGAGCAAGTACGCATTGGATATCACCGGGCCGGCGACTTACTTCGGGGTGACCCTCGGCCCCGGCGATCAGGAAGCCGTGCTGTTGGGGGTGCCGTTCGTCATGGCGATCCCGATCCTGGCCATCTGGAACCAGGTCATGAAGCGCATTGGCGTCAAGCGCATGTGGAACATTGTGTTCATCATGTTTATCCCCGGCCTGCTGGTGATGTTCTTCGCCAACAACTTCTGGACGGGGTTGGTGGGCACCCTCGCGATTGCGCCCGCGCTGGCCGGGGCCATGATGGTCTTTATGGTGATGCTCTCGGAGATTGTGGACGAGGATGCGCGGCGGGTCGGCTACCGGCGTGAGGGTATCTTCTTCGGTGTCAACGGCGCCTTCCAGCGCCTTGCCTATGCCGTTCAGGGCGTGACGCTGGCCGTGATCTTCGGGCTGACCGGCTTTGTGGAGGCAGGCGGCCAGGCCTTGGTGGCCCAACCGGCGAGCGCCGTCTTCGGCATCCGCTTCCTGATCGCGGGCACCTCGATCATCGCCTGTCTGATCGGGTTGGTGTTCCTGCGGCGTATCAACCTGCCGGAAGTCGTCGAGGTGATCGAGAAAGCCCCCGCCCCGACCAAATGATCAGCCGCGGCGGGTCAGGTACCAGCCCGCCGCTTCCGTACGGTTGTTGACGCCGATCTTCTCATAGATGTTCTTCAGATGAAAGCGCACCGTATTCTCGCTGACGGTCAGCCGTTCGGCGATCTGCTGGTTGGTCAGGCCCTCGGCCAGCAGCACGATCACGTCCCGCTCTCGCGGGGAAAGGCGGGGTTGGCTGTGGTTGGCTTCAGGCGCGCCGCGGCCCATCAGCCAGCGCTGCGCCGCCCGCGGATAGACCAGCCGCCCCTGCGCTACCTGCCGGATCGCCTCGATGACCTGCCGGGGTGATTCCGTCTTCAGCGCGTAGCCCTCAGCTTCCAGCTCAATCGCGCGCCGGATCGTCTCAAAGTCGCTGAAGGCGGTGAGCACAAGGACGCGGGCTTCGTGTTCGCGCCCGCGGATGTGGTCCAATATCTCGATGTTGTAGGGGGGCATTTCCAGGTCGGTGACGATCACATCGACGGGGTGCGCGTCGATCAGGGCGAGCAGGTGGTCGCCGTCGGTGGCCGTGCCCACCACCTCGATGTCCGGTTGGGCATCGAGCAGGCTGCGCAGCCCCTCCAGCACGATCTCGTGATCGTCGGCCACCAACGTCCGGATCATACTTGTGCCGGGATCTTGACCATAATGTGGGTTCCCTTGCCCGGGCGGCTGTACAGATGGAACCGCCCGCCCAGCAGATTCACGCGGTCACGCATGCCGCGCAGCCCGATGTGCTCCTCGCGTTCGGTGGCCTGCGGCCCGTGCAGCGGCGGCGGCGTGAAGCCCTGGCCGTCGTCGTCCACCTGCAGCCAGATCATGCTGTCGCGGCCCCACACCTTCACATCGATCTGGTCCACGCCCGCATGCCGGTACGCGTTGGAAAGCGCCTCCTGCAGGATGCGGTAGAGCGCGATCTTGCTGTGGGTGGTCACATCCTCTGGCATATCACCCACCTCCAAGTTGACGACCTGCCCGGTCCAGTCCTCATGCTGTAGGGCCAACCCCTCGATGATGGCCGCCAGCGGCCGGGTGTGGAACTCCGGCGGGCGGAACGCCCCGAGAAACGACCGGATCTCATGGAGGGCCTCTTCCACCATGTGGGAGGTCTTCTTGACAGCAGGCAGCAGTTCATCGGCGGCGGTTGGTTCCTCACAGGCTTCCAGCTGTGATTGGATCTGGGTCAGCAGGCTGAGTGAGGCAAACAGATACTGCACCGGCCCATCGTGGATATCCAGCACGATGCGGCTGAGTTCTTCTTCCGTGACGGATAAAATGCGGTGATTGTTGGACATAAAGTGGCTAACGCTCATCAGTGTACTACTCAGACGGGTAGGGGATTGCACTGCCTGAAGTGTACCACAGCCCGGCCCTGATCGCTTGATCGGATGCGGGCCGGCGCTCCCCCCCTCATTCGGGTGGGCGGTCTGACTACCCGTTTGCACTGCAACTAACTATCGGAGTGTGTGTTTTTACCGATCCCCTCTGGCAGGCATACTGTTAGTACCGTGTGTCACAAATACCAGAAAGAGACACCATGACAACAGTTGATGCTATCGAAGTCACCGGGGCGATGACCCCCGCTGCCGAGCAGGTCCTCACCCCGGAGGCCGCCGCCTTTATCGCCAAGCTGCACCGCACATTCAACCCACGCCGCAAAGAACTGCTGGCCCGCCGCAGCGAACGCCAGCAGGCCATAGACTCCGGCCAGATGCCCGACTTCCTGCCGGAGACCGCCGAAATCCGCGGCGGCGAGTGGCAGGTGGCCGCCACCCCTGACGACCTGCAGGACCGCCGTGTGGAGATCACCGGGCCGGTCGATCGCAAGATGATGATCAACGCGCTTAACAGCGGCGCGAAGGTCTTCATGGCGGACTTTGAGGATGCCCTTTCCCCCACCTGGGATAACGTCACGCAGGGCCAGGTCAACCTGATCGACGCCGTGCGCCGCACCATCGAATTCCACGACGAGGCCAAAGACAAATCCTACGAACTCAACGACGCGATCGCCACGCTGATGGTACGCCCGCGCGGCTGGCACCTCGTGGAAAAGCACGTGCTGGTTGATGGCGAACCCATCTCAGCCAGCCTGTTCGACTTCGGTCTGTACTTCTTCCACAACGCCCGCGCACTGATGGAGCGCGGCAGCGGACCGTACTTCTACCTGGCCAAACTGGAAAGCCACCTGGAAGCGCGCCTGTGGAACGATGTGTTCGTTATGGCACAGGATGAACTCGGCATCCCGCAGGGCACCATCCGCGCGACGGTGCTGGTGGAAACCATCCTGGCGGCCTTCGAGATGGAGGAGATCCTCTACGAACTGCGCGATCACTCAGCCGGGCTGAACGCGGGCCGCTGGGACTACATCTTCAGCGCGATCAAGAAGTTCGCCCGCTTTGATGAATTCGCCCTGCCGGACCGCGGGCAGGTCACCATGACGGTGCCGTTCATGCGCGCCTACACAGAGCTGTTAGTGCGCTCCTGCCACCGGCACGGCGCACACGCCATCGGTGGGATGGCCGCCTATATCCCCAGCCGCCGCGATGCCGGCGTCAACGAGCGCGCCCTGCAGAAGGTCCGCGAGGACAAGGTGCGCGAGGCCAACGACGGCTTTGAGGGCACCTGGGTCGCGCACCCGGATCTGGTCCCTGTGGCCGAGGATGTCTTCAACGAGATTATGGGTGAACAGCCCCACCAAAAAGACCGTCTGCGCGAGGACGTGGACGTCCAGGCCGCCGACCTGCTCAGCCTGCCGCAGACGCCCGGCACCATCACCGAGGACGGCGTGCGCCTGAACATCAACGTCGCGATCCTGTATCTCAACTCATGGTTGGCCGGCAACGGCGCAGCAGCCATCTACAACCTGATGGAAGACACCGCCACCGCGGAGATCTCCCGGGCGCAGCTGTGGCAGTGGATCAAGACCGGCTCCGAGCTGGAAGACGGCCGCACCATGACGCGCGAACTCTATGAGCAGCTGCGCACCGAAGAGCTGGAAAAACTCGGCGAACTGCCCCACGGCTACACGGCGGTCGAACTGCTGGACGAGCTGGTGCTTGCCGAGGACTTCGTTGAATTTCTGACTTACCTGGCTTACGACAGGCTTCCCTGACAGCCATGCAAACGCACACCCATTTTGAACCTTTACGAGGAGAACCATCATGCTGAACGGACATACCACCCCGGAGACACTGACCGCCCATTGGGAGAGCGAGTCGCGCTGGGAGGGCGTTGAGCGCCGCTACGCCGCAGAGGACGTGCTCAAGCTGCGCCCCAGCGTTCACGTTGAGCACAGCCTGGCCCGGGCCGGAGCCCAGCGCTTGTGGGAACTGCTCACCACGCAGGACTACGTCAACACCTTTGGTGCCCTGACCGGTGCACAGGCCGTACAGATGGTCAAGGCTGGCCTGCAGGCGATCTACGTCAGCGGTTGGCAGGTCGCCGCGGATGGCAACCTGGCTGCCCAGACCTACCCGGACCAGAGCCTGTACCCTTCCAACAGTGTGCCCGCGCTGATCAAGCGCCTGAACAATGCCCTGATGCGCGCCGACCAGATCGACCGGCTGGATGGCGGCAGCGATACCTACTGGTATGCGCCCATCGTCGCCGATGCGGAGGCCGGTTTCGGCGGGCCGCTGCACGGTTTTGAGCTCGCCAAGGCCATGATCGAGGCGGGCACGGCGGGCATTCACTTCGAGGACCAGCTCGCAGCGGAGAAGAAGTGCGGCCATCTGGGCGGCAAGGTGCTCGTCCCGACCTCACAGTTTGAGCGCGTGCTGACCGCCGCCCGGCTGGCGGCCGACGTGCTCGACGTGCCGACGCTGATCATCGCGCGCACGGATGCCCAGTCCGCCACCCTGCTGACCAGCGACATCGACGAGCGCGACCGCGCGTTCACGACCGGTGAGCGCACCGCAGAGGGCTATTACCGCGTCCGCAACGGCATGGAAGCCTCCATCGCCCGGTCGCTGTCCTACGCGCCGCTGGCCGACCTGCTGTGGATGGAGACCAAGACCCCTGACCTGGAGGAGGCCGCCCGCTTCGCCGAGGCCATCCATGAGAAGTTCCCCGGCAAGATGCTGGCCTACAACTGCTCGCCGTCCTTCAACTGGAAGAAGTACCTCGATGACATCACCATCGAGAAGTTCCAGCGGGAATTGGCCGCCATGGGCTACACGTTCCAGTTCATCACGCTGGCGGGCTGGCACACCATCAACTACCGCACCTTCGAGCTGGCCAAGGGCTACGTGGAGAACGGCATGACCGCCTACGTGGAGCTCCAGCAGGCCGAGTTCGCCGCGGAAGAGCAGGGCTACACCGCCACGCGCCACCAGGCGGAAGTCGGCACCGGTTACTTCGACGAGGTGCTCAACACCATCACCGCCGGGCAGTCCGCGACGGCTGCGCTGGCCGGGTCCACCGAAGCCGAACAGTTCTAAGCGAACCATTCAACCGGCTGATCGCACACGGGCACATCCCCACGGGGGTGTGCCTTTTGGGTTAGATGTTTTTTTGCAAGGTTCTGTCACTTGACTTTGCGGGTCGGGTTCCTATACTCTGTGATGGAATTTGAGTGGCATTAACCCTGAGCCCGAGGAGCAATCCCTTCCATGACCGATTACGTGCTCGTGATCGACGACAACGCCGATATGCGCGTGATGCTGGCGAACTTCTTCGAAGAGGCCGGCATCCCGGTCGACACCGCTGAAAACGGTAAGGACGCTCTGGAGAAGATGCAAGCCAACCCACCAGCCGCCATCATCCTTGATGTGATGATGCCTGTGATGGACGGTCTCACCCTGCTAACCCGGCTGCGCAGCCACCCCGAACTGACGGATACCCCCGTGGTGATCCTCTCAGCGGTTGCCCAGGAAGACCAGTTCAAAGGGCTTCCGAATGTGGTCGACGTGCTGCGCAAAGGCCAGATCGATATCGATATATTGATGGCCACCGTGGAACGGTTGGGGCTCGGAATGGGGAAATCTTCATAACTTTTTCATGAAACGAGATTGGATGTATCATGACTGAGGAAAACTTCGTCCTGATCGTGGACGACAACAAAGACATCCACGATCTGCTCACTGCCCTGCTGGAGACCTTCGGCCTGGAGGCACGCACGGCGTGCAACGGCCTGGAAGCCTTGGAGGTCATGGAGAAGGCCACACCGAAAGTCATCTTCCTGGATGTGATGATGCCTGGTATGGATGGGCTCTCCCTGCTGACCAAGATCCGTGCGGACCGCAGCATAGCGGATGTGCCGGTCATCTTGTTCTCCGCGGTTTCCGATCTGGATCGCTTCACCAAGTTGGGTGGCGTCTCCCACGTGCTGCAAAAGAGCTACATCAACGTGGCCAACGTGCGTGAGGCGCTGGTCAAAGTGGGGGCCCTGCCCGAGGCAAGCTGATCGTCTCCCGCCGAAACAGCTTAGCGTGCGCTATACTCGTGGCGCACGTTTTGCTTTTCTGATCCGAAGGAGACCCCACATGCGCATCCCGGAAAACGGCCTCAGCCGCAGCGAGGTCCTCGACAGGTTGGAGGCCTACCGCCAGCACGATCTCGACTGGCAGGGGGGGCGCGTCTTTGCCTATGTCTACGACCCGGGTGAGGATGTCCGCAGCGTGGTGAAAACCGCGTACGGCATGTATCTGAGCGAGAACGGACTCGACCCGACGACCACGCCCAGCGTTCTGCAGATGGAGCGTGAGGTCGTGCGGGCGATCATCAACCTGCAGCGCGGCGACGAAAACGTCGTCGGCAATATGACCAGCGGCGGCACGGAGAGCATCATGCTGGCGGTTAAGGCCGCCCGCGACTACGCCCGCGCCACACGCGGCATCAGCGAACCGGCGATCGTCCTCTCCAACACGACGCACGCCGCCTTCCACAAGGCGGCGGCCTATCTGGGGCTGGATGTAACCGTGGTGCCCTGCGACCCCGACACCCTCGACGTCGACATTGAAGGCTATCGCGCGGCCATCACCGAGAACACGGTGCTGCTGGTCGTCTCCGCACCGAACTACTCGCACGGCATCATCGAGGATGTGCCCGCTGTCGCCGCGCTGGCCGCCGAGCACGATCTGCTCTGCCATGTGGATGCCTGCGTGGGCGGCATCATGCTGGCCTACATGCGCGACGACTACGACTTCCCAGCCTACGATTGGACGGTGCCGGGCGTCACCTCCATCTCAACGGATCTGCACAAATACGGCTATGCCGCCAAGGGCGCATCCGTGATCATGTACCGCAGCAAAGCGCTGCGCCGGTCAATGATCTGGGCTTCAGCCGCGACAACCGGCTACCCGATCATCAACCCGACGGTGCAGAGCACACGCTCCGGCGGGCCCAAGGCGGGCGCGTGGGCCGCGCTGAACTATCTGGGCGACGAGGGCTATCGCAAGCTGACCCGTGACGTCATGGAGGCCACGCGCCGCATCCGTGAGGGCATTGACGCCATCGCTGAGCTCACGATCCTCGGGGACCCGGGCATGTGCCTACTGGCCTTCTCCTCGGATGCGCTCAACGTCTACCAGCTGGCCGACGCCATGAAGAAGCGCGGATGGTACATCCAGCCGCAGTTTTCCAACGGCCCGATCCCGCGCAACGTGCACATCACCGTGCAGCATTCCAGCGCGCCCCACGTTGACGAGTTCCTCGCCGCACTGCGCGCCTCTGTGGAGGATGTGAAGGCGCTGCCGCCCATCGACGAAGACCAGATCAACGCCATGCTCCAGCCTGTTATTGAGGACTTCACGCCGGAGAGGTTCAGCCAGCTGACCGCCTTCGTCGGGATGGACGGCGGCAGCCTGCCCGAGGATCTGGCGCTGATCAACACCATCCTCGATCTGCTGCCCGCACCGATGGCCGAGCAGTTTCTGATCGAGTTCTTCAACGAGCTGTACGTGTGAGCAGCTGCTCGCTGAAAGCGGGCGGATCGCTGCGTTCGATGACGACCTCCGCCGCCCTGTGGAACACGAGGAAATCCCGCAGGGCGGCGGCCACGCCTTCGACAAGGCCGTCGCTGAGCGGCTCGTTTTCCAGATAGAGATTGTGGATCACGAGCCGTCCCGCCTTGCGATCTAACGTCGGGTCGAAGCGACCGACGAACCTGCCGTTGTGCAGGATGCTCAGGCAGAAGTAGCCCCAGATCCGGTCTTTGGCGGGTTTGTAGGCTTCCAGCACGTTCTTGAAGCCCCACATCGTCTCATCGCGGCCTTTAGCCCACAGCAGCGAATCGAAGAAGCTGAGGAACGTTGTGCGGTTCGGTTGCGGCGCTGTCTCGATGAGGGGTAGGTTGTCACGGTGCATGATCATCGGCACAGGGCCGGTGAGCGTCTCGCCGGTCACAGCCACAAAGACCCCCTCGTCAAGCAAGGCCTGCACGATGGGCCTGCCCCGGGTCCGCGTCGTGTACGCATAGTCGATGGTGTGGTGCGGCTCGCAGATGCCCAGGGCGCGCCCGGCCTGCTCAATGGTGAACCGCAGGGCCTCCTCCGCCGTGGGTTCGCTCGTGTCGACCCAATCCGGCAGCACGCGCTCAGTGAGGTCGTACACCCGCTGGAAGTTCACGCGGTCAGCGACTAGAACCTCCCCTATGGCGAACAGGTATTCCAAGGCCATCTTGGCCGGTTTCCAGTTCCACCAGCCACCCGGCTCGCGCTTCTGCTGCTTGAAGTCCGCCGCACGCTGGCCGCCTTCCTGGGTGATGCGCTCGCGCACATCGGCCAACACACGCTGGTTGTCCGCGTCGTCCAACCAGCGCCGCCAGCGTGCGGAGGGCGCGGCGCGGGTACGGCGCATTCTGGGGATGCGATAGCGGTATTCTTCCAGCGGGATGTAGCAGGCGGCCTTCTTCCAGTATTCGAACAGGCGCGGATCCTCACCGTAGGTCAGACGGGCCAGATCAGCGCGGTCGTAGGTGCCAAAGCGGCTCCACAGCACCAGGTGATGCGAGCGGGCCACCTTGTGGATCGTGTCGATCTGCAGTGCGCCTATCTGATCGAGCAGTGCCTTGATATCCGTGGGGGGCCGCGTAAGCCTCTGGGTATGCAGCATAATCGCGCGGGCGCGTTCAAGCAGGACGGGTGTCACGCGAAGGTCACTTCGTCGGCGGTGTGCAGGGTGGCGAACCACGCGCCGAGCACGGCGTTATGGTGCGCGATGATCGTCTCAGCGGACAGCAGCTCGGAATCCCACGTGCCGTGCCCATCGGAGACCAGCGTGACCAGATAGCCCAGGCTGAACGCGCGGCGCACCGTGGCATCGATGCACAGTTCGGTTTGCAGCCCGGCGATCACCACCGTGTTGATGTCCATCTCCTGCAGCAGCGCATCCAGCCCGGTGTTGTGGAAGGCATCGGGTGTCTGCTTCACGATTACCGGATCGCCGGGCAGTGCGCCCAAGTCCGGGTGGATGCGTGTGCTCTTGTCCAGCGGATCGTCGTCCGGATCGATATGCCGCACAAACACGATGGGCACACCGGCGGCGCGCGCCCGGTCAATCAGTTGGCGTGCGGTATGCAGCAGCCGTGCGTGGTCCGCAACGGGGTACGGCCCGGTCAGTTCGCGGGTTTGCAGGTCAATAATCAGCAGTGCGGTTGTGGATGACATGGCTTCCTCCCGCTGAGATTTTAGGCGAAACGCTTAACCGGCGGCAAGGGGCATGGTACAATCGGACCATGTCTGAACCCGAAGAGAAACGCCCTACCCTCCTTTTGATCGCCGGACCGCCGTTGGGATTGGCGGTTGTGGGCAGCATCCTGATCAGCGTGGCCGCGGGCTGGCCCGCCGGGCAGATCCCGGGCCTGGCGGCAGCGATCTTTTTGGTGACGCTTGTGCCGTGGCTGGTATACACGCGCTTGCGTCAGCTTTCTAAGTAGGCACGGAACATGCGCTTTGTCTCCGCGACGAGCACCTCCGCCTGATCGGGGTGCTGTTCCACCAGGGCAAACAGCGCTTTGACAACCGCCTTGGCCAGCCGGGCCATGTGCAGCGCGCGCTCCGGCGCAATATCAGGCCGCTGCGCCGTGATCAGCCCGTTGATCTGTGCGATGACGGCCTCATCCATGCGGGCGGTGGCTTCGGCCAGTTCGTTGGAAAGGTCCGCGCCCAGCATCAGGTGACCGAAGGCCGGGCTTTCCAGGTGGAAGCGCACAAACGGGTCGATCATCTGGTCGAGCAGAGTATCCAACGGTAGAGCGGTGACATCCACGGCGAAGGTCTGCTCGTGCAGGTCCACCATGCGGGCCACGTAGCGGTCGATAAGGGCCTGGGCAACACCCTCCTTGTTTTCGAAGTACTGGTACAGTGAGGCAATCGGCACATCCGCCCGCGCGGCGATGGCGTTGGTGGTCGTCTGTTCGTAGCCTTCCACGGCAAACAGCGCCTCTGCCGCGTCCAGAATGGCGGCCACGCGCTGCTTGCTGCGTTTCTGTTTGGGGATCCGGCGCATGGGGTGCCTCACAGGTGTGTGGTCAGGTGTGCAGATCGGTTGAAAACATGAGCAAACACTCATATATTAGAGACATGAGTTCATGCTCATATTTTACACGCTGTGAGGAGGATTCACCATGAGGGCATTTGTCACGGGGAGCACGGGCCTTTTAGGCACCAATCTGGTGCACCTGCTGCTGGAACAGGGCTGGGAGGTCCGCGCGCTGAGCCGTACGGAAGAAAAGGCCGAGCGCATCTTGGGCGAGACGGCCGCCGAGATCGTGATCGGGGATATGGAGGATGTGGCCGGGTTCGCCGACCACATCGCAGGGTGCGATGTGGTGTTCCACTGCGCCGCCTACTTCCGCGAGTACTATGCGGCAGGCGAACACTGGGAAAAGCTCAAACGCATCAACGTGCAGGGCACCATCGAGGTGCTGCGCGCCACTGAGGCCCACGGGGTCGGGCGCGTGATCTACACGAGCAGCGGCGGCGTGCTGGCCCATCCGGGTGACGGCACCGTGCTCGACGAGACCGCCGACTACCTGCCGGCTGATGCCGACAACCGCTATTTCTACAGCAAGGTGCTGGCCGAGCAGGCCATCGACACGTATCTGGAAACCAGCGATCTGGCTGTGATCTTCATCCTGCCCGGCTGGATGCACGGTCCGCGCGACAGCGGCCCGACGGCTGCCGGTCAGCTGGTGCTGGACTACATGAACGGCGACCTGCCCGGGCTGATCAACGGCGGGCAGATGGCCGTCGATGCGCGCGATGTGGCACAGGGCATGATCAATGCGGTGGAATGCGGTGTATCCGGTGAGCGCTACCTGATCGCCGGGCGGCCTGTGTCCTTCCCGACCCTCGCTGAGACCTTGGAAGCGGTCACCGGACAGCCCGCCCCGCGCCTGACCATCCCCATGCCAATGGCGTTGGGCATGGCGTGGGTCTCCGAGCGGGCCGCGGCCCTGACGGGCGGCGACACACTGATGACGGTGGCAGGCATCAAAACGATGCAGCGCGGCCTGACCGAGCGTGTCAGCTCGGCCAAAGCCGAACGCGTGTTGGGCGTCACCTTCCGGCCGCTCAGCGATACGCTGCGTGACGCGGTCGACTGGTACCGGGCGAACGGCTACCTGTAGAACAAAGGGCGGCCGCCCATGGCGCGGCCGCCCTCCATCACGCTATACACCTGCCCCTGGCCCCCGCTCAGGCCATCATACGGCCTGCACGGCGCAGCATCATGACGACTTCCGGCGGGAGCACGGGCGGATCGACACCCAGCTGGCGCATGATGATCAGCTTCTTGCATGTCGCCTCAATAACGTGCGTCATATCGGTGGCGCGCTGCACGCTCGACCCGGCCACTACCAGCCCGTGGTTCTGCATGATGACGGCCACACCGCTGCGGCCAAGGGCCTCCGCCACGGCGAACCCGAGTTCTTCCGTGCCGGGCATGATGAACGGCACCACCGGAATATCCCTGAAATACGCCGCTTCGCTGGAGATCGGCAGGAAGGGCGTGTTCGTCATGGCCAGCAGCGTGGCATAAGGCGCGTGCGTGTGCACCACCGCTTCAAGCTCCGGGCGGGACTTGAAGATCGTGGTGTGCACCCGGAACTCGCTGGAGGGGCTGTAGGGCTGCTCCCCGATGGGGTTGCCATCCAGATCGATGAGTACGAGGTCATCCGGGGTCAGGTCGCCTTTGTAGACCTGGCTGGGCGAGATCCACACGCGGCTGGGCTGGTCGGTATCCCGCGCGCTGATGTTGCCGCCGGTCGGGGTGATGAGCCCGGCGGCGAACAGCTCATGGGTGGCCCGGGCGATAGCCTCACGCGGGTCAGGCTGGTCGGTGCGCGGGGCGGCGGCCAGATAGGCATCCATTGCGGCCTGATGCCTGGCCTGCGGTCCCTCATCGGATTGGGTTACCGCGCGCACATCCAGCACGCCTTCCAACGCGCGGATGCCCGCCGGGTCGCCGCCTGCGCGTACAAGCGCCTCGTGGAGTGCGGTGAGCACATCGGCAGCCAGCGAGGCACCTTCCTGCCCGGTTTCCTGATCCACAGCGCGGCAGCGGACTCCGTCCGGACCGACTTCTACATGATAGCGGTAGCGCATAGACTCCTCCATGTTACAGGTTTGCCACAGCGTGCAACAAGGCTGGTACGCCAAACCACACGCCGAACAGGGTAGTTAAGTAAAATCGGAACGAATCGGGCGGGTATTTCGTCCTATAATGAGAGTACCAGCCCAATTCAGTTCAGGTTGGTCAAGCATACACTATTGGGAGGCAAGATGTCTGGCAAGCGGTTACTTTCATTAATCGTTATGCTGTTGGCCAGTGTTCTATTCGTTGGAACCGCCCACGCGGCGGACGCCACTTGGTCAGCAGAGTATTGGAACAACACCACCCTTTCGGGAACGCCGGCGGTCACCCGCAATGAGAGCGTTTTGTCTTATGACTGGGGGCTCGGCAGCCCGGCAGCGAGCATCGACCCGGATACATTTTCCGCGCGTTGGGAGCGCGATGTCAACTTTAACGCGGGCACCTATCGTTTTACCACCGTCAGTGATGACGGCATCCGCGTCTATGTGGACGGCGACCGGATCATCAACAACTGGACGGATCACGCGGCAACCGTCAATACAGCCGACGTGACGCTTACGGCTGGCGACCATGAGATCGTGGTCGAGTACTATGAAAACGAGCTGCAGGCCATCGTCGGCATTGACTGGTACGAACTGCCCGACGATATCGACGATTGGCGCGGCGAGTACTTTGACAATGAGTTTTTGGCCGGCACCCCGGACCTGATCCGTGACGACGAGACCATCGACTTCGACTGGGGTGAGGGCAGTCCCTCCAGCCTGATCGACGACGATTTCTTCTCGGTACGCTGGACGCAGACGCTCGACCTGAGCGCGGGCACCTACCGCTTCACCGTCACCGCGGATGATGGCGTGCGCCTGTACGTGGACGGCGACCTGGAAATCGATGCGTGGGTGGAGCAGCCCGCCACAACCTACACCGAGACCGTGACGCACAACGGCGGCGATCTGGATGTGGTGCTGGAGTACTTCGAGCGGGAAGGGTTCGCCTCGGTCGAACTGGATATCGATCAGGTGGACGATGACGACGATCCGCCCACGGGCACGGTCATCCGTGATATCGACTCGCCGAGCACGGTCATCGGCGGGCCGCCTTCCGACTGGAATGAACGCAGTACCGGCGGCGCGCAGGGCAACTACCTGTGGAGCGAGAACTACTACAACATCGTGGCCGGGGCCTACAACTGGGTACGCTGGTTCCCGAACGTGAGCCCGGGGGACTACGAAGTCCAGGTGTACATCCCGGCGCAGAACTCCACCACGACCTTCGCGCGCTACTGGGTGCATACCCGCAGCGGCTACACGCTGGTCGTCGTGGACCAATCCGACTTTGCCGCGCAGTGGGTCAGCCTAGGCACGTACTACTTCGCAGGCCAATCCTACGAGAAGGTCAGCCTGTCCGATGTGACCTACGAGACCATCGGCAGCACGTCGGTCGCGTTTGACGCGGTGCGCTGGATACCACGCTAATCCCCCACACAAGGCTGAGGCGGTCCAACCGGGCCGCCTCGCCCGTTTAGCGCCCCGTGTGCGTTTCATCTGAATCCTGCGTGCCCCTGGAAAAGCCGCCGCTCCATCTGCTACGGTCACACATAATGACCGACTCTAGAAAGGCTTATAAGCGATGGACAAAGGCTACCAACTTGACGACGACCGCACGACTCTGACCGTGCACCTGTGGGAAGAACCGCCGGAGGTCTTCTTCCCGACCCGGCAGGCGATCTTCCCCACCTACCAGCCCGCGCGTGGATTCCGCAACCTGAATGTGACCGCCAAGTGGGTCGGCGGGGCCGTGCCGGATGTGATCGCCGGGCAGATCAAGCTGACCGACCACACCGACCGGGAGTACACTTTCTTCACGTTTGGCGGCGACCTGACCATCGAGCACGAGGAACTGCCGGTTGTGTGTACGCTCAGCTCGCAAGCTCCGATCATCTTTCTGGAAGGGGTGCGCGCGGCGGCGTTCGCCAAGCTGGAGGCGCTGCTCTCCCGGCAGCACGCAGACCAAAGCGCCTACCATGACGCGCTGGCCGGTGCCGATCCGCTGCACCTGTATGCCGTCGGCCTGAAGGCGGTTCAGGCGGCGTTCGAAGCCGACTCAACCGCGCAGGACCGCGATGCGGTGATCGCGTATCTGGAAGAGGAGCTGGAGCACGCCGCTGACCTGGTTGATTCAGACGTTATGGAGCGGGATATCGGCGACGTGCTTTGATCAAACGAGCCTTGTCATGCTCAAAACCTGACATTCTTCCCTACTGAAGACCTGGCGAACGCTTTACACTTGCCCCCAACAATGAGTATTTCGACAGTCTTTGGTGGTGATGAAACGATTCGCACTCCCCATCCTGTATGGTGTCCTCGCGGCGATAGTCGTTGGGGCACTGGCCTTTAAGATCTTCCAGCCGGTGCAGGTACTGCCGCGCGTGCGGCTCGCCCCTGGCTATGCCATGCTGGACCAAAACGGCGACCGCCTGACCAATGAGTCCGTGCGCGGGTCGTTTGTGCTCTACACCTTCACCTACACGCGCTGCGAAACCGATGCCTGTGCGCAGATCGACGAGACCATGCTGGCCGTGCAAGAAAGCCTCGACGCATTGGAACTCGGCGGCATCCCGCTGCGGCTGGTAACCATCTCCTTCGACCCGGCGCACGACACCCCAACCGACCTGGCCGCCTATGCCGGGCAGATCGGCGCGGACCCGGCCGTGTGGCAGTTCGCCACGCACAGCAACCCGGATCTGCTGAAGACGATCATCGGCGGCGGGTTTGAGGTCTACTACACACCGGACGAGCAGGGCGGCTACACCTTCGACCCGACCTTTGTGCTCGTCGACGGGTTGGGCATCATCCGGGGGGAGTACCGCTACCAGACCATCGCCCCCGATACCGACCGCATCACGCGGCACATCAACGTACTGGCTGAAGAGGCGCACCACAGCACAGGCGCGGCGACCGTCGCTTATGAGGCCGCGCACCTGTTTCTGTGTTATGCACCGTGACATACTCCCCACGCCTAAAGGCGGGGGCTTCTGCCGTTAACGCCGAATGCCGTGCTTTACGCACTGGTCTTCTTTCGACTGAGACAGTATGCGT
>JAADYX010000103.1 GCA_010092885.1 Chloroflexota bacterium | reverse complement strand
CCTTTTCCGACCCGGATCGCCCGCAGGCGGTGGGCGGCCTCGCGGCGGAAGGAATAACCATGCCCGCCGGTACGGATAGACCGCAGCCATCCTCATCGGTGCGCATTAACATGATCGAGGCAGTACGGCGCACACTGGAACATGAGTTGGAGGTCAATCCGCGGCTTCTCGTTTTCGGCGAGGATGTCGGTCTAAAAGGCGGTGTCCATGCGGCGACACTCGGTCTGCAAAAGGCCTTTGGTGAACCCAGGGTCTTTGACACAAGCCTTTCCGAGGAAGGCATCATTGGGCGCTCAATGGGATTGGCCTATGCTGGCCTCGTCCCCGTGCCGGAGATCCAATTTCGCAAATATGCCGATCCGGCCACAGAGCAGATCAACAACACCGGTACCGTTAGATGGCGCACCGCCGGCAAGTTCGCTGCTCCCATGATCGTCCGTATTCCGGGAGGCTACCGCAAGATCGGCGATCCCTGGCACAGCAAAACCAGTGAGATCGTCTATGCGCATGAAGTCGGCTGGCTGCTGGCCTTCCCCTCAAATGCTGAAGACGCAGTCGGTCTGCTGCGCTCAGCCCTGCGCGGCAGTGATCCGGTCATCTTCTTCGAGCACCGGTCTGTGTATGATGCATCGTGGTCTCGCCGCCCCTATCCTGGCGACGACTATGTGCTGCCGTTTGGGCGTGCGGCCGTTCTCACCCAGGGGGATGAACTCACCATTGTTACCTGGGGGGCCATGGTTGAACGGGTCGAAGCCGCCGCCAATGCGGTAGAGGCCGCCATTGAGATCATCGACCTGCGCACTATTGTGCCCTGGGATCGTGAAACGGTACTCACATCAGTGCGAAAAACCTCGCGCTGTTTAATCGTGCACGAGGACATCATCACAGGGGGGTTTGGGGCAGAGATCGCGGCGGTTATCGTCGACGAAGCTTTCCTCGATCTCGATGCACCCGTGCGCCGCGTAGCCTCCCCACCGGTGCCGGTACCGTATAACACCACCTTGATGGATCATGTCGTGCCCACTGTTGAGCGTATCCGGTTTGAAATCGAGGAGCTTCTAGCTTTCTAACAGCAAAAAGCCCGGCATAGTGCCGGGCTTTCGTATTCAACTACACGGTTGAGGCTCTAGCGTTCTAGCGTCAGCGTGATGTTGCGCACTGTGTCGTCGAGGATGATCTCATCGAATACAAAGTATTTGCCATCACTTTGAGTCTGATAAGTCGCACTGCCGACTTTCAAGTTGGCCGTCATGTCAGGCAGCTCGTCCTGGCTGGACTCAGCGACAACCACATACCGGTTGGGCCCCTCTGAGCCCGCGATGGTCACCATAAGCTGGATGCTCTTGTTGGTTGGCAGGCGGACCTGATTGTAAAATAGGAGCCGCTCTTCATCTTCAAGCTCATGAATATTGCGCATCGCCTCGAGGTTTTCGCCATGGAAGACGGGATCGAGAGACAGTTGAATTTCGGTCTGTGTGCGATTGCGGTGCAGGGCCAGAAGCAGCGCATCTCCCAGGGCGAACAACAGACGCTCGGCCTCAGGGCCCGCATCCTGGAAGCGGGTGATGATATCTTCCCACTCTTTGGTGATGCCTTCACGCGGCTTCATACGCCCCAACTTGATGAGGATCGTTTCCGGGGTGACCTGCAGCACATCGGCAAGATCATCAATCCGGTCATTGTCCGGGACATTTACGCCTGTCCGCCAGAGGCTGACTGCGGGACCGGTCACACTGGTAGCACGTGCTACATCCGCGTTCTTGAGCCCGAGTACGCCCATCCGGCGTGTAAGCCAGCGCGCAAATTCACTCAGTTCTTTGTCATCTCTAGCCATTTTTGTTACTCACTCTCTTGTGCAGAAATGTTGGCTGTGGCGGCTCACGATATACAAAAACATTGATCGAATGCAGGTATACATGAGCACGAATCTAGATTATTGTATCCGAGGAAATGGCTTCTGTCAATAGATAGGTATCTAATTATAAACGAACTGCATCCAAATTGGAGATGAATCACCAATGGGGCGCTACTTTGAAGAAATCGAAGTCGGCATGCGTCTTCAGCATGCTTATCAGAAGACCATTACAGAGGGCGAGCACCATTTGTTCTGTGCGATGACCCTCAACCCACAGCCACTGCACATTTCCGAAGCTTTCGCTAAGGATACACAGTTCGGGCAGCGTCTCGTCAATGGCCTGTACACACTGAGCCTCGTTGTAGGAATTACCGTCAACGACCTGACGTTTGGTACGATTGTGGCGAATCTTGGCTATGAATCGGTGGTGCACCCGCATCCCGTATTTCATAATGACACCATTCGGGTTGAGACAGAGGTTCTCAGCAAGCGCGACTCGCGTTCCAAGCCCGATCGGGGTATTGTGCGGCTGAAACACCTTGGCTACAACCAGCACGACGACATCGTATGTGAGGTCATCCGTGCCGTGATGTTCCTGAAGAAACCGGAGTGATCCGATGCTCAGAGCAAGGCGAACCCGCCGTGTCCTTCTGTTTATGCCTGGCGACGATCTGCACAAGATTAAAAAGGGAGCAGCATCCGGCGCAGATAGCATCATAATGGATTTGGAGGATGGCGTTGCCCTTAACCATAAGGAGGCAGCCCGCGAGACAGTCCGGCAGGCTCTACGTGATGAGTCAATCGAGTTTGGGCGTACTGAACGGCTCGTAAGGCTCAATCCGCCGGGTACCGGTTTGCAAGAAAGTGACATCGCGGTCACGATTGAGGGCTACCCTGATGGTTACGTTATTCCCAAAGTGGAGTCATCCGATGACATTCAGACTCTATCTGACACGCTGCGCCGGCACGAACGGCGCATTGGACTTGAGCCAAACACAACGCGCCTGATCCCGATCATTGAGACCGCCTTAGGAGTGGTCAACCTGCCCGGTATTGCCCGCGCTGACCAACGTGTTGAGGCATTAGCCTTCGGTGCGGAAGACCTCGCAGGCAGCATCGGTGCGGTGCGCACACCCGAAGGCGATGAGGTTTTCTATGCCCGCAGCGCCGTAGTGCTGCATGCTGCGGCCTTTGGTTTGCAAGCACTCGATACGCCGTATGTCGATCTACATGATCTGGATGGTCTACGGGCTGAGTCCGAGCGTGTGATGCGTCTGGGCTACACAGGCAAGCTTGCCATCCACCCGGCACAGATTGACGTGATCAAGTCGGTGTTCACACCGACTGAACAGGAAGTCGCGGAGGCACACGCGCTTATCACGGCCTTTGAGAACCACCAGCAAAACGGTACCGGTGTCTTTGCCTACAATGGCAAAATGGTGGATATGCCCATGATCCGCGCCGCACGCCGCATTCTTGCTCGCGCGATTTCGCCCGACGATATCGACTGAGGATCGCTTCCCTATGGCAGCAACACTTACCCTGTGGCACAAACACATGACCAAGTTCTTCCGCAACCCGGAGGCCGCTTTTGGTATGCTCCTACAGCCCGTGCTGTGGGTGGCACTCTTCGGTGTGGGGATGCGCTCATTTATCGGCGGCGAGTCGTTTGTGGAGAACTATATCAGTTTCATGGTTCCCGGAATCATTGCCCTAGCCGCCCTGAGTGGGGCCGTCTCCGGTGGCTCAATCATGCTCAACGAGCGCCTCAATGGCATCACAAAAGAATACATGGCTGCACCCATCCCACGATATGCGATCCTGGCAGGGAGTGCCCTCTCCACGGCAACCAAAGGGTTGTTCCAGGCGATACTTATTGCGGCATTGGGTTTGATTATTGGATCAAGCATCAGCATGAACCCACTTGGGTGGCTCGCAGCCTTGGGCTACATTGGCCTGTATGCCATCGGGATGGCTGGCTTAGCGCTCGCAGTAGCCGCGAGTGTAAATTCAACGTTGGGCTATCATGGGCTCATAGCGCTCGATCTCCCGCTGTTGTTTGCCAGCAGTGCGCTCTACCCATTGGTGCTGCTGCCCGGTTGGATGCAAGTCATCGGTCGTCTGAACCCAACCACGTATGTAATTGACGCCGTGCGCAGCCTGATGTATGGCGTGGAATATGCCGGTCAGGCCAACAACTGGCTTGCGCTGGGGGTTCTCATTGGCTTTGCGCTTTTTGGCATCGTTCTTTCGACTGTTGCCTTCCGTGCACAAATTCGCCGAACAACCTGAGGATTTACGCTAAATGGCTCAACGGCGCGGTGGGGGAACTTCCCTCCTCATTCTGATCGGAGTCCCGGCAGTGGTGTCGCTGCTGGTCACGTTGGCCGTTCTGCGCGTCTGGGAGGGTCAGCAGCAGGAAGATGTGATCGTTTTGCCTACCCCAGGCCCAACCGCCCAACTGCCGGAACGCGAACCAACCGCAGCGGCTGAAGGGGATGGCGATGCATCCGCTGCCGCACCTGACGAGATCGCTGACAGTGAAAGCCCCCCACCCGATGGCTGTGAGAACCCACTGCATGAAGTGCAAAGCGGCCAGACCCTCGGTGTGATCGCCGACGAGTATGGTGTCAGCGTGGACGCCATCACAGAAGCCAATCTCATCGTAAACGCCGAATTTAACCCGGATATACTTTCCGTCGGTCAGGAGATTCTGATCCCGGTGTGCGGTCTGCCCACACCCATCCCAACTGAACCGCCTACACCCACCACCACCCCAACACAGACGACCCCCATTCCAACCGCGACTGCAGCTCCGGCAGGCTCGGTTGTAGTCTCCATTGCCCGGGTGATCAATCCAGGCGATATCACCGCCGAAGCGGTTGAGATCGTCAACGAAGGCGCACCGGTCAATCTGGCTGGCTGGACTCTGACCAGCGAAGACATCAGCGAGGAGTTCACCTTTCCAGCGTTCAGCCTGTTCACCGGTGGAGCGGTAACCGTATACACGCGCGTCGGCGACAACGATGCCCGCAGCCTCTATTGGGGTTTGACGACGGCTGTTTGGGAACCCGGTGTTTCCGTGTCGTTGTCCAACCGTGATGGTGAACTGATCGACAGCTTTCTCATCCTCGACGAGTAAGCAGCCCCATACTCACCGCTGCGACACCGCCTCAATCGCAGCCAGTATCGGATCGTGAATCGGACCGTTGGTCGCGAGGATCCCCCGGTTTGCATCGAGATACGCACCGCGTGAGAAGTCAAGCGTTTTGCCGTCCAAATCGGTGACACGCCCTCCCGCTTCCGTCACAACCAGTGCGCCTGCTGCATGGTCCCAGATGCGCTCCACATGGCCATCACGCGAGTTGCGGATGTAGATCTCCGCCCGACCATCAGCTACCGCCAGATACTTTGCCTGACTGTCGATGCGCACGGGGTCACCACCGACTCCAGCTTCTTCCAACACACGCGCCGAAAACCCATGATCAGTGTGCTTTTTCTCTACACTTTCCACCACACGTGCGGCCTCAGGATCGGGTACCGTGGTTACGGACGCAGCATGCTGCTTGCTGATATCGTCCATGGGCAGCAGCGAAGTGCCCTCACCACGCACCGCCGCTGCAATCACTCCGCCTGAAGAATCGGGCCGCGCCGGATCAAATGGCATGGCAGGGCAGCACAGAACGCCCACTTCAACAATGCCATCCACAATCAGAGCAATGGCAATCGCAAACTGATCGCCTCGGATAAAGCCCTTTGTGCCGTCAATCGGATCCACCGTCCAGAAGCGGCGGTTGCCTTTCCCGCGCCCGAAGTCCAACCATGTGCTGATGTCGTCCGCGGTGACACTCTGGTCAACCGCCTGGCCTACGTAGTGGAGAACCTGCGCATGGGTGCGCTCACCGGATAACCGGGTGAAGTCCTCGGCTTTCTCCTCCGCAAGCACACCATCATCGGGAAAGGCCTGTGCCAGCATTTTGAGTATCACAGCCTGTGCACTAAAGTCAGCGACTGTGACTGGTTCCCGACCGATTTTTTCCATCGTGTCTTCCTGCTGGAACGCCTCCCGCCGGATGACCATTGCCAGCTGCCCCGCTGCGTGCGCGGCACTAACTGCTGTATTACGCTCCGCCTGCATTGCTGATCCTTTTGCTAGGTGACGAACACACAACGATATGCCCACGAATCATCAGTATAACGGCTTGAGCCATTGCCGGACAAAGGTTCTTTTGCTAGAATATCGATGCTAGGTTTAATCGCCGTTTCTCCTCTCAAACACCACTTTCATTTGTTATCATTGCACTTTATGCCTGTGGCGAGGAGAGGCCTGTATTTATCTATTGAGGTCTTATCATGAGCTTCGAATTTTTCCTTCGCCTTGTGGGGATGGCAGTGCTCGCATTCGGCGGGCTAACCCTCGGTTCTAACCTGCGTGTCACCGATGCGCAGCAATCCCTGTGGGCCATTGTCTTTGCGCTTGTGGGCGCGCTTGCCGGCCTGATACTCACACCTCACCTGACCACACGCCCGGCGCGTCAACTCCGAGATTATCTTAACGGGCTGCCCGCGCAGCAGCTGGTCGCTGGCGTTGTCGGCCTGATCATTGGCCTGATTATCGCCGCGCTCCTGTCGCTGCCTTTGTCACTGCTGCCTGAACCATTCAATGCGCTGCTGCCGGTCGTCGCCGCCGTGATACTCGGCTACTTCGGCACGAGCATATTTGCCAGCCGTCGCCGCGACGTCTTTGATCTCTTCAGCGGGTCCTTCGCCAATCTGAATATGGCCCAGACCAATGATGAAGGGCTGACTTCCACACGCGATGTTCTGTTGGATACCAGTGTGATCATCGATGGGCGCATTGCGGATATCAGCCAAACGGGCTTTATTATGGGCCCGATGATTGTGCCGCGTTTTATCCTCAATGAGCTTCAGCATATCGCTGACTCGTCTGACCAACTGCGGCGCAACCGTGGACGACGTGGGATCGAAATCCTCAACCGGATGCAGACCGACGCCCTGGTGCCCGTACGCATCACGGATATGGATGTGGAAGGCGTCGAGGAAGTGGATGAGAAACTGATCCTGCTGGCCAAACAGTTGGATTGCGCCATCGTCACCAATGACTTCAACCTGAACCGCATCGCGGAATTACATGGTGTGCTCGTCCTAAACATCAACGACCTGGCCAATGCGGTCAAGACCATCTACCTGCCCGGTGAGGACCTTGACATTGAGATCATTCAGGAAGGCAAAGAACTCAATCAGGGTGTTGGCTTTCTGGAAGATGGCACTATGGTTGTTATTGAAGACGGACGCCGCCATATGGGCAGTACGATCTCGGCAACCGTCACCAAGGTGCTACAGACGTCCGCTGGCCGCATGATCTTTGCCCGCCCTGCCGGGCGCTAAACAGAACTGTTTCTGCCCTGCAAGCGCACGCCTTAGGCGTGCGTTTTTCGCTGAGATACAATTACACATGCTGCTGTCAACAACAAGAGGACAACGCTGATGCCACTGACTGTATTCAACCGCCTTACACGCCAAAAAGAGGAATTCAAGCCCCTTACCGAGGGCGAAGTGAAGATGTATGTGTGCGGTCCCACAGTCTACGACCATGCACATCTTGGGCACGCCAAAACGTACGTGGCCTTTGATGTGATTGTGCGCTATCTGCGCTACACAGGCTACAAGGTCCGCTACGTGCAGAACATTACGGATGTCGGCCACCTGCTGGAAACTGATGAAGACAGGGTTATCCGCAAAGCCGGGCAGTTAGGCCTCGAACCTATGGAAGTCGTTGAGACATATGCCCGTTCCTTTTTTCAGGATATGGATGCGCTCAATGTGATCCGCCCGGACATTTCTCCGCAGGCCAGCGGACACATCCCCGAGCAGATCGAAATGACACAGGGCCTTATCGAAAAGGGCTATGCCTATGTCACCGATGTCGGCGACGTCTACTTTGATGTCACCAAGTGGCCGGAATACGGCAAGCTCTCTGGCCGGAGTGTGGAAGACGCTCAGAGCGAACGGCAGATCGTCGGGTCAGAGAAGCGTAACTCCGCCGATTTTGCTCTGTGGCGCCATGCTGAACCTGAACACCTGATGCAGTGGGATTCGCCTTGGGGCCGTGGCTTCCCCGGTTGGCACATTGAGTGTTCGGCGATGTCTAAGAAGTATCTCGGCGAGACCTTTGACATCCACGGAGGTGGGCTTGAAAACCAACATCCGCACAACGACTGTGAGATCGCCCAGAGTGAAGCCCTCCATGAGAAGCCATTTGCAAACTACTGGCTGTTGACGGGTTCACTGACCATTGATGGTGAGAAGATGTCCAAGAGTTTGGGCAACTTTGTCACGATCAAAGAGGCGCTAGAGCAGTATCGCCCAGAAGCCCTGCGATATTTTCTGCTTTCCAGCCACTACCGCGGCCCGATCGACTACAGTGATGAGGCATTGAAGGCAGCCAGCGGCGGGTGGGACGGTCTGATGGTCGGTGTGCAGCGCGTTCGTTTTGCCATGAAGGATGCGCCTGAAGATGCTGCAGGATCTGATTTCTTGGAGACAGTCGAAAAGCGCAAACAGGCCTTTCTGCGCTATATGAATGATGACTTCAACACCCCGCAAGCCATCGCCGAACTACAGGAACTGACAACCGATGTCAATCGTTTCCTTGATCAGGGTCAGGTAGTCGGCATGGACGTGCTGACTGCGATCAATGACGCTTACAATGAGCTCGGTGGTCAGATCCTTGGGGTTGTTCCGGAAACCATTACTATTCGCACTGATCTCGAAACAGTTGACCCCCTCCTGATGATGCTCATCGATATCCGCTCACAGGCTCGTAAAGACAAAGACTACGCTCGCGCTGATGCAATCCGCGATCATCTGAGCAAGCTCGGTATCGTCTTGGAAGATGGCCCCGAAGGCACTTACTATCGTGCCAGGTAGCTGCTCATGTGCAGGGCCTACTTCCCTCTGGTAGGCCCCCCTTGACACCTGTCGTATAATTGAACTTAAAAACAGGTAGTGATCTGGTTTGAGGGTTGCCCTATGCTTTCATCGACCCACACAGTCAGTTTCGCCCGGCATGCAATCCTATGTGAGCAGGCTGCTGCCATGCGGACCCACGAAAATCGCTTGCTCGAAGCGGGCAAGCCCGTTGACGTACACCAGATGCGTGTAGCCATCCGCCGGATGCGAGCCGCTGTAGACGTATTTGCACCCCTGCTGCCCGCTGAAAAATGGCTGCGGCAAGGGCTGAAGCGAACCGCCCGCGCGCTCGCTCCTGTCCGTGATCTGGACGTGCTGATGGAGCGCCTGCAAAGTCTGGACTTCCCGTTGCATGACGCCATTGAGGAGCTCGGGTCACAACGTCAGGCTGCCTACAAAGCCTTTCAGGCGTACGCAGCCAGCAAGAAATATCGAAAGTTCAACAAGCGCTTCAACGGTTTTTTGGAGCAGCCCGCACCTGAAGCAACCCTGCTGCTCAGCCATATGGTCGCATCAAGCCTGTATACACGGTATGAGGCCATCCGCGCCTACGAAACCATGCTGAACGACCCTGAACCGGAGACATTGCACGATCTGCGGATCGCCTGTAAGCGTCTGCGCTATACACTGCGCTTCTTTGATCCGGTATTGGGAACCCGCGCTTCTGCTGTCCGCCACCTGATGCGCCGCACGCAAGACCATCTTGGCGCGCTCAATGATGCGCACGTCGGCCAGGAGATTGTCGCTCAGTACATCGCGGACCCAGCCACCCGGGACCGCATTGCAGGTCAGTTTAAGCAGCAGGCAGACACCCTCATCGAGGAGTTTCCCTCCTTGTGGGCTGAGATCGTCTCACCCCAAACGCGCCTTAAGCTGGCGCTTGCCGTCAGCGTGGTGTGAGGCGAACGCCCGTGGTAGACTTGCCGCAGCACATCCGGATGTGAGGACAACGGCTTGAGCACCACACGGCGCATCATCCAGAGACGGCGGGAAAAACGCATTAAGGCACGTTCCGGCGCACGGCTTGCTTTCCGGTGGCTGACGATCGTTGTGCTGGCTTTGGTCGGCTTAAATCTGCTCGGCATGCTGACTGGTGTCGGCACGGTGGTGAGCATTTACAGCTTCTACGCGCAGCAGCTGCCTGAACCCGGTGAGATCACCCGCGTTGAAGAGGACTTCCAGACGACCAAATTCTACGACCGTACCGGCGAACACCTTATCTACGAGGTGATCGATCCGCTGGGCGGTGACCGCACATGGGTCGCGATCGATACCATTCCGCAGAGTCTGGTCAATGCCACTATCGCGCTGGAGGATCAGACCTTTTATGAGAACCCCGGCTATGATTTCTGGGGTATTGTCCGCGCTTTGTGGAACAACTTCACCGGAGGCGAGGTCCAGGGTGGGTCCTCGATCACACAGCAGTTGGTCAAGAATGTGCTCATCGAGCCGGAGGAGCGCACCCAACTTACCGTGGACCGCAAGACCAAAGAGCTGATCCTTGCCATCCGCATCAGCAACGAGTACAGCAAAGACCAGATCCTTGAGTGGTATCTGAACAGCAACTACTACGGCAATCTGGCGTATGGGGTGGAAGCGGCTGCACAGCTCTACTTCGACAAGCCGGTCACGGAACTCACGCTCGCTGAGGCCACCATGCTGGCCGCCATCCCGCAGTCGCCTGCGCTCAACCCGATCGACAATTTTGAGCAGGCCAAACAGCGTCAGCGTGTAGTACTGGATGAGATGCTTGAGCAGGGATACATCACACCAGAGCAGGCTGAAGCTGCCTTTGCTGCCCCGTTGAACATCCGCCGCCCGGATGAGCGCTTCAATCTTGTTGCGCCTCACTTCTCGATTGCGGCCCGCCAGCAGCTAGAGCGTATTGTTGGTGCTGATGTTCTGGCACGAGGCGGTCTTGTCGTCTACACCACGCTGGACTACGATCTCTACCTGCAGGCCGAATGCGCCGCTCGTTCGCATGTAGCACGCCTCTCCGGCACAGATCCGAATACAGTTGTGCCGACTTCTGCGGGTACAGCCTGTGCCGCAGCCGCCTACCTCCCCCCGATACCGCCAGAGGATGTGGGCGTCAACCACAATGTCTCCAACGCAGCAATGGTCATTCTGAACGCGCCGACTGGCGAGGTGCTGACCATGATGGGCAGTTTGGACTACTACAACGAGGCCATCGATGGCAACTTCAACGTAGCGTTCGCCGAACGTCAGCCTGGCTCTGCGTTTAAGCCCTACACCTATCTGACCGCGTTCAAGCAGGGATACACACCCGCCACGATGACCCTCGACGTGCGCACCGCCTTCGATGTAGAGAGCAACAATCCCTACGTGCCGGAAAACATTGACCGCGAGTTCCATGGCCCGCAGAGCATCCGCAGCGCATTGGCTAACTCCTACAACGTGCCAGCCGTTCAGGTGCTTGACTGGGTCGGCATCGAGAACGTGATCCGCACCGCCCACCAGATGGGCATCAACACGTTGGACCGCGGCCTGGACTATTATGGCCTGGCCCTGACCCTCGGCGGCGGCGAGGTGACGCTCACTGATCTCACCTATTCCTACAGTGTGTTTGCCAATATGGGCCAGATGCGCGGAGTTCCCATCCCTCCTGATCTGCGGCGCGAGGGCTTCCGCGGCACAGATCCGACCTTGCTGCTGCGAGTCGAAACGCAGGAGGGCACCATCCTGTGGGAATACGGTAACGTGTCCAATTTCCGCAGCAACGCCGTGATCCAGCCGGAACTGGCCTATCTGATCAATGACATTCTTTCCGACAATACAGCCCGGCAGGAGAGCGTCGGCCTGCAAAGCCCCTTGCAGATCAGCCGTCCGGCAGCAGTCAAGACAGGCACAACCAATGACTTCCGCGATAACTGGTCTGTTGGCTATACACCTCAACTGACTGCCGGTGTGTGGGTAGGCAATACAGATAACACCCCTATGACCAACCTACCCGCGCTGGATGGGGCAGCACCTATCTGGCATGCCGTTATGGAATACGCCCATCTCGACAAGCCAGTTCAAACCTGGGAGCAGCCGCCGAACATCGTCGAGCAGGAAGTCTGTCAGACCTCTGGACTGCTCCCCAGCCAGTACTGCCCCACCCGAACTGAGATCTTCATCACGGGCACTGAGCCCAACGAGATCGATAATGTCTACCAGCCCTTCCTGATCAACCGGGAGACCGATCTGCTGGCTACGGTTTACACACCACCCGAACTGGTTGAGGAACGGGTCTATATGGTGCTGCCAGCCCAGGCTGCCGATTGGGTGCGCAATGCCGGTATCCCGCAGCCACCCACCGAATACGATGTGATCACCTCACCGGATACGGCCGGGCCGGTCGCCATCACGCAGCCCGCTGCCTTCAGCTACGTCAAGGGCGTGGTGACGGTGCGTGGCAATGCCAATCTGGCCGGGTTCCGGTCCTACAGTTTGTATTATGGTGAGGGTCTCAATCCACAGGAATGGATCCAGATCGGCGAAGAGAACTTCAACGGTGTGTTTGATGGTGACCTGGGGATTTGGGATGCACGCCGCCTAAACGGTCTCTACAGTCTGCGGCTGCTGGTTGTTCGTTCGGACAGCTACGTGCAGGAATTCATCATGCAGGTCACAGTGGACAACCAGCCGCCCACCATCGACATGGTCACTCCGCAGCAGGACCAGACTTACCGGGTCTCCGACGAGTTTGTGACCATCCAACCGCTGATTGCCGACAACATCAGTATGGACCGGGTTGAGTTCTACGTGGACGGCCAGCTTATCGCGACGAGCACCATTGCCCCCTTCAATGAACGATGGATCATTACCGGGCCGGGCACATACATTGTGGAGATCCGTGCTTATGATCGCGTGGGCAATTCAACCGTCAGTGAGCGGATCCGGATCGAGGTGCTGCCGGATTAAGCGCGATCACAAACTGTGTCCCCTGACCAAGCTGGCTTCGGACCCGGATTGTGCCGCCGTGGGCTTCAACAACAGAGCGTGCAATGGCCAGCCCCAATCCGGACTCGCCCGATGTGCGTGATTTGTCTACCCGGTAGAAGCGCTCAAAGATGTGGGGCAGGTCCTCCGGCGCGATCCCGGTGCCTGTGTCCTCAACAGCCAGCTCAACTGTGCCGTTCGCCTGCCGTGCGGACAGCATCACCAGACCTCCATCGGGTGTGTAACGCAGCGCATTAGTCACCAGATTGCCCAATACCCGCGCCATCTGGTCGCGGTCCACAATCACGGGGGGCAGCTCCGGATCCGTCTCAACCCGCAAACGGATCCCGTGGGTCTCGGCCTGCACCGCGTGCGCAGCAGCCGTTCGTTCCAATAGATCGCGCGGTTGTATCGCCTGCCGTTTGAGGCTCAATTCGTCAGCGTCAGCCAGAGAAAGGGTGCGTAGATCCTCGATCAACCGCATCAGGTTAGCGGCCTCAGCATGCATGATATCAAAACGTTCTGGTGTGGGTTCCACGACCCCGTCACGCAGACCTTCCAGATAGCCGTTGATCACGGTCAATGGAGTGCGCAGGTCGTGGGCGATGTCCGCTGTCATCTGGCGGCGCAGCCGGTTGGAGCGGTCGAGATCGGCGCTCATCTGGTTGAAGGCCACTGCCAGGTCACCCAGCTCATCACGCGTGCGCACGGGAACCTGCTGCCGCAGATCGCCTCCAGCGAGACCGCGTGTGGCTGCCGTCAAATCGCGGATAGGGCGCGTTAGCGAACGAGCGAGGAATACGCTGAGCACAATGCCTACCGTCCCCGCGATGCCCGCTGCCAGCAGAGCAGCCCGGTCCGTCTGCCGGATGTAACGCTGCTCCTGTGGGTTGAGCGGTGGTGTTTCACCGACCGTCAGCACAACAGCAATAGTCTCGCCGTTGACCTGTACGGCCATCCCGCTGCTGGCACGTTCAGGTGGTATCGTCTGGCCGGGTTGCAGACCCCCAGCTGGCCAGATCACCCGGCCAGTTGCATCCACGAGCGCGAAGGCCCGAAATGCATTTGGGTCAAGGGGCTGGCGTCCACGTGGGCCGCCGCGTCGCAGTTGATCCGGCAGCCACCGGTCGAAGCCCGCAAAGCTGCCGTTGCGCGAATAATATTGAACCGCATAGGCCGCGAAGGCCTCACGCGTGCTTTCAACCACCAACCGGTCGAACTCACTGAGGGTGACCTGCCGCACGATGACTGCGACAAGAATTGCGCCAATCACGCTGGCGATCACAAACGCGAGGGTGAGCTTAACGGTGATTGAGCGCATCAGGGGCGAAACCGGTAGCCAACCCCAAAGACCGTTTCGATGGACTCTTCAGGGACTTTGCTGCGCAGGTTGCTGACATGCGTATCGATGGTGCGTTCTACGCCCGTGTCATTCGCCATCTTTTCAAGCAGCTCCCCCCGGGAGAAGACCCGCTCCGGCGTTTCCATCAGGATGGCCAGCAGGTCGAACTCAGACGGGGTAAGACTGATGGTCTCATCACCAACGTGGACGGTCCGGCTCCCGCGATCAAGCACGATGCCGCCCCCACGCAGTACTTCACCCATGGTAGGTGTATGCTCCGCACGGCGCAGCACCGCCCGGATCCGCGCGACGAGTTCCCGCATGCCGAACGGCTTGGTCACGTAGTCATCGGCACCCAACTCCAACCCGATGACTTTGTCGGTTTCATCCAACTTTGCCGTCAGCAGGATGATCGGTGTCTCGCGTTCCTTGCGGAATGTCTTGATGAACGTGTACCCATCCATCTCAGGCATCATAATATCCAACAGGATCAGGTCAGGTTTTTCATGCCGCGCAGTGAAGAGCGCATCGCGCCCGTTGTCTGCGGTCACGACGCGGTAGCCTGCCTCTGACAGGTAGTCGGATACCATCAGCCGGATATTTGCGCTGTCATCCACCAACAGAATCGTCTTCATGACAAACTCCCGTGCAGCCGTTGTGCGGCCAGCCGTGCGCCTGCGATGTTCGGTGCGGCGGGACCGAGTTCAAGTTCCGCCAGCGGGCCGCTCACGTGGATCCCTTTTCCCCAGTGCAGCCCCCAATCCACGACCGGATAGCCACACGCAGCCGTCGGCAGTCCCAAACTGTCGATAACCTGCGAGAGCCACCGGCCACCCGGTCGCCTTGCAGAAAAGCCCGTGGCGAGTATTACTCTATCGGCTTGCAGCGTCCGGCCATCATACAGATGCAGTGTATCGTCCTGCCGTAGGGCAACTTCACCAACCTTATGGATGAGTTCTCTGCGTTCATGGGCCTGCCGGACTGCGGTAGCCACCACCGGAGAGACAGTTCCGCTGTGCCGCGCTTGGTTGACTATGTGCCTGCGCGCATCGAAATCTGGCGTGCGGGCTAATTGTTTGCGGCAGGCAGGCCCCACCCAACACGAACTGGCATCAAACTCGCTGACACGCAGCCTGCGGCGCGAGAGCAGGGTTACCTGACCAGGACGCTGCCTGGCCAATGCAAGCGCCAGCTGCGCTGCTGTGATCCCGCCGCCGAAGCCAACCGCATGTACCCAAGGGCTCTGATCATCCCGCTTAAAGTCCGCATCGAACACGTGTGGGATGCCTTCTGCCCAGCCGGGACGGCGCACCGCCGTTCGACCAATCGCGAGCACAACCCGCCGCGCGTGAAGTAGCCCCCGGTCGGTTTCCACGGTCAGACCGCGCCCGTTGGCTGCGATGGTATGCGCTCGCCCCTGCACGCGCAGATCAGCCAGCCGGTTGCATTCGATAACGTGTCGTGCGTGGGTTTGAAAGAGCGCGTAGGAAGGCTTGAGCATTCGTCCCCGGAAATCGGCGGTGGGGCTGCGCTCCGGATGGCTGCGTGAGTAGGCCAGCAGTGCGTTGGCTTCCAACCCGATGTGATGCGCCGCAGGTGAACGCATGAAGCGCATCCCACTATTAGCTGAAAGACGATTCCAGCGAGCCAGTGGTTCTATATGGGGATCAAGAACGCGCACCCGGTCTATCCCCGCGCGGTGGACCAACACATGGGATAGATAGGTGCCATGTATACCGCCGCCAATGATCAAACAGTTCAGCATGGGTTGGCAGCGTCTTTTTGAACGACCTGCGCCCTACAGTGAGTTGAACCCGTTGGCAGCGTGGTTCCCGTTGCGGCGCTCTTCGTAGGCCCGGCGCAGGCTCAGTCCCAGGCGACGATTGCCGCCATCGATGTTGAGTATCTTCGCGGTGATGCGGTCACCCTCGCGGACCACGTTTCGTGGATGGAGAAACTGTCCTTCCGCCAGTTCGGAGATGTGGACCAGCCCCTCTAAACCTTCCTCGATGCGCGCAAAGGCACCAAAATCCACGACGTTGGTAATCACACCGGAGACAGTCTGCCCGACGGTGTAGCGGTCTTCGACGGTTTCCCAGGGATCGGGTTGCAGGCGTTTAATGCTCAGAGCAATGCGCTCTTCATCCGGATCAACGGACATAATGTGAACGCGCACCCGCTCGCCACTCGATAATACATCGCGTGGGTGGCCAACACGCCCCCACGACAGCTCCGAGATATGAACCAACCCTTCAACACCACCCAGATCAACAAAGGCACCAAAGTCACACAGGTTGGTGACGGTACCTTCTGCCGTGGTGCCTGCTTGCAGCATATTGAGAACCTGTTCGCGCTTGCCAGGTTGAACCTGTGCCGCGCGTTCACTGAGGATCAGGCGGTTGGCCTCCTCATCCAGTTCAATGATGCGCAGACGCAAAGCCCTCCCGACATAGTTGGTCAGCATCTCACGCCGCCGCGAGTCTTCCACATCCACAGGGAAGTTCAACAATTGGCTGGCGGGCACAAAACCGCGCAGGCTGTTCCAGGTAACAAGCAGCCCGCCGCGATTGTAGCCGGTGACTGTCAGTTCTACGGTCTTGTCTGTCTCGAAGGTTTCGGCAGCGGTGTGCCAATCTTGTTTGATGGTGGCGGGGTTGCCAAACAGGGGGGCGTCGTAGAAACTCTCTGACTCGTTTTCCCAGCTGTGACCGTTGTTTACCTGATTGCCAGGATGTTCCCCTTCTTGCAGCAGGGCGGACCAATAGGCCTCATTCGGCTCAAGCGACGCAGCGATCGCAGTTGGATCGTCATCGGTGTTATAGAAATCATCGAGTGACATGACACAATACCTTCCTCAATTATGGGCTTATATTCCAATGAATGGCATCGGAGAATACGGGCAGAGTACATCAGAGACTTGCGTTTTATGGCCAGGCCCGCCCGTTACCCACCTAAATGGGTGTTTACATCCCGGCTATTTTAGAATGCCAGAACTGCCCAATCTTGTCAACACAAATCATAGCTCAGGGCACCCGCCACACAAAAGCACGGCCATCATCGCCGCCAGTCACCAGCGTGGAGCCATCCCCGCTAAAGGCCACACTGCGAACAGGGGTCCCATGGCGGCTCAGGCTGGTTAGGCGTTCGCCGTTGATTAACCAGAGGCGTGCCGTGCTGTCACTACCACCCGAGGCCAGCAGTTGGCCATCCGGCGAAAAGGCGAGGCTTAACGTGCCACTGCTGTGCGCTCGCCAGCTGGTAATCGCCATGCGCTCAACCGGGTCCCAGATTGTGATCTCGCCCGTTGAGCTGCCTACGGCAAGGTGGGCATCCACTGGTGAGAAGGCCAATGAGAGTGCTTCACCGTCTACGGCCACTGACCCGAGCACTGTTCCGGTGAATGGCTCGCGCAGCAGGACCACACCATCTGAGTCGCCAGTAGCCAGCCATCCGCCCATCGGATCAAACGCGGCGCTGCGCAATCGAGTCGTGTGGCCTTCCAACAGCGTGATCGTGGCACCATCAGAAGCCTGCCACATCTGCCCGATGGAGCTGTAATAGCCACCGCCCACAAAGCGTTCACCGTCCGGTGAGAAAGCGATCTGTGCGACCTCGCCGTTGGCCCTCGCCCCGAAGATGCGCTCACCGCTCAATGCATCCCATATCTGAATGGTGCGGTCGCGCCCGCCGGATACCAGCAGGCTGCCATCCGGTGAAAAGGCCACTGCATACACAAAATCGCGATGACGTTCCAAGACAGCGAGCAAGGCTCCCGTTTCGCCATCGTACAGGTGCACTGTCTGGTCGCGCCCCGCTGTCGCAATGCGCCGCCCATCGGGCGTGCTGTCCACTCCATAGATGGTGCCGCTGTGCCCTGTCAACGTGAGCATATCCATCAGATCAGCCGCATTGTCCGGCGTGATGGGCGGCGCAAGTGGTACAGGCGTGGCTGTCGGTGGGGCTGTCGGTGGTGGAGGATCGGTTGGCAGCGGTGATGCCGTTGGCAGGGCGATTGTCGGGAGAGGTGAAGCCGTCACAGTTGGTGCTGCTCCGGTCGGTACCGACGTGACGGCGGCGGGTGTCGTCACGGAGACACAGCCAGCCAATCCGATGCACAGCAGCGGCCAGAGCCTCACCCGATGCCACCCAACACGATGAAGACCAGGCCCAGACCACAGGCCAGCGTCACCAGCAGCACCACACCTGTGACAAACACCTTCCAGGTGATCCTGAGTAGGGCTTTTAGTATATACCACCCCACCACCGCGACGATGAACAGGCCGCTGACAATCAGGATTTGTGTGGTTGTAACCCCCAGCAAATCAGCGACCGGCTGCAGGAGTTCCATACCTAACCTCTCAACAGAGTTTCCAGTAAGTTCCCCGGCAGTGTATCACACCAAGCCACCTCCGGCTACGCGATAAACTGTTTGAGCACCTCAAAATCCTCGAACAGTGTCTGTTTCTGGTCGGGGCGATACAGGGCTACAGCCGGATGGAAGAGAGGCAGTACGTAGATTTCGCCGTAGGGAGCATGTGCCTCAAGCAGTTGACCATGCACTCGGCTGATCTTGCTGTTCTGTTGAGGAGAGTCGTACTTCTTCAGGATGAACTCCATTGAGAAGCGACCCAGCGTGGCGATCACACGTGGTTGGATAATATCGATCTGCCGTTCGAGGAAGGGCGCATACAATTCGATCTCGGCTTTGGTTGGGTCGCGATTGTCCGGCGGGCGGTCCTTGACGATGTTGGTGATATAGACCGTATCGCGGTCCAAACCGATAGACTCCAGCAGTTCATCGAGCACACGCCCCGAACTCCCACAAAACGGAATGCCCTGCTGTGCCTCGTTTTTGCCGGGGGCCTCCCCGATGAACATGATATCCGCATCATGACGTCCTTGGCCTAACACAGCGTGGTATCCGTTTGATACACGATATTCATACAGGGGTGACTCAGTGAGGTTGAAAACCTCATCACGGACTGCACGCATCAACTCTGTGCGCTTTTCAAGCTCCATAAGTTTCTCTCCGGTTTGTGTGACGTGGCCCGCTGAAAATAGCATTGGCGCTCTCGACCCGCAACTTGTAAGGCCTTGAGGGGGGTTCCCGTCCTATACTTAGAACCTGATGACAAAACCACAAGGAGCAGCACACAGATGAAACTCGGGATGGTCGGGCTTGGTAAAATGGGCGGCAATATGTCCCGCCGTCTGATCGAACATGGGCACGACGTGATCGGCTTTGACCCCAATGTAGACGCAGTTGATTCACTCAGGCAGGAAGGGGGCGGCGGTGCGTCCTCCCTTGAGGAACTGGTTGGACAGCTGGAAGCACCACGCACTGTCTGGATTATGGTACCCGCCGGTCCAATAACGGACTCAACCATCGAAGAGCTGGCCGGTCTGCTCGCTGAAGGCGACACCATCATTGATGGCGGTAACTCCAACTACAAGGAGTCCGTCGCGCATGGCCAGTTCCTTGCCGAACGAGGAATCCACTTTGTGGATGTGGGGACCAGCGGCGGAATCTGGGGGCTGAAAGAAGGGTACAGTATGATGGTTGGCGGCGACGCCGATGTGGTGGAACGTCACCGTCCGCTCTTTGAAGCGCTTGCCCCTGCGACTGACAAGGGTTGGGGGCATGTCGGCCCGACCGGATCTGGCCACTTCGTCAAGATGGTTCACAACGGCGTTGAATACGGCCTGATGCAGGCCTACGCCGAAGGCTTTGAGATCATGCAGGCCAAGGAGGAGTTCAACCTTGATCTGCAGCAGATCGCTGAGGTGTGGCGTTTCGGCAGTGTGGTCCGCTCCTGGCTGCTCGATCTGGCCGCGGATGCACTTGCCAAAGACCCCGCCCTCGATATGATCCGCGGTTACGTTCCGGATTCCGGCGAGGGTCGGTGGACCGTGATCGAGTCTGTTGAACTGAATGTGCCCGCCCCGGTGATCACAATGGCTCTGCAGCGGCGCTTCCGCTCCCGGCAGGAAAACACCTTCGCCGATCGGATGTTGGCTGCGCTGCGCAATCAGTTCGGCGGTCACGCCGTCGTGAAAGCGGAAGAGTAACACCGTGCCCCATGACGAATGTTATGGGGCACTCCAGAAGATGGTTGGTATACTGGTGCTTGACCACAACTGTTCACAGGCAGGATGTGGTCAAGTCTCAGACTCGCCTACGTTATGCGAGCAAACACCACTGTATAGAACACTGACGATATCTATTCGATTGACTTCTGGAGAAATCTAGATGAACATGAATAAATCCACGACGATCGGCCTGGTTCTTGTGCTGGCCATGATCATCAGCGCGTGTGCCGGGCCAGCTGCCGGGTCAACCGACGAAGAACCTGTTCTAGCTGACCTGGCGGAAGGTTCTGGCTATGAGGAGTTCGACGTCGGCCAGGACTCCGGCATTGATGATCTTCCGCTCCTGTATGAAGGTCCACCCGTCCTCATTGAGGAATACGTCCTGGGTATCGCCTTCCCAACCCGGATGGCCTGGGGGCCTAACGGCGAACTTTTTGTGACAGAAAAAGCCGGGAGTGTGCGTGTTATCTCACCAGAAGGCGAGCTTCAGCCTGAAGCCGTATTTGAAGTTGAGGTTGACGCCTCCGGCGAGCAGGGTCTGCTGGGCATCGCGATTTCACCCGACTACAACGAAACCGGCCATGTATGGATTTACTACACGGTCTCTGTGGAAAACAACGAAGGGGAGATCAGCGATGTCTTCCACCGCATCGGGCGCTTCACGGTTGACACAACCAGCGATCCGCTGACTGGCGGCGATCTGGAAATCGCGTGGGAGATCCGCGATGCGTTCACCGAGTCAACCATTCTCAACGGCGGTGACATCAAGTTCGGTCCTGAGGGCGACCTGTACATCTCCGTGGGTTCGACAAACAATATCCTGGTTCATAACGATCGCAGCGAACCCCATGGCAAAATCCACCGGTTCATCCCCGGCATTCCGTTGGAGCCCTCGCCAGAGAACATCAACGGCGACTCCGTGTATGCCTACGGCTTCCGCAACGCCTACGGGTTCACATTCCATCCTGAGACGGGTGTGATGTATGCCACTGAAAACGGCCCAGACTGCGATGACGAGATCAACCAGGTGTGGCCGGGTGCTGACTATGGCTGGCGTGAAGACGGTCTGTGTGAGGACAACAACCTGAGTGAAGAGGACTATCCTGAGCGCTTCTTCCCACCGGTTGTGTACTATACGCCGCCTGTATCGCCAACCGGGATCACCTTCTACACCGGCGACAAATTCCCCGACTGGCAGAATCGCATGTTGTTCTGCGTCTACAACTTTGGGGAGATGTATTGGCTGGACCTAGAGGATGACGGTTTCACCGTGGAGCGTTCGGGCATCATCCGCACCGGCGATGCCAACTGCGCTGTTGACATCCTGACCGGCCCAGATGGCTATATCTACTTCTCGGATATCACCGGCATTCACCGGGTTGTACCCGCCGAATAGGGACGCTCATAGAGAATAGCATTGCTATCACAGGGTTGGCTGCCGGGCGGCTGCACAATGCGCGGCATGCCCCAGCCAGCCCAATCCCCTGTGAAGTCACCTGCCGGGCCGGGGCCGTTGTGAAGCTCAAACTGGACCGTTTGACCGGCGTAGCTGCTCAAATCGATGATGACAGGCCGCCAACGCTGGTCGGTTGGGTCGTTGGTGACCAGTGTCTCAAAGACGGTGTCTCCGTTGACGACCACCCGGTATGACGATCCATCGCCACCCCATGCCCAACTGTCCGGGAACATGCTCAGGTCGGCGCGCAGGCAGGCCCGGTCCTCAGGCAGTTCGACTTGATAAGCGATTGCGCCGCCCGCATGCATGAGCACCGTCGGATGCGGTTCATCGCCGATCAGCGTAAAGTCTTTGAGCTCGGCCGGAGGATCGGTCTGTGAAAGGATGCGCGCCTGGTCGAACAACGCGACGAAATCGGCGTGCGTGACGGCATCCAGCTTTTCCGGGTCGTTGCGACGATCCCAGTAGGGCAGCAGCCGGTAGACCTCAAAGCGCCCGAATCCCCATTCCCGCACATAGTGCATGTCTGTCAATTCGGCGTACTCCGCAATGCCCGCCCATGACTCATTCGGGTTCTGAAAATCGAAGTAGGTGCGGTCGAAGGTTGTGATCAGCAGATACGTAGGCGGATCAGCCAACACATCGTTGAGTGCTTCTTCCCGCCATTCATCACGCCAGGGGTGCCCGCCACGGATGCGCATCAGCAGGGGTTCATTGTAGATGTAGCGCGTGGGCGTCTGCAGCCCCGTCAGATGGTAAATCGCGGTGTGGTGCCCCCAGCCCCACAGCCCATCGCCGGGATCGGTGCGCTCACGGATGTGATCGGCGACCACCTTATGGTCCCACACGCCCTGGGACTCGAAGAAATCTTCCTGGGACTGCTGGCCGGTTACATAGGGCCCTACGATGAGCCACTGATCTTGGTAGAAGAAAACCGCCGTATTCACCAAAAGGGCTGCGGCCAGCACACCCACACTCACGGATTGAGGTACTGCCTGCCAAGCTGCCAGGCGGACTGCCAAGAGACTGCAGGCCATCGCTGCGAACGGCAGGATGACCGTCCAGTGGTAGGGCGTAAAACGCTGCTGGAGCCACACAGCCGCCGTCCCAGCAACCAGAGGGATCAGCAGGGCCCAGCCGCGCCAATCCTTCTCCCGAATGGCAAGCAGGCAGCCCGCCAATGCAGCGCCGTAAAGCACCGGCAGCCGGAAAAAGTACTGCATGGTTTGCAGCAGCGGCTGTGAACGCAGGGCGAATTCGTCTGGGTTAAGTTGGGCCCGTGGAAAATACAGGAAGATAAACCGTATGTGCAGCAGAGCCTCATCAAGCGCGCCCGCAGCCACCAGATACAATCCGAATGTTGCAGCCAGTGTCACCGATCCCCCAAACACCCATCCGAACAGAAGCACACGGTCGCGGGTGGTAAGCCGGCGCTCCGCCGGACGAATAAACGCAATGAGGGCCAATGCCGCCGCACCGTAGGGCATGATCAGAGCGTACTTGTAGAATCCTGTCACAGCCAACACGAACCCCGCACCAACGCCCCATGCGGCAAAACGCGCCGGATCGGTTTTGCGGGCGGCCATGGTAATACCAACCAACCCCAGCAGCGCGAAGAGGTTGGCAAACGACTCCGGCTGGGCGTTCATATCATAGCGAACGCCTACGGCAAGCAGCCCGTAGAGCAGACCAGCACCCAACCCGAGAAGCCGTGAGCAGCCCCACTGCTGCATGAGGACCGCAATAACAACGGCCGTCAGTCCGATGATGAACGCATTCAGGGCGGTGGGGGCACCAGTCCATTCCCCCAGAAGGGTAAAGGCAGCCGCATAGGTTACATGTTGGGCCGGGCCTTTGGTATCCCAACAGTCACGGTAGGGCACACCCCCCGCACGCAGCACATCGGCACAGGTGGCGTACACTCCCTGATCACGGTTAAGCGGCACATCCCAGAAGGGTGCCGCCGCCCCCATGATGATGAGGACCATCAACAGGGGCAGGATCCATGGTGGCAGGTTGTTGAGTCGTGTGAGCATACGGCCTGAAGTCTAGCCAAGGTATACTCAACACGCAATCATCACTCAGATGGAAAGGAACCCATGCATATTGCGATCAACGCCTGGTTCTGGGATCAACCCCATACCGGCAGCGGACAGTATCTCCGCAGCCTGGTCACGTACATGGCCGGCCAGGCACAGATAACCCTTGTTGCACCTCGATCCTGGCAGATGGAGAGCATGCCACCCGGCGTGGTCGTGCAGCCGGTACAGCTGCGCCGGACAGGGCGCTGGGGCAAAACCGGCTTTGAACAGCAGATCTTCCCCGATGTAGCGCATGCAGTCGGAGCGGACCTGGCCCATGTTCCCTATTGGGCCGCCCCGCTGCGCAGCCCGGTGCCCGTAGTGGTGACCGTGCACGATATCATTCCTCTGCTGCTGCCGGACTATCGCGGAGGCATACTCGGTAGACTGTATACAGGACTGGTCGCCGCCTCAGCACGTGGTGCCTCCGCGGTGATAACCGACTCGGACTCGTCCGCCGCCGACATCGTCGAACACCTCCAGGTCGATCCCAAACGTCTTTACCCGATTCCCTTAGCTGCCGGTCCGCAGTACCAGCCAGAAGCACGCAGCCTGGTCGATATGAGCATCCGCCAGAAATACGATCTGCCTGAGGAGTACGTCCTCTATTTGGGCGGTTACGATATACGCAAGAACGTACGTACGCTGCTTAAGGCCTATACGTACGTCGCGCAGGGCGTCGGGCTGACAGTTCCGCTGGTGCTCGCCGGGAAGCTGCCGGAACGCATCACACCGCGCTTTGACGATATCCATCACTGGATCGAGACCATGGCACTGGAGCAGTTTGTGCGCCTGATCGGGTTCGTGGAGGAGGCAGAAAAACCGACACTTTACCGTGATGCGACCGTCTTTGCTTACCCGTCGCGTTATGAGGGGTTTGGGCTCCCTGTCCTGGAAGCTATGGCGTGCGGAACGCCTGTTGTGGCTACCACCGAATCATCTATTCCGGAGATCGTGGGAGATGCTGGCTTTCTGGTTGACCCAGATGACGCGCGCTCAATGGGCGGTTCGATCCTGGCGAACATCACACAGGAGGATACTCGGCAGCGCAGCAGCGAACGTGGCCTAGCTCAAGCCGCACGATTTAGCTGGGAGCGTACTGCTGCCGATACGCTCGGTGTGTATCACACTGTGCTGTCCGGCTGAAGATGGGCACGGATCGCTGCCGCCATCCGATCGAGTTCAGCCCGGTCCTTGCGAAAGAAACGGGCTAACGGCAGGCGCAGCAGCAACCTGTCCCCAGCGAAGCGCGGCAGCACGTGCATATGGAAGTGAAAAACCGTCTGCATGGCCACCCGTCCGTTGTTCTGGAAGAGGTTCATGCCATCACAACCGGAAGCAGCCCGCACCGCATTGGCAACCAACACAGTCGTCTGGAAGATTTGTGCTGCCTGATCCCGGTTTAGATCATAGATCGCCTCGACATGTGCGATGGGCATAACCAGAACCCGGTAGGGATTCGGCTGGTTGATATCCATGATGGCAGCGGTGTGCTCATCACGATACACAAAGCTGCCCGGCGCCTCACCGGCGAGTATCTGGCAAAAGATACAGTCTGTCATATAGGCCAAAGGCGCAGAGCTTAGATCTGCGCCTCTGTTCCCCTCTACAGGGGCTTGAAGCTTTCGAACGGTTGGTTGCAGCTGTTGCAGTAGTGGATCGTCTTGCAGGGGGTTGGGCCCCAATTGTTCTTGATGCTGGTATTGGTTGAACCACACTGTGGGCAGGCCACCGGCTCAAACAGCACGATCTCGACGGCAGTGCCATCCAAACGGGGTGGGGGCGTGATGCCGAAGTCCTTGAGTTTGTCACGCGCTGTCTCGGCGATCCAATCCGTTGTCCACGGTGGACTGTACGTCGTTTCAACCGTCACATCGCTGATGCCCTCTTCCTTTTTCAGGCGCTCGACGATTTCATCCTTCATCACCTGTAGGGCCGGGCATCCGGAAAAGGTCGGGGTGATAGTCACAGTGACCGTTTTGTCACCGATTTCAACATCGCGCACGATACCCATCTCCACCAGGGAAACCATCGGGATTTCGGGATCCGGCACGTCTTCCAAAGCTTGCCATATTGCATCTCGTGTCAGCATGGTGATCTCCAAGTCTACCATGTTGCGTCGGGGTCAAGCCGGGCAACCTTTTGCATTTCGGTCACTAGATCGATCAGATACGGTGTATGGACACTACGGTCTCTGCTAGGCGAGGTGTTCGCTGCCGGGGGGGTGAGATCCGCTTCCGCAAAAGCTGTGCGCACCACAGCTTCCCATTCAGGTAGCAGGTTGGCGCTCACCGGCACAATGTCATCAGGGGTCAGGTCATTCTCACCGGGCAGCGGCATGAAAAGCTGATGAGCCAGAGCCCAGAGTTCATTCAGAGCGTGCTGCATGCGGATGTTGCTTTCCGCAGTACCCAACCCGAGGCGCTTAACCCATGCTGCCGAATGTCGCAGATGGTAAAGTTCTTCGCCTTTGATCTTGCCAGCGGCCTCAGCCAGCGGCGGATAATTGCTTTGCGCCAGCGCCGTCAGTCGGATGCGTTCCGCAACATCGAAGAGATACTGTCGGACAATGGTGTAGGCCCAATCGCCTTTAGGCAGTTCCACCATCTGCACACAGCGGAAATCATGCACGTCCCGGAAATAGGCCAGATGATTCGGGTGGGTTTCCGGGTTCTCACCGGTCGCGTCGGATGCCAGTTCATACCACACCACTGCATGCCCGATCTCATCGAGGGCGAGGTTGGCAAAGGCGATATCCTCTTCAAGAATCGGCGCGTGTCCCGCCCATTCCGAGTCCCGGTGCCCGAGGATCAACTCATCGTCGCCTAACGCAATCAAGTAGGCGGCCAGGGCCTGTTTCTGTGTATCGTTCATTCGTGGTCATCCTCGTCATATTCGTCAATGCCCTGGCGAAGTTTAAGCTTGGTGAGAAAGAAACCCTGGTCACGGATAGGGGCTTTGCTGTGGGCTATCTCAAACATCTCGGCAATGTCTGCCTCAGTTGAACGGTACACGAGCCGGTCCGGCACCACCCACCAGACGACAGGCTCCTGTCTTCCGCTGCCGGGCAGCGCCTCCAGCGCGGCACTCACCGCTGCCGGCGGCGAGGAGGCAGTAACTTCGCCTGCATGAGTGTGTTTGCCCCGATGCCCCAGTTTCTGGAAAACCAGATAGGTCTCTGTTTCACCCGGCTCAGCATCAGATGCCCAATCCGGATTGTTGGCCATCTCCTCGGCGGTCTTGGAATAAATGCGGTCAGCACGCACCAACCACAGACTGATAACCTGTGGGCGACGTACGAACACATCACGCGCGTTAAGCAGTGCCAGTTCGGCATCGGGGGCGTGCACCGACCCGGCGATCGTATGGTGGGATTTCTCACTCGACTGTTCGAAGACTAACCAGCGGGGCCATTGTGTATCTGTCATGGATTGGTGTTCCTGAGGTTAGGCGGGGGCATCGGAACACCCCCGCTCGGATTCGTCTTGGTGTCAGGCAGGCTGTGCTTCCTGACGGGCAGCGTAGGCTTCCAGGGCTTCACGCACCCATTGACCGTCCTCATGTGCCTTACGGCGGGCAGCCATGCGTTCAGCATTGCACGGGCCGTTGCCCTTGATCACATTCCAGAATTCATCCCAGTCGATCTCGCCATGGATCCAGTTGCCGGATTCCTCATCATAATGCAGATCCGGATCGGGCACGCTCAGACCGAGCTTGTGCAGCTTGGGGACCATCTGGTTCACAAACTGCTGGCGAAGCTGATCGTTGGTACGGGTCTTCACGCCCCAGCGCAGCAGGATCTCGCTGTTTTTGGAGTCGCTGTCATGCGGGCCAAACATCATCATGGAAGGCCACCACCAGCGGTTGATGGCGTCCTGCGCCATGGCTTTCTGCTCTTCCGTACCTTGGGCCAACGTGATGATAATATCCTCACCCTGCCGCTGGTGGAAGTTCTCCTCCGTGCAGATGCGGATCATGGCCCGTGAGTAAGGCCCGTAGGAAGCACGGGCTAACATCGTCTGGTTGAGGATTGCAGCCCCATCAACCAGCATGCCGATCGCGCCCATATCTGCCCAACTTAGAGCAGGATAGTTGAATACGCTGGCATATTTGGCTTTGCCGCTCAGCAGGGCTTCGAGCATCTCCTCACGGGTCGCGCCGAGGGTTTCAGCGGCGTGATACAGATACTGTCCGTGCCCGCCTTCGTCCTGCACTTTCGCCAGCAAGATCAGCTTGCGGCGGAGGGTTGGCGCGGAGGTGATGAATGTACCTTCCGGCAGCATACCGACCACCTCGCTGTGGGCGTGCTGGGAGATCATCCGGATCAGCTGGCGGCGGTATTCATCCGGCATCCAGTCACCCGGCTCGATCTTCTCTCCGCGGGCAATCCGCGCTTCGAACTCAGCCAGTTTATCATCGTAAGCAGCATCTTCGATCTCGTCTACTGTAGCACCATACATAATGATCTCTCTCCTATAGTCTCAAACACAAGAACGTAATACCTGCGCAGGCGTTGTGCCCGTGCAGCCTATCCCAGGCTGACCCAGACCGTCTTCGTCTCCGTGTACAGATCCAGCGCATCCTTGCCCATCTCGCGACCGTGACCGCTCTGCTTAAAGCCGCCGAATGGGGCAGGCGCATCGATCATGCCGTACTGGTTGATCCACACAGTCCCTGCCTTGATGGCGTGGGCAAGCCGGTGAGCTTTGCCAATGTCCCGTGTCCAGATGCCCGCGGCCAGACCGTAGTTGGTCAGGTTGGCCCGCTCGACGATCTCTTCCCACTCGTCGAAGGCCGTTACTGTTACCACCGGCCCGAACACCTCTTCGTTGACGATGGTCAGTGAGTCATTGTCATGGGTCACAATAGTCGGCGGCAGGAAGTACCCCTCAGCCAGCTCACCAGTCAGACGTTCGCCACCCGTCACAATCTCGATATTGTCACTGTCGGTTTCGAGATAGCCGAGGATATTGCTCAACTGTTTCTCGCTGATGATCGGGCCCATGTTGGCGTTCGTGAAGCCGTTGCCCACACGCACACGTTCTGATTGGGCAACCAGACCGTCCAGAACCTCATCGAACACCGGGCGCTCAATAAACAGCCGGGATCCGGCCACACATTCCTGCCCGGCGTTGCTGAAAATTGCCCAGTTGGCACCCCGCACGGCTCCCGCCATATCGGCATCCGCGAAGATAATGTTCGGCGATTTCCCCCCCAACTCCAGGCTGACTCGTTTCAGGTTGCTGGTAGCGGCTGCTTCCATGATGCGCCGCCCAACAGCCGTTGAACCTGTGAATGCGACCTTGTCGATGCCCATGTGCGCCGTAATGGCGGAGCCAGCAGGCACACCGAACCCCGTCAGGATATTGATCACACCGGGCGGGAAGCCCGCTTCCGCGATCAGCTCACCCAAGCGCAAGGCTGTCAGCGGAGTCTGCTCTGCCGGTTTGAGGATCACGGTGTTGCCTGCGGCCAGAGCGGGTGCCAGCTTCCAGGTTGCCATCAGCAGGGGGAAGTTCCAGGGGATAATCGCGCCAACCACACCAACCGGTTCGCGCACCGTATAAACCAAATTGTTCGGGAAAGAAACGGGGATGGTTGAACCTTCGATCTTATTCGCCCAGCCCGCATAATACTTAAGATGCTTGGCCGCTTGTGGAATATCAACACGGCGCGAGATCTTCAGCGGCTTGCCATTGTCCAACGTTTCGAGCTCAGCGAGTTCATCGGCGTGCTGGTCGATCAGCTCAGCCAGCCTCCACAGCAGATCAGCGCGCTGGTAGCCGTTCATCTGAGACCATGGACCGCTGATGAACGCTTCCCGGGCAGCATGAGCAGCTGCGTCTACGTCTGCCTCACCGGCAGCGGCAGCTTCCATCAACACTTCACCCGTTGCCGGGTTCACTGTCTCAAAGGTTTCACCGCTTGCAGCGGATACCCACTCGCCTCCGATCAGCAGTTTTTTCGGCCCGCTGGAAAGGAAAGCAGTAGTCTCCGGTTGCAGTGTGACCTCTTCAGGCAGTTTGGTGACAGCCACAGAAATCTCTCCTCAGTAGATATGCTGTTTTAGATGGGAGGATATACGCGCTCATATCGAGGTCGTTCGTAGTTTGTGGAGCGGACTCCCTTGCTTTCATTGTAGCGTAAACACTGTAGAAGTTGCATAAAAGCGAACACCCTCCCCTTGATTAAGAGGAGGGTGTTTTGTACAACCTTTTGCGCGCCGGATCAGGAGGCGAAGAAGTCCTGCAGGATGGCGGCGAACTGCGGCTGGCGCAGACGGCGCAGTGCCTGGCGTTCAATCTGGCGGATGCGCTCACGCGAGAGGCCCATCGCCTTGCCTACTTGCTCCAAGGTCTGCGGCACACCACCATTGAGACCGAAGCGCAGGCGCAGGATCTCTGCCTCACGGGGCATCAGTTCACCCATAATGCGGTTGAGCGTTTCAGTCAGCATCACCCCGTGCATCGCATCATCCGGGCTGATAGACTGGTCGTCTTCGATGAAATCGCCGAACTCGCTGTCATCACCCACAGGTGCTTCCAGCGCGATAGTCTGTGGATTGGCTTCAAGCACATCACGCACTTCGTCCGGCTCAAGGCCGAGGCGCTCCGCCACCTCTTCGATAGTCGCGTCGCGGCCCAACTCCTGGCCCATGATCTCCATAGCGGTCGTCACACGCCGCAGCTGATCGGAAAGATGCAGCGGCAGCCGGATCGTCCGGGATTTCTGTGAGAGGGCCCGGGTGATTGTCTGGCGGATCCACCAGCTCGCGTATGTGCTGAACCGGTTGCCCATCGTATAGTCGAACTTGTCCACCGCGATCATCAGGCCGACGTTGCCTTCCTGGATGAGATCGGACATGGGCAGACCCTGGTTGCGATAGCGCTTGGCAATGCTTACCACCAGCCGGGTGTTGGCCCGTGCCAGATGCTCGCGCGCTTCCTGACCGGCAAACACGATCTCGCGCATGCGCCGTTCCTGACTGAAGCTCATTTCCGGATCCTCAGTGAGGATCTCCTCAGCCTGCATGCCGCGTTCGATGTACTTGGCCAGTTCAACTTCCTGCTCGGCGGTCAACAGCGGTTCGCTGGCCATCTGCCGGAAGTAGAGACTCACCGTATCATCAGCCGGGATATGATCAATGTTCTCTAATTCAACTCGATAATCCGCAAACGTACTTTCTTCAGCACGCAGGTCGGCTTCTACTTTTTCCAGAAATTCTTCTACGACATTGCTCATTCTCTTGCCTTCCTGACTTCGCAGTTGCTCAAAAGGCTGTACAATCCTTGTACAAGCTTTGTACAACCATGTTACAGGCGGATCGGAATTTTGTCAACCCTTTGCACATATGCATTTCGTCAGAGGAACATAAACACAAAACAAATGCGAAGCCACGACCGCGTGACTTCACTTGTTAGACGCTCAATTGGGGCCGAAGCTTACATCAGGGGAAGAGCTGTTCGCTAATTCGCCGGAAGAGGCGCACACTTACCAGGATAGCAATAAGGCCGCCCACTGCGGTGATCCCCAACCAGATTTCTGCAGTATTCTCATTGTACAGGGTAATGATGCTGTCGAGGGGTGTACCATTCTCCCATCCTAGCAGTTCAGCACCGCTCTCTGATGCAAGCAGGAAAGCAAGCCCGACGATTATCCAGAACAGACCTGCAAAACGGGAGGGCCATGTGCGATTGGTTCGCTTTTTGGCTGGCGCTGTTTGTGCAGATGACCCGCCCGATGTGGTAGCAGTTGGTGCGGTCTGCCATTGGCCCCCAGCAGGTTGGTCTTCCTCTTGTGGTGGTTGTGGATTGCCATTCCCTGATGGGTTGATCTGACGCCAGCCGGCAACACCGTAAGTCGGATTGTGGCGTGCCGCGGGGCGTATGGCTGCCTCCTGTTGGACTTTCTTCACAATCACACGCGAGCGCACCGGCTGAAAGTGTTTATCCCGGTACTGCGCCATCCGAATACGTTGAAGGATAGGCTGCTGGAGGGTGCCACACACCGTGCAGGAAGCAGCATATACAGGCGACTCGCAGCGCGCGCAGCGGCTCACGAGGCCTGCGCCGCAGTTCACACAGAAGTTCGTCAAACCGTCGTTGTCATGCCCGCATTCCTGGCACAGCCAATTGAGGGGCATCAGGTGAAAGCCTGCGTGGTCCGGGTAGCCGATTGTGTCACAATGCGGGCAGCGCATCCATGGCTGCCACAGATCCGCCGAAAAGGACTGGCCACAGGACATGCACATCACCGGTGCAGCAGCCGATTTCTCACGCGCTTCTTGCGGCATTCGTTTTTCGTCAACAGCCATAGCTCACCTCCATGGTTAGAGTATACCTTACACAGGACTTCGATTCATTTAAACTACTCTTAACACGCATCTAACACGTGTTTAAATCGCATGTGTTAGCGTGTCGAGTTGTAACTCACTTAGGGGTGCATTTATCTCGCCAATTTTGTCATTTGCCCTCTCTGGGCTACAATGCTTCACGATGTAGCTGCACACCACTCTTTTAAGAAGGGACAGCACCCATGGCCGATGTTCCGATTGACTCAGGAGGAGGCGGGCCGCTGGCTTTTCTCCGCACACAAGCAGCACGCAACGTGTATGAGCGCGTCATGCATGCGCTGCTGTTTATAGCCAGTGCGTTCTCCATCCTCGTCACACTGGGCATTATTGCCTCACTCTTTGGTGAAGCCATCACCTTCTTCACCGCTAACCCGGAAGTAACCCTTCGTGAATACCTGACCGGTACGGAATGGGCACCTCTGCTGCAGTCCAATCCGCAGTTTGGTATACTTCCACTCATCAACGGCACGATCATGATCGCCGTGCTCTCCAGCCTGGTTGCGCTGCCGGTCGGTCTGGCAACCGCCATCTTCCTCAGCGAGTATGCGCCCGGCAGGCTGCGGCGCGCGGTCAAACCCCTGCTGGAGATTCTCTCAGGCATTCCTACCGTTGTCTATGGCTATTTCGCTCTCGTTTTCATCACGCCCCAGCTTGAACGCATCATCGCGGCCATCAATACCGCCTTCGGTTTGACGGACGGCCCCGGGGAAATCGAAATCAACCTGTTCAACGCATTGAGTGCATCAATCGTTGTTGGCGTTCTGATCATCCCGCTGGTTGCCTCCATCAGTGAGGACGCGATGCGATCAGTGCCGCGCAGCCTGCGTGAAGGATCATTCGCGCTAGGAGCTACCCAGTTCGAAACAGCTACCCGTGTTGTCGTGCCCGCCGCCCTCAGTGGCATTCTGGCATCTTTCGTGATCGCGATTTCCCGCGCTATCGGGGAGACAATGGCGGTGACCGTTGCCGCGGGCGCAACCCCCAAAATGACACTTAACCCGTTGGAAAGTGTCCAGACGATGACCGCATTCATCGTGCAGGTTAGCTTTGGCGATGCCGCTGCTGGCTCGATCAACAGCCAGTCGATCTATGCAGTCGGGGCCACCCTGTTCCTGATGACCTTCACCATGAACCTGATTGGTGACTTCATCCTGCGGCGCTTCCGGGAGGAGTACGAATGAGCACCGTCGAAACCACCACACCGACGACACAGGCTCCTGCGGCTGAAGCCGTAGGCACGTATAAAGAAAACCGCTCAGCTCGCGAGAATGCCGGGCGCATCTTCTTTGTCATTCTGATCCTGGCCACTGTGTTCGGCCTGGTGATGCTCGCCTTACTCATTACAGATGTAGTCGTCAAGGGTATCTTCAACGACCTGCCCGGTGACTACATGCTCGTTACGGGCGACATCTCTGGCGACACGATCACAGCCAACGAGGTTGCGGTGATCGATCCGCTTGAGCGCATCGCTGGATCACGTACGCAGACTGACCGGGGTATCGCTGGCGAGATCGTTGGCACGGAAACCAGGACAGAGGAGACACGCGGTGGCGATACCCTCAATCTCGAATTTCTCGTGCTAGACACAGAGCATGGCGAGGTTCTGATCCAGATCGATGAGGACACCGTCATTCTCGACGAGGATGAAGGAGAAACCCCCGCAACACTGGAGAGCTTCCCCGTAGACGGCAGCGCTCATGTGATGGTCATTGGCATCGAACGCCAGGATTTCATTATTGGCCAGGAGATCCTTGTTGGGCCACCCGAGGGCAGCATCGCCGGCGAAATCCGCAGCTTTGAAGGTCCCACCATCTCAGTGCAGATCGCCAGCGATGACGGCACAGAGGAACTGTCTGTCCAGCAGAATATCACGCTGGAAACCAGCATGGGCCGCCGGACTGTCGTGCTGGAAGAAGGCACGCTGATGTTCTTTGCCGCAGACCCGGACGGTGACCAGACTCAGCTGGAAGAGTTGTTTGGCACCCGCCCCCCACTAACGGGAACGGTCATCACGGACTTTCCTTCACGGCGCCCGCGTGAAGCAGGCATGCTTTCCGGTATCGTCGGCAGTGTGATCGTGATCGGCCTGACGGCCTTGTTCAGCTTCCCACTGGGTGTGGGGGCTGCCATCTACCTGGAAGAGTACGCCAATCGTGGCTGGCTGACCAACCTGATCAACATCAACATCAACAATCTGGCGGGTGTCCCGTCGATTGTTTATGGTATGCTCGGTCTAACGGTATTTGTCAGATTCTTCGGTGCATTCCGACCATCGAGTCCGCTGGTCCAGGCATTCAACATCCCTGTGGAAGAAGGTGCCGTTGGCGGTTGGATATTCAACCTGTTCGGCATTCCCTGGCTGGAGATCCATCTGCCCTTTGGCCGCAGCCTGCTGGCTGGTGGGGCCACCATGACCCTGCTCATCCTGCCTATCGTGATTATTGCTTCACGTGAGGCGATCCGTGCAGTTCCGCCCTCCATTCGTGAGGCGGCATTCGGTCTGGGTGCTACGAAATGGCAGGTGATTTCGCGGACCATCTTCCCGATTGCTTTCCCTGGTATCATGACAGGCATGATCCTCGCGCTGAGCCGCGCGATCGGTGAAACCGCTCCGTTGATCATCATGGGTGCGTTCACGTTCATCGCCTTCCTGCCCAGCTCAATCTGGGACCAGTTCACCGTAATGCCCATCCAGATCTATAACTGGGTCCAGCTGCCCGGCGATGCGTTCCGCGTTCAGCTGGCCGCTGCAGGCATTATCATTCTGTTGGCCATCATGCTTTCCATGAACGCTATCGCTATCTTCTTACGCAACCGGTTCGAAATCAAGTGGTAAGGGAGGAACTCCGATGACAACCAACGGCAGTACTGATTACGTATTCGAGACCGATGGCCTGAGCGTCTACTACGACGGCAAACTGGCTGTTGACAACATCAACCTGCAGGTCAAGCGCAATCATATCACCGCTCTGATCGGCCCTTCCGGCTGTGGAAAGAGCACCGTGCTGCGCTCTTTCAACCGCATGAACGATCTCATTCCGGGTGCCAGCGTTGAGGGGAAAATCATCTACGACGGGCGGAACATCTACGATGACAGCACCGACCCGGTCGAAGTCCGCCGCCGGATTGGCATGGTCTTCCAGAAGCCGAATCCGTTCCCCAAAACAATCTACGAGAACGTCGCCTTTGGCCCGCGCATCAACGGCTACCAGGGCAACATGGATGAGCTGGTTGAGCGCTGTCTGCGGCAGGCCGCCCTATGGGACGAGGTCAAAGACAAGCTTAAGGAGAACGGCCTGGCCCTTTCCGGTGGTCAGCAGCAGCGTCTGTGCATTGCCCGCGCCTTGGCCACTCAGCCCGATGTCCTGCTGATGGACGAGCCTGCTTCCGCATTGGACCCCATCGCGACCCTGCGCATTGAGGAGCTGATGCACGAGCTGAAGGAAGACTACACCATCGTGATCGTGACGCATAACATGCAGCAGGCAGCTCGTGTGTCCGACTACACGACGTTTATGAGCATTGACCGCAGCAACCCCGATGCTCGCATCGGCCATGTGGTTGAGTTCGGTCCCACCGAGCAGATCTTCACCAACCCGCAGAAAAAAGAGACCGAGGACTACGTCTCCGGTCGCTTTGGCTAGTCCACACGATCAACCAACGGGCGCATCCGCAGGGGTGTGCCCGTTTTTGATCTCAGACCTCCCCGCTGATCTCGCGTGCCATCTGCTCAAAGAAAGCCGCCATGAACTTGTGCCGCTCCTCCGCAATCTGACGGGCTGTCATCGTATGAAGCCGCTCCTTAATGCGAACCAGCTTGTAGCGATACTCATGGTGCGCACTGATGATGCGGTCCGCGGCGGTCGGTTCACCGGCCACGGGCTTCCACAGGGCAGTGCCGTGCTTCCCGGCGAAGGCAAACGCGCGGGCAGCGCCCACAGCCCCGATGGCATCCAGCTTGTCTGCATCGAAGACAACCTGTGCTTCAAGTGTCTGTGGGGCAGGGCCCCCACTGAACCGGTGTGCTTCAATAGCATGGACCACCCGATTGACGAAGTGCACATCGTGACCAGCAAGGTACTCTCGGGCGAATGCTACGGCTGAAGCCTCATGATCCGCCTCAGCCCGGCTGACATCATGCAGCAGTACAGCGGTGCGTACCACCATGCGATCAGCCCCTTCAGCAGCTGCGATCCGTTCCGCCAGAGCGAGAACCCGTTCCACATGGCTGATGTCATGCACAGGATCTGAATCGTCATAGAATGCGGCAACATCGTATAGGGTGATCATGATATCCTTCCTATTTTTTTGACACCTTGTGTCCATTTTGAGAAAATTATCACACTAACGCGATCTCTTGCAGCAATCTATCTCTCGCTAATAGCGCATACCTGCGTGCTGGAGCAGCATATGAGTCTGGAAACTCCCGTCAGGGGAGATGCAAAAAACAGCCTAGTTGACACACTCAAAACACTGGCCGTTCTATTTAAAGCACGCATTGTCTTTTTGTTGGTCATGGCCTCGCTTGGTGGCGCATTTCTCGGAGCGGGAGGCCTACCTTCCCTTGGCGATATGCTGCTACTGATCGTGTCCGGTGCATTGGCTGCTGGTGGCTCTTCTGCCATCAACCAGATCATTGAGCGCGACACGGATACTCGTATGGGCCGTACTGAGGATCGGCCAGTGGCCAGCGGCCGCATTGCGCAGATCCCGATGGTGTGGCTCCTTTCCATCGCCATGATAGTCGTTCCTGTTATGCTCATCGTTCCGTTTAATGCGCCGATGGCATTCTATCTTTTCGCGGGTGCCGCCATCTACATCGGTGTCTACACCATCTGGCTGAAGCCTCGCAGTGTGCTCAACATCGTCATCGGTGGTGCGGCGGGCAGTGCGGCTGTCATGACGGGTGGCGCTGCTGTCGGCGCCGCTTCAGACCCGGGGGTCATCATCCTTGCACTGCTCGTCTTCTTGTGGACCCCGGCCCATTTCTGGGCACTGGCCCTATACTACAAAGACGATTACGCAGCCGCTCAAACACCGATGCTGCCCGTAATTGCCTCAGAAGGGCAGACGGCCTGGTGGATCTTCATCCATGCCGCGGGCACGGCGTTCGCGACCTTGGTGCTGGCGGCTCACCCGGCTCTCGGTCTGTTTTACCTGATCCCTGTTGCGCTTGTGACCCTGTTCATGCTCGGTTGGGGCATGCGCCTGATCCGCACACCCAGCCGCCAGCATGCCATCCGGCTTTTCGTGGCGACAAATGTGTTTCTCCTCATGGTATTTGTCCTGATCATCCTGACCACAACGGGCCGACAGCTCTTCCTCTAAATGCCCCGGCAGAACAACAGCCCCCGGTCAGCAGCCGGGGGTTTGCGATTCCTAACCGTGCATGCGAGTGAGAAGCCTTAAGATATGCTATCATGACCGTGCAATCGTGCCGTTATTGTTTGCGAGGGCTATTTTATGCTACCGTTCATCCCCGACCAGATCGATTCATCGCTGTGGCAAACCGTAGTGGACCGGCTTGACGAAGGTGTGGTGGTCATTGGAGACCGCCGCGGTATGGTCTCCTACGCTAATGATGAAGCTGGACGTCTGTTCGGCTATCCACGAGATACCATGCTCGGCCTGGACCGCGATGATTTTGCATCGCTGTGTCACCCGGACCGCCTCGACGGGCCGCGTTTCTGCCAGATGATGTCCACCGGAGCCATTGAAGACGACACCTATGAGGTCATGACCGCGGACCGGCGCCTGCGTATTACGCTGATGCGCATGGAGGCAGGCGAAGCGTCCTATATTGTTATGATGCTGCGCGAGGTCAGCCACTGGCGGGCTGACCTGATCGCCCAGACCGTCATCGGGGATGATATGCACAGCCCCATGATGTTCGCAGCCAGCTATGCCGAAACTTTGCTGGAACGCATTGAGCGCGGTGTCACGCAGAGCTTTGAACTGCACGACCTGTCACGCATCGTGCATGAGAGCATCCAACGGGCACTGTCCATCTGGAAGCGCATCCGCCGCCTGTACAACACCGATCCGCTCTACAGTGAGCACTGGCACATGGAGCCCATCCTGCTGATGGATGCTTTTGCCACAGCCTTGATCGAAGCTGAGGAAATGACGGCCCACGAAGGCCCCGAATTCATCTTCGACATGCCCGACGACCTGGCCCCCGTAAAGGCCGCTGCGCCTCATCTGCATGCGGCTCTATGCGCGCTGTTGGAGGCCGCAATGAGCCATCTCAACGCGGACGATGAGCTGCACATCACCGCCCGGGCAAAGGGACGCAACGCACATGTCACCATGGCGCTGCACGGCGATACGCTGCCGTTGGATGGCGCTATCTTCGATATGATGCCCTGCGCCATCGCTGAGCAGACCATCGTGCGTCACGGTGGGCGAATCTGGGTGGTCAGTCGGACAGGCAGCATGAACGCATTCAGTTTTACACTGCCTCTCTGGGAAGACTAAACCAATGAGCCAGGATCCGATGCGCCCCGAATTTGAAAGCGAAGAGGGCGATGCTTACGCTGGTGGTGAGTATATCCCACCGCCTGGCAAAGACTCGGACAGCAAATCTGACAAACCGCGCATGTTAGAAACCGTTCGTGATGACGGTGTCGTCATCCGAACCTTCTTCCCACCGGAAGAGCCGAACGGCAAAAGGCGTCCGGCAGACATTTTCATCGGTGAGGGGAATCCGGACGATATCCCTGAGCCCCCGCCACCCAGCCGGACCCAGCGCCGGAAGAAGATCCCGCTGCCGCCGACACGCCCCAGCATCGGCCTGAAAACGCCCGAAGACCTCCGCCCCTCCGAGCAACCGAAGCCGGATGCGGCGAGTTCACAACAGGTAGTCCGTCGCGGCTTCACGCTGGCGCGCATCGGCATCATTGGGCTGCTGCTCGCGGTGATTGGCGTTGCCGTATGGTCAGCCCTGACGGGGACCCTGCCACCACCGTTTGACGCGTTGGTGAATGTACAGGGGGCCTCACCGGCACCGGCTGCGCAGATCCCGCCCAACTCCACGGCTACTCCCACAGCCACGGTAACGCCCACGCCGCTGATCAATATTGAGGTGCCGACCGACACACTGACTCCCTCACCTGAGCAGCCCGCAGGCGATGACCGCATCATCTCGATCCCGGGCGGCACCTTCACCATGGGCATTCCGGGCTCAGGAGTGGCCAGCCCGACCCACGCTGTGACACTCTCGCCGTTCGATCTCGACCGGACAGAAGTCACCAACGCACAATGGCAGGCCTGTGTCAATGAGGGAGCATGCGACCCGCCCGTGCCCCCTACGGGCTACAATGGCGATCCCTACTTTGGCGAGGAAGACTTCAGCGACTACCCGGTGGTCAACGTGGATTGGTTCGCGGCAGCATCCTACTGCGAATGGCAAGGCGGACGCCTGCCAACTGAAGCTGAATGGGAAATGGCTGCCCGCTGGGATCCGGAAACGGGTGAGGTTTTCCGTTACCCGTGGGGCGATGAACCCGATCCGCAGGCAGCGAACTTCTGCGATGAGAACTGCCCGTTCAACACCAACCCGGGGGCTCCTTCGGATGGCTTTGCGCAGACAGCACCAGTGGGCTCGTTTCCTGATGGGGCCAGCCCGAGCGGTGCCCTGGATATGGCAGGCAATGTCGCCGAATGGGTTGCAGACTGGTTTGGCAGCTATCCATCCGAGGCACAGACGGACCCGACCGGCCCTGCGAGTGGGTCGCTGCGTGTGGTCCGAGGCGGTGCCTGGGGCGTATCCCTTGAGGATCTCAACAGTGTGGCACGCTCTCGCTTCGCACCTGACTCACGCTCAGCGGGGCTGGGCTTCCGCTGCGTTTACACACCATGAGGACGGCAGTCCGCGTGAGCAGCATCCTGTTGATGCTGGCACTGCTCGCCCTTAGTGCCCGTTCTGCATTGAGCACTTATAGGCGCAGCGCCTCGGCTGTCAGGCTTCATCTGAGTGGGGATGTGGTTCAGGTCGAAGGCATCGTCCTGGAAACTCAAACTACCACGCAAAGCGATACGCCGCTCGGCTGGCCCGTGAAGGCACACATTGTGCGCTACAGTTTCCCCGCACCGCCTGTTGGGACTACCATCAGCGGCCAGCAGGCCGTCACACGCCGCGCCCTGTCACATATAGAGGGGCAGGGCGACCAGACAATCGTGTGGATGCGGTCTTCCGATCCGCTGGTAAACGCCGTCGACCCACGCATGGCCTTCCCGGGGAGTGCGGGGGCCTGGGCTGCACTTTCGCTCAGCAGCGGAGCGGCTGCGCTCGCTCTTGGCTGGCTTCAACTGAAATCGCGCGCGCGCCAGAGTTCATAGAGAGCGATGCTGCCAGCCGTTGCAGCGTTCAAGCTGGCGATTGATCCGCGCATTGGCAGGTAGATCAGATAGTCGCAGGTCTCGCGCACCAGACGCCGCAGGCCGCTCCCCTCACTGCCGACCACCAACCCCATCGCGCCCTTTAGGTTGGCCCGGTCAAAGCGCTGCGCACCCTCGCTCTGATCCAGTCCCGCGATCCAGATATCGCTTTGCTCCTTCAGATCACCCATCGTGTTGACCAGATTGGTCACCTGTGCCACCCGCAGGTGCTCCACAGCGCCCGATGAGGCACTAACCACGGCTGGTGTTACCCGGGCTGACCGTCGCTCCTGAATGACAACGCCATGCACCCCAACGGCCTCCGCTGTTCGCAGCAGCGTACCGATATTCTGTACATCCTGAAGCAGGTCCAGCAGCAAAACCAAAGGCGGTTCTCCACGCTGCCCGGCCAGAGCGAGTACATCCTCAAGATTAACGTATGGGTAGCCGCTTGCTGCCAGCATCACACCCTGATGGTTGCCAGCGCCGCGGAGACGGTCGTCCAACCAGCCCGAAGGTGCAGCACGCACCGTCACCCCTTGCTTCTCAGCCGCCGTGATGATCTCCTCAATGATGCCGCCGGAACTTCCTTCGGCCACCATGAGTTCGTGCAGTGTCCTGCGTCTGGCACGCAGGGCCTCCAACACCGGTCGTCTACCATAAAGATGCTCAATGGTCACAGGTTATGTCCGTTCTTGATGGTGATCGTGCCTGCTTTGACATGCCATTCCTGTGCCGACTCAAGAAAGGCATCAGTAAGCAGGGAGGGTTCGGTTGTTGTCAGGAGCACCTGTTCGGCCTGGTTGATGCTCTGCAGCAGATAACGGCGGCGATTCGGATCAAGCTCAGCGGCCACTTCATCCAGCAGTAGGATTGGCCACTCGCCGGAGATATCCCGCATCCAGCCGAGTTCAGCCAGCTTCAGGGCGAGCACCGCTGTCCGATTTTGCCCGCGAGAGCCGTACATGCCTAGGTCACGCCTGTTG
>JAADYX010000102.1 GCA_010092885.1 Chloroflexota bacterium | reverse complement strand
TGATGCGGGCCTCAACGCGGAAAGCGGCGACTCGCTGCTGGACCGCATCGCCAATCGCCTGCGCGGCCTGCCTGAGTCGATGGCACTGGCGCTGCGCAACACCTTCCGGCGTAAGGCACGCCTGGGCCTGACCCTCGCCACCCTGACGCTGGCCGGGGCGATCTTTGTGGCTGTGCTCAGCGTGCGCAGTTCGCTGTTCACCGACCTGGACCGCGCACTGGTCTACTACGGCTACGATCTGAGCGTCGATCTGGGCGACAGCTACCGCCTCCAGCAGATCGAGCGTGAGGCCAACCGCATCGGCGGCATTGCAGCGGTCGAGGGGTGGCTGACGACCGGCGCGGCCCGAGTCCGCCCGGATGGCAGCGAGAGCAGCGATTACAGCGTGATCGGCCTGCCGCCCGACTCGATCATTGTCGAACCCGAACTGGTCGAGGGCCGCTGGGTGCAGCCCGGCGACCGCAACGCGATCGTCGTCAACACGGACTTTCTGCGCGAGGAGACAGACGTTCAGCTGGGCGACACGCTGACGCTCACCCTCGGCGAGCAAGAGGCCGAATGGGAGATCGTGGGCATCATTACCAAGCAGTACAACGGCCCGATCCTCTATGCGGGCATCGATGACCTGGGCCGTGAGCTCAACCGTGTCGGCTTTGCCAACCGCGCCCTGATCGCGCTGGACAACCCCACCCCCCAAACGGAGGCGGTCACCGCTGCCGCCGTGGAAGATCGCTTCCAGCAAGCCGGGATCCTCGTTGGCTCCACCACGACCAGCAGCGACTTTATCGAGACCTTCTCCTTCCGGTTCAACTTCCTGGTGATCTTCCTGTTGGCGCTGGCGGTGATGCTCGCCTTCGTCGGCGGTCTGGGGTTGGCGGGCACCATGGGCCTTAACGTGCTGGAGCGCGTGCGCGAGATCGGCGTGATGCGCGCCATCGGTGCGCCTGACGGGGTGGTGCAGCGCATCATCCTCACTGAAGGCATCGTGATCGGTGCGATGAGCTGGGTGTTGGCCGCCGCGCTCGCCCTCCCGCTGAGCAAAGCGCTCAGCGCCGGAGTGGGGCTGGCCTTCGCCGGTGAACCGCTGACGTTCACTTTTTCCCTGATGGGGGCGCTCGTATGGCTCGTCCTGGTGATCGTCATTGCGGCGGTTTCCAGCTACCTGCCGGCCCGCCGCGCGGCCCAACTCAGTGTTCGTGAGACACTCGCGTACGAGTAGGGTATAGTCCCCTCGATTCCGTATCACAACAGAGGGGACAGCATGCAGCTGCAAACACCGGATTGGGTCAAGGACGCCGTTTTCTACCAGATCTTCCCGGACCGCTTCGCGCGTAGTGACCGCACCGAACACCCGCCCGGCCTCGAATTCAAGCCGTGGGGATCGCCCCCGGAGGAGCAGGGCTATCAGGGCGGGGATCTGCGTGGCGTTGTAGACCGGCTCGACTACCTGCAGAACCTGGGCATCACCGCCATCTACCTCAACCCGATTTTCAGTTCGGCCAGCAACCACCGCTATCACACCTACGACTACTTCGCCGTGGATCCGCTCCTCGGCGGTGACGACGCCCTGCGCGAGCTGCTCGATGCGGCCCATGCCCGTGATATGCGCGTCGTCCTCGATGGTGTATTCAACCACACCGGGCGCGGCTTCTGGCCCTTCCACCACATCCTGGAAAACGGCGAAGACTCGCCGTACATCGACTGGTTCATCATCAAGGATTGGCCGCTGCGGCCCTACAATCACGATGAGGACAATCCGCACAACTACGCCGCCTGGTGGGATCTGCCCGCCCTGCCCAAGCTCAACACGGCTGCGCCCGCCGTACGCGACTACATCTATGAGGCAGCGCGCTACTGGCTGGATTTCGGCATTGACGGCTGGCGGCTGGATGTGCCCGAGGAGATCGACGACGACGAATTCTGGCGCGGCTTCCGGCGTGTGTGCAAGGGAGCCAACCCGGATGCCTACATCTGCGGGGAGATCTGGCGGCCCGCGCATCGCTGGCTGCAAGGCGATATGTTCGATGGCGTGATGAACTATATCTTCGCCTGGTCCGTGCTGACGTATGTCGGCAAGGACACCATCCGCGACGATATACACCTGCCTGACTACAACCTCACCCCGCGCAACGCCCGCGCCTTTCAGGACGCCATCGACCGGATGCACAGCCTGTACGACAAAGAAGTGACGTACGCCCAGCTCAACCTGCTCGACAGCCACGACACCCCCCGCGCGCTGTGGATGTTCCGCGACGATGAGTCCGCCCTGCGGCTGGCCGTGCTGCTCCAGATGACCTTCCCCGGCGCACCGTGCATCTACTATGGCGACGAGATCGGCCTTTCAGCAGGCAACGACCCGCACTGCCGGGGTGCCTTCCCGTGGGAGCAAGAGGACTCCTGGAACCACGATCTGCTGAGTTTCTACCGCAAGGCGGTCGCCATGCGGCACACGCATCCGGTGCTGCGGCGCGGCACGTTTGAGTCGCTGTACGCCGAGGATATGGTCTATGTCTGCCGCCGTCAGCTTGACGACGTGGAAGCGCTGGTTGTGCTCAACGCCGGGCAGGAACCAAGCACGTTCACGCTGGATGGCGCATCCAAACCCACATATGCGGATGTGTGGCGCGACGACTCACCCGTCAGTGTGGAACGAGAGGGACTGACGCTAACCGTTCCCCCGCGTGACGCCGCCGTCCTGGTTGGCCGGTAAGATCCGCTCCTGCCGCCCCGTCAGAGTGAAAAGGTGACGGTAGCCGTTTGGGAAATGACGATGCAAAGACGCATTATACTGAAGGATCATCAGGGGAACGAGGTCGAACTTCACCAGTTGAGCGGCGAAGCGGGCATGGTGCTGGCCTTTATGCGCGGCACATACTGCCCGGATTGTGTCCACCAGCTGCACCGGTCCAACCGGTATGCGGCCCGGCTGGCTGAGTTCGGCCTCTCGTTGGTATGGGTAGCCCGTGATGAACCGACCAACATCAACACGTACTATCTCGGCTGCGCACACGAGCTGCGCTTCACGCTGCTGCCGGATACCGAGCCGTCTGTCGCGCGGTTCTACGGCATCGCGGAGGCCGACTACCTGCTGCAGCCGGCCCCGGTAGCGCTTCTGCTCGACAAGACGGGTTCGGTTCGCTTTGTGCACCGCCGCGAGAACCCGCAGGCCCCATTGGGTATCGACGTTCTGCTGCAGGTGGCTGCCGCACAGGACCCGTTAACGCTCTAGATAGTCCTCAATTGCGATGGCTTCCACAGAGATCGACAGCCGGAGCTGTTCGAGTTCGCTGAGCAGCTCCGCCGGAATATCGTCTTCATAGGTGTAGAACGGAGCCAGATCCACGCCGCCGTTGGTCAGGTCCCCGACGTAGGTCTGTGTATCAAAGCCGCCGTCCTGAGCATCCTCTACGGCATCGTAGACGGCTACGTCCAGCCGCTTCATGACGCTGGTCAGCACGACCGGACACACCTCGGGCGAGGTCTCACACCAGTCGCTGTCCACGCCGATGATGAGCGTGCCGGGATTGTTGCCCGCGGCTTCGGCAGCACCCAGACCGGTCTCGCCCGCAACCGGCATGATGATATCAGCTCCCTGCGCGATCAGGTCCGCACCAATGGTCTGGCCCGCCTCGCGTGAGGTAAAGCTCCCGGCGAAGATGTCTTCCCCGATCACATCCACGTCTGTGTTGTGGGTTTCGTTGTAGTAGGTCACGCCCGCTGTGAACCCATCCATGAAGATCGTCACCGTCGGGATGTTCAGGCCGCCAAAGGTGCCGACGGTGCCCGTCTGGGTCATGCCTGCGGCCAGATACCCGGCCAGGAAGGCAGCCTCATCCGTTTGGAAGGTGATCGACAGCAGGTTCTCCGGGATGGCTACGTCGTAGGCAAAGTCCACGATGGCAAACTGCACATCGGGATTCTCGCGAGCATAGGCCAGGGTTGTGTCCCCCAACAGGAACCCAACCGTGACGATCATATCCGTTTCTTGTTCCAGAAAAGCTTCGATGTTAGGTGCGTGGTCGGTCTCATCGATAGACGTACGGTAGTCAGCAGCAACCGGCAGTTCTTCTTGTGCACGGACCAGCCCATTCCAGGTCGTCTCGTTAAACGACCGGTCATTGATCGGGCCAAGATCCGTCACCATACCGACTTCAAACGTACCCTGCGGTGCGCACGCGGCCAGCAGACCAATCACCAGCGTGAGCGCGAGGGGGCGTAAATAGCGCATGACTCCTCCTCCTAGTGGTGTGGCGGATGCGCCCTCTAGTGTACCGTGACCATTTTAAGCGGACGTTAAGAGACCCCACGTCTGCCGCTCCACACCTGCGGCTGACGAGGGGTCACTTTCGGGTGGGTCGAGAGCCCACACCTGCTATTGCCTGGGAGTATGGCACACCTATCGCGGATCCAACCCCCCAATTCGGAAGGTTCTCGGAACCTTTTGCGTGTGATATTCGTCTAATTGGCGTCCCTTGGTGGTATAAGGGGTCCGGATGGCGGTGCGGCCGGGGGGGCCGTGCCGCTGTTCGTGCTACAATAACGCCATCATGACCCGACACACAGAAAAGCCGCCTATGTTTGATACGATCCTCATCGCCAACCGCGGCGAGATCGCCGTCCGCGTGATCCGCGCCTGCCAACAGCTGGGCATCCGTACGGCTGCGGTCTATTCAGAAGCGGACCGCGGCGCGCTGCACACCCGTCTGGCCGATGTGGCGGTGCCCGTCGGCCCGGCCCCTGCTGCCGAAAGCTATCTGAACACGGGCGCACTGTTGGCTGCGGCACGGCAGACCGGTGCCCAGGCCATCCATCCCGGGTATGGCTTCCTCTCGGAAGCGCCCGCCTTCGCTGATGCCGTGCGCACCGCCGGGCTGACGTTCATCGGGCCGCCCGCCTCCGCCATCCATGAGATGGGCATCAAGACGCAGGCCCGCGCGATCATGCAAGCGGCGGGCGTGCCGGTCGTGCCCGGCTACCAGAGCGACGAACACGATCCGGCGGCGTTCGTCAGCGCGGCGCAGGCCATCGGCTACCCGGTGATGGTCAAGGCGGCGGGCGGCGGCGGCGGCAAGGGGATCCGCATTGTGCACGACCCGGCTGCCCTGCCGGAGGCGATCCAGTCGGCGCGGCGCGAGGCTGAGCATGCCTTTGGCGATCCGACCATCTTCCTGGAAAAGTACATCGCGCAGGGCCACCATATTGAAATCCAGGTGCTCGCCGACGCCCACGGCCACACACTGCACCTGTTCGAGCGGGAATGCAGCGTGCAGCGCCGCCACCAGAAGATCATCGAAGAGACACCCTCCCCCCTGCTTGACGACGACCTGCGCGCCCGCATGGGGCAGGCCGCCGTGGAAGCCGCGCGCGCGGTGGAATACGTCAACGCGGGCACGGTTGAGTTCATTGTGGACGGCAGCGAGTTCTACTTTCTGGAGATGAACACCCGTCTGCAGGTGGAGCACCCCGTCACGGAGATGGTGACCGGGCTCGATCTGGTCGCGTGGCAGATCCGCATTGCCGCCGGGGAGGCCCTGCCCTTCACACAGGCGGACCTGGCCCAGCGCGGCCATGCCATCGAATGCCGCCTGTATGCCGAAGACCCGGCGAACAACTTCCTGCCCGCCATCGGACCTGTGCTTGATCTGGTGCTGCCGGAAGGGCCGGGCATCCGCGTGGACTCGGGCATCACCGCCGGCGATGTGATCGGCATGCACTATGACCCCATGATCGCCAAGATCGTCGCACACGGGGAGGATCGGGAGGCCGCCATCGCCCGCATGCAGACGGCGCTCGCCCGCACGGTGATCCTCGGTACGACGACCAATCTCGCCTTTCTGCGGGATGTCCTGGCCCACCCGACGTTCCGCGAGGGGCGTGCGACCACCCGCTTCGTCGATGAGACCTTCACGAGCTGGCAGCCGCCCACCCCCGATCTGCCGCCTGCCGCCCTGATCGCGGCGGCACTCGCCGACTCGCGTGCGGCTGTGAGCACACCGGCCGAATCCAAGGCCGATGCTTACTCGCCATGGGACCGGTCAGATGGCTTCCGCATGGGCGGGCGCTGATGCACGCGCTCCTCAGGCGGGCACAGGAGGAAGGCCACCCGCTCATCGATGGGCAGACCGTTACCTTCCTGTGGCAGGGCTCCGATCCGCCCGAGCTGAAGGGCGACTTCAACGATTGGGGCGCAAGTCCGCTGCCCGATGCCGAGCAGATCGACTCTGAGCTGTGGCGGTACACGGTCACGCTGCCGGAGGACACCTACATGGAATACGACTTCATGCGCGGCGGCGTGCATCTCGGCGACCCGCTTAACGCCGGGCGCACGATCCCTACGCCATTCGGCAGCGACAACCACACCTTCGCCATGCCCGGTTGGTCGGTTGACCCGATCACGGCGGCGCGCCCGCTGCGCGGCACACTCACCGCCAAAACCATCAAGTCCGCCTCCCTGCTGATCAGGGGGCGGCGGCGCATCCATCTCTACCAGCCGCCCGCCCGCGGACCGGTGCCGCTGCTGGTTGTCTTCGACGGGCAGGACTATCTGGACCGCGGCAGGCTGTTGAGCACCGTTGAGAACCTCATGGAGGCCGGGCGCATCCGGCCGGTGGCACTCGCGCTGGTGGAGCACGCCGGAGCCGATCGCTTCATCGAGTACGCTGCCAGCGAGTCAACCGCCTTTTTCGTGGTCAGCAAGCTGCTGCCCTTTGCCCGCCGCTGGCTCGATATCACGCAGGGCCCCCAAGCGATCTTAGGTACATCCATGGGCGGGCTGCAGGCGGCCTATACGGCGCTGCGCTTCCCCGGTGAGATCGATACCGTGCTGTGCCAGTCCGGCGCGTTTCGCATGTTCGGGCATGATTTCCAGGTCTTCCCCCTGCTGGAACACTACCCCACACTGCCGCTGCGCTTCTGGCTGAACGTAGGCCACTACGACTATGCCGACCTGATGGTGTGCAACCCCCGCCTGCGCGATATGCTGCAGCGGCGGGGATATCCGGTGGCGTACCGGCAGTATCCAGCGGGGCACAACTATACAGCCTGGGCCGCCGAGATCTGGCATGGGCTGGAATGGGCCTTCACGCCACGTACGGGGCCAACAGATTGAGCAGCGGCAGCCGCGTGGTGAACATCGCGGTGGTGGGGTCCTCCCGGGTGAAGCCCCGCCGCCGCTTGACCTCGTAGAGTTTGGCCCCGGCCCGCAGCAGCTTTACATCGCGCTCAATGGCCAGCTTGATCGCCTCATCGACCATCAGGAAGTAGATGTTGTCATAATCATAGTCACGGCCCAGATGCCGCAGGTGCCGCACGCCCCGGTCGCCGATCATCAGCATGCAGCCGATCAGCCGGCCGTCTCGCCGGACTTCAAGCCAGTCGGACTCCGTCATGCCGACGTATTTGAGCACCGCCTGCAAGTACGGCACATCATGGATGCTGTACTTGTCCAGCACATTCTGGATCAGCGGAATGGCCTCATCCGGATTGGGCACATGTTGGTAGGTCATTACCGTCAGGCCGAGCTCTTCCTTTTCACGCTGGTAGCGTTTGTAGTCCTGGCGGCGCTTTTTCTTCAGGTGGCGCAGATAATCGTGGTGGGTCTCCCACACGATCGGCATCTGTGTGCCGGGATCCATCCAATCAATGGGGTGGTATTCATCGCCCCAGTGCACACCTTCCACGGTGGCGTAGTCATACATCACCGTTGACCCGCCGGCTTCGTCGGCGATCTGCTCGCCAGCCACGATCAGGGCTTCCAGCGCGGCCTGCCGGCGTGTGCCCTCCGGCAGGATCAGGCCGCTGTAGCTGGCCAAGGGTGCCCGGCAGACGACCAGCGGCCAGCGTTGGATGATGTTCTGCGCGAGCAGATGTGCCAGCCGGTTGGTGATCGGGATATCCTCATGGCGCACGATCCAGAAGGTCGCCCGCGCGACAAGCCGGTCCCCGTCATAGACCAGCGCGTAGCGCGGCTCATTGCCGATCTGCCGGTTGACCGCCTCGCCGTACTGGTACCAGCGGTAGCTGCTGTAAGGCACGCTCTCGGCGAATGTATTCCAGTCCTCTTCACTGACCTCATATACTGTCGATACGATCCGGGTGCTCAGCATGATGGGAACTCCAATCCATAGTGCAGAAAGTTCGTGCGATGTACAAAACCCGCCTGCCGTGCGGCGGGCAGCAGCTCTGTCCAGTGGGGTAGATCCATGGCGACCTTGTGAGTGGTATCCAACGCGCAGACTGTGTCAGCCAACAGTCCCGCCGCGGCATGCGCGTGCTCGCGTTGGAGCCGGATGGTCAGGCGGTGCAGCCCGCCGGGGCGGACGCGCTGCTTCACCCAGATATAACCGACCGGTTCGCCCCGGTGCACGATGAGGCGCTCGTATTCGTGATGGCCACTCAACCGCACAGAAAGCCCGATCCCCACACGGATAAGCGGATTGGGCTTGAAGTCAGCCAGCTGCACCGGTTCGAAGATCTGCACGGTCTGCGGCACGAGCTGCCGTTCCAACTCGAACAGGGTGCGGCGGTCACGCACGCGCTCCAGCGTGTAGCCCGGTGACGCCTCGCACGCAGGGGGTGCGGTCTGTGGATCGTAGATCAGGGCGCTGTAGCTGCTGTACCGGACCGCGCCCGCCGCCTCGCTGATGCGAATCACGGGTGTGTTCTCCGCGATGACAGTCGCCAGCGCGTAGCAGGCCCCCCATTCACGCAGCTGGTTGATGGCAGCCATAGACAGCTTCTGCCCGATGCCACGCCCGCGATATTCAGGCAGCACAAGCGCTGAGGCGATGATCCAGGCGGGGCTTGATCCGGTGCGGTTTAGCACGCTGATAGCCCCCACCGGCACGCCGTCTTCCTCCCAGGCGAGGGCCGCAAACATGCGGTCCGCGTTGGGGAAAAAAGGACCCAGCACCGGCCAGATCCGCCGCACGCTGGTGACCTTATCGCTCAGTGATTCAAGCTCTGCCGGGTCGTCCCACTCCGGGTGTTCCGGATGGGCATAACCGCGTGTCAGCAGATCTTGGAAGAGACTCAGTTCCCGCGGAAAATCCAACTGCCGAATGCTGCCCATAATACCTCCCACGAGCATTGTAGCAGTATTGCGGCTGCATCCGGCTAACAGTTGCGTTACATCATGCCCCCCGGTAGGGGAAGACCAGTGTAAAGGTGCTGCCTTTGCCCAGCGAGCTCTCCACTGAGATGGTGCCGTCCATCAGTTCCACAAGCTGGCGCACAATCGACAACCCCAGGCCGGTGCCCTGTTCCTTGCGGGTATACGGCGACTCGGCCTGGGCAAACGGTTCGAAGATGCGCTGTTGGTCCGCTTCTGAGATGCCGATACCGGTATCCCGCACGCTGATCGCCCATTTGTGATCGTCACGGCAGTTGATAGCCAGCGTGACCGATCCCTCGTCGGTGAACTTGATGGCGTTGCCCATCAGGTTGATGAGCACCTGCGTCAGGCGTTCGCGGTCACTGACGACCTGCGGCGGCAGGTCGCCGGCCACATTGACGTGCATGGTCAGGCCCTTCTGTTCGGCCAGCACCCGCATCGTGCCGTCGATGTCTTCAGCCAGTGCACGCAGATCGAACGGTGACAGCCGGGGTTCCAACTTGCCCGCCTCAATGCGCGCCGAGTCCAGCAGGTTGTTGACGAGGTTGGTCATGCGCCGCACGTTGGAGATCATGCGCTGGAGGATGTCAGTCTGCGTGGCATTGACCGGCCCCACCGCGCCCAGCTTGAGCATATCGGCATAGCCGAGGATGGCGTTCAGCGGGGTGCGCAGCTCATGGGAAGCCATGCTCAGGAAGGCGTCCTTCATGCGCTCGACTTCCGCCTCCGCGGTGTAATCACGCAGGACGACCACCTTGCCCTCACGCCCGCGCAGGGTGGCAAAACTGACGGAGAGGGTTCGCCCGCCCCACCCCAGCCGCATATTCTCCCGGCTGCGGTCCTGTTCGCGCAGGGCGGTCAGCAGGCGGGCGCGGTCCTCAGCGGCTACGGCATCCCCCATGATGCTGTCTAACTTCTGCCCACGGATGCGTGACAGCGGCTGGCCAACCAGTTCTACGAAGGACTGGTTCCCGCGGAACGCATGCCCATCCTTATCGAACACGGCGACACCGTCGGCGATGCTCTGCAGGATGACCTCCACCTCTGCCAGGGTGCGCTCCAGTTCAAACGTGCGCTCCACAACCAGCCCATCGAGGTTGCGGTTGATCTCCTGCAGGCGGTGCAGGGCGTGCTCCAGGTTGGAGGCGGCCAGCCACGTGACCAACGCCACCGCAAAAAACACCGCAATAGCCGTCACGTTGGGCAGCAAGCCAATCGATATGGCGATGCCCGCCACGATCAGCGCTGAAAGGGCCGCTGCCACAAAGGTGGCATAGGGCCGCAGCAGATACCCGGCCATGATGATCGGGATGACGAAGGCCAGCAGTGTCCGCCCGTTGGAGACCTGCTCGGGTGTATCGGCCAGCGAGAAGATGACGATCAGCGCGAGAGTGAACACCGCCCCGGCCACAGGCTGCGACACATAGCGGTTGATCAGGTGGATGCCTACCAGCACGGTGCCCGTCACCACGGTGGTGATGAAAATGTACAGGCTGCCGCTCTCAACGGCCTGCTGCCAGTTGACCAGCAGGGACGCACCTGACCACAGGCTGACCAATACCGTCATGATGAGCAGCCCACCGGCCAGGATCGTCAACAGGCGAGATTTTCGTTCGACATCGGTCTCGTTGCCGTCGATACTGGTCAGGTCGTTTATCAATTTCGTTACAGCAGACATGGATACCCCCGATCTACTTCTATACTGTGGGCAAAACAGCTCATGGAGGAGCATATGTTATCAGGCATCTGGCGAACGGCGATCATCATCTGTGTGTTTGCCTTGTTCTACCTGCTGGACGTTCTCGCTGTGGCACGTTTCGACAGGCAGCGCCAGCAAGGCGGAACGGGTCGTAACCAGGCTTACACCATCTTCGCCATCACGCTTGGGCTGGCCATTGCTGTGCAGCCGGTGGTGCTGCCCGTGCTCGGCCTGCGCCTGGATGCACCCTGGGCTCTGGGCATCCAGCTGGCCGGGCTCGGTCTGTGCGCAGCCGCCCTAGGCCTCAACTGGTGGGCCCGTATGCACCTACAGCACTATTATACGGAAGGTGCGGAGCTCCAGCCTGACCATCACGTAATTGATACAGGACCGTATGCTCTGGTGCGCCATCCGGTGTTTACATCGTTGTTTATGCTGGTGGGCGGCCTGCTGTTGGTCAATCCATCGGTGGTGATGGCGGCAGTCGTGGTCTATACCATTGCGGATTTTACGCAGGCCGCCCGTCGTGACGAGGAGTTGTTGGCCGACAATCTGCCGGGGTACCGCGCCTACATGGAGCAGACCCCACGGTTCTTCCCACGTATCTTCACGCCTTGAAGAAGTTGCTCACAAAGAACCAGATGTTCGCGGGGCGTTCGGCCAGCCGCCGCATGAAGTACGGATACCAGGCCTGCCCAAACGGCACATACACCCGGACGTTGTAGCCCGCCGCAGCCAGCTCCTCCTGGAGGTTGGTGCGCACGCCGTAAAGCATCTGGAACTCGTAGGCGTGGCGGTCGATGGCGTGGTCGGCGGCGTACTGCTTGGCGGCCTCGATCATCGCTTCGTCATGGGTGGCAATGCCCGGGTAGCCCAGCCCCTGGGCGGCCGCATCCAGCAGCACGCGGGTCTGGCGCTTGTAGGCCTCATCGACATCGGCTTTCTTCGGGTAGGCGATCTCCGGGGGTTCGTTGTAGGCGCCTTTGCACAGCCGGACCCCGGCCCCTTCCGCCGCCAGCGCGGCGATATCGTCATCGCTGCGATACAGGTACGCTTGGATCACGGCGCGCACGTTGTCATAGCCTTCCGCGCGCAGAGCATGGAACATATCCAGCGTGGTCTGGGTGATGTCGCTGCCCTCCATGTCGATGGTGACGCGCAGGTCCGTATCGCGCGCGCAGTCGAGCAGGCTGCGCATATTGTCATGGGCCAGCGCCTCACTGATGTCAAGCCCGAGCGCGGTCAGCTTGACGGAAATCCATGTATCGAGCTGTTCGGCGGCAACACGGGACATCAGCTTCTGGTAGCTGGCCGCCATGGCGCGGGCTTCCTGTTCATCGGTCACTGACTCGCCGAGCAGGTCAAGGGTGGCGGTCATACCTTTCTGGTTGACCGCCCGGACCGCCTCAACCGCCTGATCGTCCGTTTCACCGGCGACAAAGCGCAGCGCGACCCGGCGGGCCACCCCCCAGTTCATCATCAGGCGGCGGGCCCATGGGGCCTCCGAGAGATAGAGCAGTAACGAGCGTAACATCGATCTTATCCTTTCGGTGCGTCAAGCTGTGCCGGTGACTCGCTGACAGTCGCCCGGTACGCCGTGCCGAACAGCGCGCCCTGCACCGCGTATGTGTAGGCACTGATCGCACCGGAGACCAGCGGCACCAGGCACAGCAGGATTATCGTGAGCATCAGAATCTGCAGGACAAGGCTGATCGCAAACGACACCGCAAATGTGAGCAGAAATGCCAGCAGATAGTTGCCGATCCCCTTCTTGGCCAGTTCCCACACCTCGCGGAAGGCCAGTGCATCGTTGAACACGTCGGTGGCGGCCATGCGGGAGGTAGCCACCTGGCTCAGGAAGCCGAGCACCAAGCTCAGCGGCATGAGAATGAAAAACGAGCCGAAAAAGACGACATAGGCAAGGAAGAAACTGCCCGCGGCCAGCTCAGGCACATCGGCTGCGATGAGCACCGCCGAACCCGGAATCACCAGGAAGAAGCAGCCGAACAGCAGGAAGACGATCAGGAGCACAGGCGCAAGATAGATTATCCCTACCCCGATCACCTTCAGCCCGTCAAGGAACAGCCCGCCGATATCGGCCCACTCAGGCAGGATGGGTGCGCCAGTCTCGATTGTATGGCGCATCACGCGGTAGCCGTAGCCCAAAAGCAGCAGCAAGGGCAGAATAAACACATACCCCAGAATGCCGATCAGGCAGGCGATCAGAGTTTTCTTCATCCAGTCTTCATCATCTACGGGGAATCGGAACAAGTTCCATTCAATTTGCACGGTCTGTCTCCCAATGCGTGGGTTTGATCCCATTATATGCGATCGCGCGCCTCAGGAAACCATCGAAAAGTCGGGGGCTGCCGACCCTGCCGTGGCAATCGCGGTCTTGATCTGGTTGTAGGCCTCACCGTAGAGCGTATTGCCGATGATGATCCGGTAGAAGCTGACCGCGGAGTTGATAATCGGGATGCCGACTGTCAGCACGACTGTCGCGCTGGCAATGGAGATCAGCACGCCCAGCGCCAGATAGGCCGCCGCCCACACGAGGAAGGCCACAATCCAGTACTTGAAGCCGAAGCGCATGATCCCCCAGACCTCCCGCATGTTGAATGCGCTGCCCAGCTTGCCCGTCGTGACGAAGCGCACCAGCGCGATCTGCGAGAAGAAGGAGGCAATCGCGGAAAGGGGCAGGATCAACGCGCCCAGCAGCCCGGCGAGGATCGCGTAGGAAAACACGCCCGCCAGCGGAAACAGATCCCCGGCACCGCTGGCCCCCAGCGCGTAGAACCCCGGGAAGAAGATCAGCCAGGCCAGCGCGATCAGCAGGTAGATGAGTGCCAGCGGCGCAAAATAGATCGCACGCACGAGCAGTACGCGCAGGCCATCGCCCAGCAGGCCGCCGATATCCGTGTGCCACTCCGGCAGGGCCGGTGCGCCCGTCTTGATGGTGCGCCGCATGATCGACAGTCCGTAGCCCCACAGCGCGAGCGTTGCCACGCCCAGCGTCAGCGGCGAGATCAGTGACAGCCCCACCCCGATCAGGGCTTTGATCGCGAGCCGGTCATCCTCCAACGGATAGGTAAACAGATCCCAATGCAGCCAGCTGCCAGAGGTGCCCGGTTCGGCTGGCTCCTGCTCCTCATCCGCATCAGCCTGATCCCCGTCCAGATCAAGCACCACCAGCTCCGCATCGAAGTCGTCGGGCAGGTCGGGCGGCGCTGTGCGCTTGGTGAGCGCGGCCACATCCCGCCAGTACACCTCATCCTGATGCCGCCGTTCATCGGGGCCGGGCAGCACATACACGATCGCATCCAACAGGCGCGCCGTCTGCCGCCCGAAGTCCGCGTCCTCACGGCCCAACGCCTTACGCGCGATCTCCCGCCCGTTGAACGCGATCAGCGCGGCAGGCGTCCGGGCGAGCTGCCGCTTGAACGCCGCCCGGTCGAACCGGTCGGGATCCAGCGGGCTGTTGGCCTTGATGATGAAGGGCGTCAGGTCCAGCAGGCCGATGCCATGCTCGGGCAGGTCGGCGGCCTGCTCCTGCCCAAACGCAGCGGGGATCAGGTCGTTGTCACGCAGCACCTGCCAGAAGTCCGCCTGAGGGGCTCCCGCCGAACAGAAGATGATCCGTAGACCGGGCTTGAGTACAGTCGTCATGCGACGCAGCCGCTCACGGTGAAGCTGTACAGGCTCAACCCGGACGCCCGGAAGCACAGTTCCAGTTCGTGCGTTTCCACCGCCGGGTTGTTGACCAGTTCAAAGGCGCGGGCGCGGTTCACAGCCAGGATGCTGCCCTCCGCCCCGGCATGCACGTCGGCCCCGGCGTTGAGCGGGGTCAGCGGGTGGCCGTCTTGGTACACTTCGATCAGCGGCTCCTGATCGGTAGGCCGCAGCCCCAAGATCACCTCCACCGGGTCATTGGAAGGGCTGAGCACCGCGTGCACACGCTGGCCGGTGTAGGGCAGCATCACGCGGCCCAGTTCGCGCCCGGCGAAGACCATCGCCTCCGCTTCAGCGCGCCAGAACCCATCCACGTAGAAGCTCGCCTCAGTGCGCTCCCACTCGATGGGCAGCCGGTAGGCGAGTGTGCCTTCCGCCGCGTAGCCCTCCCGGTTGCCGAGTGCGCCCTGGAAATAACCGGCATATAATCGGGGTTGGGCACAGCTCTGCTGGTCCGGGGCGGGCATCAATGCGGGCAGTTCAACGTTAGGGTCGCGTTCGCGCAGCAGCATCTGTAGGGCAGCCTCCGTTTGACGGGTGCTGTCTGCCCCATACGCCTGAAAGCGAATATAGCCCGCCGCATCGACCAGGTAGCGCGTCGGGCGTACCGTATTGGCGAAGGCCTGCCACGTCTGCAGGCCGTTGTCGAGCAGGATCGGGTACGGGAGGTCGAAGGCCCGCACGGCTTCTTCAACCGTGTGGCGGCTGTGCGCAAAGCTGAATTCAGGCGAGTGTACGCCCACAATGGTCAGGCCGCGGTCACTGTAACGCTCATGCCACCCTTTGAGATAGGGCAACATGCGCATACAATGGAAAGATGTATAGTCCCAGAATTCGACAAGCACCACCTGCCCACGCAGAGCGTGGTTGGTGTAAGGGGTTTCGGTGTTCAACCAGTCGCCTTTGGCGAACCCCGGCGCATGAATAATCCGTGGCTGTAACATGGTTTCTGCCTCAGAACGCCAGATGTCCGTGTGAGGCATTGTACAACAAGGTGAAGCTCATGATCAATCTCCTGTTTTCCGCCGCCGAACGCTTCCGCCCGGGCGCAGCGAACATCGCTGGGTTGGGCCGCCAGGTTGCCGTGGCTGAAGCCGCCGTTATCCTGCTGTATGCCCTCCCCCTGACCGGCGGTCTGGTTTGGCTTGCCATCGCCACCGTTAACGCCACTGTAACCGTGCCACTGACCGTGCTCGCCCTTCTGCTTGTACTGCTGATCGCCTTCAAGCGTTTTGACTTCCTCATCGTGACGGAGTTCAGGCCAGGCATGTACTCCAGCTTTTCCGGCAATGTGGAGGATGTGCTCACCTGGTCCTCGGTTCTGCTGTTCGGCCCTCTGGTTGTCTGGATCAATCTGGTGGCGGAGGCGATCTACACGCTCATGACAATACCGGGGCCGGTCATCACCGCTGACGAACGCTGGCAGGCGAGCAGCACGCTTGTTGTTCAGCAGACCGGCAACATCTTCGCGGCACTTATTGGGCTGGCGGTCTATCAGACTCTTGGCGGCACCGTCCCCTTAGGTGGGATGGATGCGCTTGTCCCCGCTCTGTGGGCGACGGGCGCGCGCATGATTGTCGTTAGTCTGCTCACGGTTCCGATGGTCAGCATCTACAATTGGACCCTGACGAAGAGTATGGGGACCCCTCAGCGAGGCATTTTGCCCGGCATCCTGCAGGCGTCTTCCATCAGCCTGATCGGCAGCCTGCTGGCCGTGCCGATAGCGGGCCTTTACAGCCAGATCTCGCCGCTGATGTACAGCGTGTTTGTGTTGAGCGCCCTCGCCGGGAGCTGGCTCGCCCACCAGCTGAGCCTGACCATCGAGCGCAACCGGCGCCGCAGCCGCGAGATGGAACAGCTTGAACGGCTGGCGCGCGCCATCATCAACGGGCCGCCGGATGGTTCCGGCCTGGAAGAGGCGCTTCGCGACCATATCCCCGGCATGTTCTCCTTTGGGCGGGTGGCGGTCCGCGTGTTCGACCGCGACCTGGCGATCACCCATCCAGCCGAGTGGGACGGTGCCGACGAGGCATTGTGGAGGTGGCTGCGCACCCAGACCAACGAGGGGGTGTTCCGGGAGGGGAACACGGCACCCTGGTCGGATGCTCCCCTCGACTACGCCCTGATCACCATCCCCATCCGCTCAGGGGAGGTCGTGACTGGCGGTGTAGTGGTCGGCAGGCGCATCCAGAGCCGCCGCATCGAAGAAGTTGCCCCTGCCGCCCGCGCGTTGGCCGCCCAGGTCGAGTCGGCGATCAACAGTGCCAGGGCCTATCAGGATCGCATCGCGTTTGAGCGCAGCGCACAGGAGCTGGAGGTCGCCGGGCAGATCCAGCAGAGCTTTCTCTCCGGAGTTCAGGAAGCCCCCCACCACGCCGACTGGAGCCTGTATTTCGGCCTGCGCAGCGCCCGCGAAACGAGCGGCGACTTCTTCGACGAGATCCCTCTGCCGGGCGGCTGCACCGCGCTTGTGGTTGCCGATGTGGCGGACAAGGGCCTCGGCGCGGCGCTTTATATGGCGCTCAGCCGCACCCTGCTGCGCACCTACGCCCAGATTTTGGCCGAACAGTATCCGATGCAGCCCAGCCGCGTCCTGGAAAAAGTCAACCGCCGCATCCTGAGCGATACCCGTGCGGAGCTGTTCGTCACGCTCTTCCTCGGCATTCTGAACCCGGAGACAGGCGAGATGGTCTATGCCAACGCGGGCCACAATCCGCCGCTGCTGCTGCGCGCTGGGAGCACCGACTTTGAGCTGCTGCTGCGCACCGGCATCCCCCTTGGCATTCTCGATGATCGCGAATGGGACGAGACCCATGTGACCCTCGCCCCCGGCGACATCCTGGTCGCTTACACGGATGGCATCACCGAGGCGCAGAATGCGGGGCAAACCGAGTACGGTCTGCCCCGCCTGGAAGCCTGCGTGCGCACGCATGCGCACCAACCCGCCAGCACCATCGGGGCGCAGATCCTCGAGGATGTGGATGCGTTCGTGGCGGGTGCCCCGCAGTTCGACGATTTAACTCTCATGGTGATGCGCCGCAGCCCGCCGGAAGATATGCTCCATGATGGACACTCAGCAAATGGAGGCGGAGAATGACAACCACGAGCACTGAGGAGGGCTACGCGACCGACAACCGCAGCCCGAAGCACGTTCGCGAGGTGGGCGCGCTGTTCCTGCGGTTGGGGATCACGGCGTTCGGCGGCCCGGCAGCGCACATCGCCATGATGCGCGACGAGGTCGTTGAGCGGCGCAAATGGATCGACGACCAACACTTTCTGGATCTGATCGGGGCCACCAACCTGATTCC
>JAADYX010000009.1 GCA_010092885.1 Chloroflexota bacterium | reverse complement strand
CTGCGCTTCGCGATGTTCGGATCGTGGGAAGGGCTGGTGCTGTAGTCACTCCGTGGGATCGGCGTCGCCGCGCTCGGCAATCGCCGTGTTGATGCGCTCCATCGCGTCGTCCCACAGTTCCTGATGGCGCGCCTGCGCCAGCGCCAACCGCCGCGTATACCAGATATAGATCCCTGCCGAGGCCAGGCCAGCGACCACCCAACCCGCCGTCGTGAGTGTGAAGGCGAGCAGTTCGCGGTTGTTGTCCTCGATCAGCACGAGCGCAGGCGTGTTGGGGTCGTAGGTCACCGTCAGCGCATCGCCGGCGGCGGTGTTGTTGTACTGCCCCCGGCTGACACGTTCCTCCCGTTCGATCACCTCACCGCCGGCGGTGTAGCGGTACGTCAGGAAGAACGACCGCAGCAGCGGCAGGTTGTCGCGCTTGGCGATCACGTCGGCTTGTGTGCGGGTGCCGGTCGTGTGCAGGTCGTTGTACAGCTGCCAGCCGCTGACCGTGCGGCCAACGCCGATGGCGGCGAAGACCAGCATCGTGCCGATGGCGAACATCGCGAGGGCGTGGCGCATCAGCCGGGCCTGTCCAACGGGGGGATCGGCAGCTGCACCTGCATGCGCCGTACCAAGTCGAGCTCGGCAGCGGCGACGGCCACCGCCACCACGGAGGTATCGTCGACGGGCCGCCCATCGTCGAGTTTGAGGGCCGCTTCCAGCAGGCCCTCGGCCACGGCCTGCGCAAAGCCCGGCTCCCCCTGATGGGCCGCGTACAGCTGCGTGACCAGCGCCGCCACATCCAGCGATTCCAGGGTGCGCCGCCCGGCGCTGATCAGCCCGTCGGTGAAGACGACCACCAGTGTACCGGCCCGCAGGGGCAGTTCGGTGATATCGGGTTTGGTCATGCGGTGCACGCCCACCGGATCCGTGCCGGTGTCCAGCAGGATCTGGCTGCCGTCGGCGTGGTGCACCACCACCGGACAGTGGCTGTTGCGTGAGATGACGAGCGTTTTGGTGACCATATCAATGGAGATGATGTTGAGGGTCGCGGAGACCTTGCCCCCGCGCTGGGTGTAGAGATAATCATGGGCGGCCCGGGCGGCTGCCCCATCGCGCACCCCGTCAGCGAGGAGTGCGACCGCCTTGTGGGCGACCATCGTGCTGATCGACTTGGCCGAGCGCCCGGAGCGCTGGCCGTCGGCCAGTACCAGTGACAGCCCCCCGTGGGGCCGCTCGACCATTTCCAGCGTGTCGCCGCTCTCGCTTGTCGCGTACTTGGGGACCTTGGCGACCCCCACCTGAATGTGCATGCGCACGTCTCTCCCGTGTGTGGTGGTTCAACTGAGCCGCCCCTGCCCTTTCTGCGCGTTTTCGCGGATCAACTCGGGATCGAAGCGGGAGGCGATGGACGCCGTGATCACGCGGATCACAACATCCGGTGCGATCTCCAGATAAACGATGCCCTCTTCGGCGTCCACACGCTGCACGGTGCCGACCATGCCGCCGTATGTCACGATCTCCTCGCCGGGCTCAAGCCCTTCCTTGACATAGCGCTGGGTCCGCCGGAAGTTCAGCTGGCGCGGCAGGATAATGAACGCATAGATCACGCCGAAGAAGATCAGCAGAACGAAAATATCGACCCAGATGCTGTTCCCAAACATACTACCATCCTTCCCAATGGACCACATCTTCGGCCCCGCGGCGGCCCCCTGTGCGCGGCGGGCGGTCCGTATCGACCGCCGGGTAGCCGAAGGAGATCCCCCAGCAGACGGCATAACCGGCGGGCACGCCCAGCAGGTCGCCCGCTTTGGTCGACTCATACAGCGTGGCCATCACCGAGCCGATGCCGTGGGACCACGCGGTCAGCATCATGTTCTGCGTGGCACGGCCTAGGTCAAAGGGAACGGTCAGGCGGTGGTAGGGGTCCTCTGTCACCAGCACGACGCCCAACGCCGCCCCCGCCATATGGCCGGCATACGCCCCACACTCGGAAAGGGCGCGCAGCGTCTCGCGGTCACGGACGGCCACAAAGTGCCAGGGCTGCTGGTTCTTGGCGCTGCCGGAAAGCCGCCCGGCTTCCAGAATGGTGTGCGCGATCTCGTCCGGGATGGGGTCGCTGGTGAACTGCCGGATGGCGCGCTTGCTACGGATTAAGTCAAACATGGGTGGTCTCCTGGGAGGGGGCGGCCGGGCCGCCCCTTGCGATTGGTGTCAGCCTTCGACGGATACGCCGCGCCCCTTGTAGAACGCCACATGATCCTTGATCTGCTGGGCGGCGTCCTTGGGTTCCGGGTAGGTCCACGCGCCGTTCTCGATGGTTTCGCCGTCTACCTCAATGGTATAGTAGCTCGCCACGCCCTTCCACGGGCAGGTGGTGTGGTGGTCGGTCGGGGTGAAGTACTCCATCTTCACGGCGTCCGGCGGGAAGTAGTGGTTGCCCTCCACCATTTCCGTTTCGTCGCTCTCTGCGAGTACAATGCCGTTGTAAACTGCTTTGGCCATGGGGATCAAACTCCTTATCATATAGCTGAACAGAGTATAGCGCGCCAGCCAACGGGATCACGCTGTGCTAAAATAGACGCGGACACAACCAGGAATCTAACCTATGCCGCTTGACAAGCTCCTTGCTCACCTGCGTACTCACCTTGAAACCGATGAGGAACTGCCCACCGATGCGCTGCTGCACGCCGCGCTTGACGCAGCCAACATGGCCCTGTGGCGCTGGGATATGCGCACCGATGAGCTCAGCCTGACCCCGCCCGATGCTATCGGCTTGGTACGGACGATCGGCCATATGCCCACCACCTTTACCGAATGGGTTGAGCATATCCACCCGGAGGATCGCGCCCTGATCGTGGCGATGCTGGCTGCCTACAAGGGCGGCCCGCCCGACCTGCCCCCGGTGCAGCTGCGCCTCATCTCGGAAAAGGGCCGGCATGTATGGTTGGAGCTGACCATGGCATCCGGTATGGGCCCGGTGCTGGCGGGTGTCGCGCGGGATATCACCCTGGAGAAGCACACAGCCGCCCAACTGGCCTACACGGAGCGCAAGATGCGCGCCATCGCTGAGCAGATGCCCGGCGTGATCTACGAGTTCCTGCAAACGCCGGAAGGCGACTGGCAGATCCCGTATGTCGGCGGGCGCATCGCGGACCTGTACGGAGCCTCCCCGGCGGAGGTGATGCGGGATACGCGCATCGTCTTCTCGCGCATCCATCCGGAAGACGAGCAGCGCGTGATCGAGGCAGTGCAGCAGTCCGCCGCCACACTCACACCCTACACATCGGAGTACCGCATCGAACACCCGCAGCGCGGCCTGATCTGGGTGCGGGCCAGCTCAACCCCCCACCAGCGCCCCGATGGCAGCATCCACTGGTACGGCATCATCACGGACATCACCGAACACCGGGAGATGCTCACCGCGTTGGAGGAGAGCGAGCGCCGCCATCGCATCACCTCATCGATCATCTCTGACTATGCCTACTCGATGGTGCCGGACGGCGAGGACGGCCTGGACCTGGAATGGATGATCGGTGGGTTCGAGGAGGTCACGGGCTACACCGTCGAGGAAAAACAGGCGGGCGGTGGCTGGCAGACATTGGTACACCCCGATGATCTGACCATTGGCCAGAAAACGGTGGCGGAGCTGCTGACAAACGGGAGACCCGGCTCGGTGCGGCACCGGATCGTGAAGAAGGACGGCGGCATCCGCCACCAGGAAACCTATTATGAGCCCGTGCTGGCCGAAGACGGCAGCCTCATCCGCCTGTACGCCGCCTCGCGTGATATCACCCACCAGGTGGAAACCGAGGAAGCCTACCAGGCGCTGGTCGCGTATGCTGCCCAGGGCATCGTCATCATGCGCAATGATGAGGTGGCCTTCATCAATGAAGTTATGCTGGAGATGCTCGGGCACACACAGGCCGAATTAGAGGCGATGAACGCCCCCGAGCTGCGCGGCCTGGTGCACCCGGACGATATAGCGATGGTGGCCCAGGCGTTTGTGGATGTGGTGGCGCACGGCCAGCCGCAGCGGTTCACCCAGCGCATCGTGCGCCCGGACAATGAAGTCCGCTGGCTGGAGGTGAGCCTGGCCCCCATCGAATACCGCGGCCAGCCTTCGGTGCAGGGCCTGTACACCGACATCACCGAACGCAAACAGAACGAGCTGCAGCTTGAGGTCTATCGCACCCACCTGGAGGAACTGGTCAGGGAGCGCACCGCCGAGCTTGAGGAGGCCAACGCGCACCTTAAGCATCTCACCCGGATGAAGGACGAGTTCGTCTCCAGCGTGTCCCACGAGCTGCGCACCCCCATCACCAGCCTGAAGCTCTACCAGCATCTCCTGCAGGAAAACCCGCACAAGTCAGAGGCCTACCTGGCGACCATGGGCCGCGAGATCAACCGCCTGGAACGGCTGATCGAGGAGCTGTTGTACCTCTCCCGCTTTGACCAGAACCGCGTGCCGGTTGAGCGCACCGCCATTGACCTGAACGCCGCTATCGTCACACAGGTGGCCGATCGCCGGGCCCTGGCTGAGGAAAACAGCCTGGAGCTTGTCGCTGTGGCCCATCCGGGCGAGCCGTGGGTGCGCGCGGACGACACTCTGCTGGATCTGGTGTTGAGCGTGCTGCTTACCAACGCGCTGAATTACACGCCTGCGGGCGGGCGGGTAACCGTTGAGGTGGACCTCTGGCCGGAGGAAGCCTATGCCGGGTTCCGCGTGCATGATACGGGGCTGGGCATTCCACCCAGCGAACACGAACGCATCTTTGAGCGTTTCTACCGGGGCAGTGCCGGGCGGGCTTCCGGCGCGCCGGGGACCGGGCTGGGGTTGAGCATCGCGCAGCACGCGGTTGATATGCTTGACGGGCACATCCACCTGACGAGCACCGGCATCCCCGGGGAGGGCACGACCTTCAGCGTGTGGCTGCCGGTGGTCAATTCTTGAATTCGGTCACCAGCGTACCCGTCGGGGATTCAAGGAAGGCGGCCTCAGCGGGTGGGGCCTGGAAGCGCATCACCTGCCCGGTGCGCTCGTCCATCTCCATCGTATCGCCAACGTGCAGCACCGTGCCCGTATCAAACATGTAGTGGAAGATGTTCGTGAACACATCGAAGATGCCTTCGGCCTCTTGGTGGCCCTGCGCCCGGTAGGCGAGCTCCGGCAGCCCGTAGAGGCGGTGCCCCCGGGTGATGAACCACAGCTCATCCGTGCTGACGTTGACCTTCACGAAGCCGGTGGTCAGCACCGCCGGGATGCCCTTCGCGCGGAGATCCTGCCAGAAGCCGGGTTCGTCCAGCAGGCCGAAGATCTCCGGCACAAACGCCGACCATGTCTCGTGGTTGGCCGCCCCGACAGCGCCCTGCGCCACCAGCCCCGCGGTGACCTTCAGCAGGCAGGCCATCTTCTCGATGGGGCGGGCTTCCCCGGCCACCGAGACGAGCGCGTAGGCCCGGTGTGTGCGCAGCGGCCCCTTGGCGGCTTCGTTCAGGTTGCTGGCCCCGACCGTATAGCGCATTACCTCACGGTCCAGCGGCCAGTTGTGCACCTCGACTGTCAGCGGCATCTGCCCGATGGTCAGTGTGCCGCTGGTGGTGCGCCGCCCCTCATCGTCCGCCGCTGACCGGAAGGCGGGCACCTCCACCGGGGGGCCGTCCGGCTCCAACGCGATGATATCGTCGGCCAGCCGGACGGTGTCGAGCGCGGGGAAGCCGTTGTAGAGCACCATCATCTGGGAGGGGTGCGGGTGATGGGCATCAACGGAGTGCTTGCTGCGGCGTCCAAAGAGGGGCATATGGTGTGGCCTATGGTTTGGCGGCGAGGGTGCGCCTGATCTGCTCCAGGTGATCCTCACCGTGCTTGGCGTAGTGTGCCAGCTGCACATCCAGCGTGATGGCCAGGCTGTGCTCCGGATGGGTGGCGGCGCGCTTCCAGTCGTCCGGGCCCAGGCTCTCGAAGAACTGCGCCCAGCGGGCGTGCAGCCCTTCCAGCAGCCGCAGGGAGGAACTGACATCAGCGGGGGTGGCATCGGCCAGCGTGGCCCACTCAGCCTGATCGTAGGGCTTGAGCGTGGGGTGATCCTCTGTGAGGATGAATTTGCAGCGGATATAGCTGTGCATGTGTGAATCGGCCAGGTGGTGCACGTTCTGTGCAACGGTCCACTCACCGGGCAGATAGGCGGTGGTCAGTTCCTCGTCGCTGAGATCGGCGACGAGATCACGCAGTTGGGCGGGCAGAGCGCGGATCTGTTCGATCAGCGCGGGACGATCTTCCGGTGTCGGCATGGGTGCAATCCTTTGGGTAGCATGATCCTAGACAAATAGATAAAAAAGGGCAAGTCCTTTAGGGAGAGACGGGCTCCCATTCGATGGTACCGAAGAGCGCTTCGGTGCGGTAGATGCCGCCATCCGGCCCGGTGAAGTAGGAGACGGCAGCCTCACCCGTGGTGAGCATGAACTGCTGGCGCATCGCGAATTCCTGCGCGGGGGCGGTTGGCCAGCCGAGCCTGTCGTACAGGTCGATGGCCTCGTCGGTCAGTTCACCGACCCACGGCAGGATCAGCAGTTGGGCCGGATACGTGCGCCCTTCCGGCGGCGGGGCCAGGTCGAGCGCGGCCAGCGCCGCGGTGACCTCATCCGTCATCCAGCCGAGGGTGCCATCGCCGGGCACAACCAGCCGGTAGGTGCCGTCGCCAAGCAGCACACGGTAGTGCACCGTCGGCCCGACCTCCGCGGCGATCAGGATGCCGCCATCGAAGGTCTGCCAGGTGGCATCGTAGCCGAAGCGCGGCCCGGGGCAGCCCTGCGCATCGGGCACCGGCTCAATGAACCATGCCTCGCAGACAGGCGTGGGCACGGCTGCGGGCGTCAGTTCGGCGGGTGTCACGCTGGGCTGCGGTGGCGGCACCGTCGCTGAAGGGGTAGGTGGTGCTGTGGCTGGGGCGGCAGCACAGCCGGTCAGCAGCAGGGCAAGCACAACGAGTCTCATGCGCCCATCATACCAGAACCTGACCGTCTGTGTCACCCCTGGACGAAAACCCCCGGCAGCGATTATCGCCGCCGGAGGTTCGTTTTCCGCAGTATAAACTCAGTCCCGCGTGAGGAACACGCTGTCGAACCCGATGAACCCGCCGCCGATGTCCTGTGTGCCGGCTGTGACGCGGACCTCGTCATAGGCTTGTGAGGCACTGATCAGGCAGGTGAACGGTGTCCAGTTGAAGGTTACATTGGGCAGTGCATACTGGCAGTCTGTGCTGTTGACCAGACTGCCGCCCGACTGCAGTTCGATGCGGGCACCCAGCGTGCCTGTTGTGTCAGCATTGCGCCCGCCAGCGTAGAAGGTCAGCGTAAGCAGATCACCGGCTGAACCGTTAACATTGATGGTTTGTGTGGCAGTCTGCTGCCCGCCCGAGGGCGTCACCAGCAGCACAGCGCCACCCTCGAAGGCCTGCCCCGTCGTGAAGCGGCGCACACCGGGGCTTGTGCTCCATGCGGAGAGGGGATCCTCAAAGCCGGGGTTGGCCAGGACGTTGGTGCAGGTCGGGTCGTCGCAGACAGCCAACCGCAGGTCGCCGTTGATTAAATCGTAGTAGCTGATGACCGGAATCCCTTCCGCGTCCAGGGCTAACGAGGTGTCCACGCCAGTGTTCCCGGCGCTGTCGACGGTGGCCAGGGTGCGGTTCGTGCAGGTCGGGTCGTCGCAGAGCGCCAGCCGCAGGTCGCGGTTGGTGACATCGAAGTAGATGCTGACGCAGTTCACCTCCACGTACAGCACCAGGCAGGTGTGCGAACCCGTCTTAACGCTGACGAAATTCGTCAGGAT
>JAADYX010000101.1 GCA_010092885.1 Chloroflexota bacterium | reverse complement strand
CAGTGACGTTGTGACCGGTCCGAACGTCATCGCCGTGGGCGATGATGGCGACGCGGGCACGATCGAGGGCTGTGGTATGTTCCTGGGTACACCGTGGGAAGCCACAGGCACCGGCGGCGACGAAGCCCTCATGGGCGACATCGTTGCATGGCTGCTGGGCGGCTGCTCACCCTAGTGCGTTGACTGCGGGCTTTTCAGCCCGACGCCAACCCTGATCGAACGACCTGAACCCTCTGCCCACTATCTGCACCCCGGGGGATCTCCCCGGGGTGTTCGGCTGTCATCTGTGCACGCCGCGGCTGACGATTATTTGCAAAACGGTTATATTTCTATGTATATGCCGAAATAAAGCGGCCTGACCCCCTATCGGATGGGGGTTCGTGGCATAAAATTAGAGAAATCATACACTTTGGGCTAGCCGAAACCGTTCGGATGAGGCATACTGGGCAGGTAACATTCTTTTGAGAGGTGTAGTTACCATGTACAAGAAAGACTTCATCAAGAAAGCGGCTACAAAAGCCGAAATGTCCGAAGCACAGATGGACAAGGCCCTCGGTGCCATCATCGACTCGATCACCGAAGCACTGGCCGAGGGTGAAAAGGTCCAGCTGACTGGCTTTGGCACATTCAGCGTGTCCGAGCGCTCAGCGCGTGAAGGCCGCAATCCGGCGACTGGTGAACCCATCCAGATCCCCGCGAAGAAGGTGCCCTCGTTCAAGGCGGGCAAGTCCCTTAAGGACACCGTCAACGACGAGTAGATACCGTTGTACCAGGGGGCGCGGCATCGGGCGATGCCCACCCCCTTTCTGTGTTACTGCTCGCGGACCTCAGCCTCAACGGTGATCTCACCGGCGTTCTCGAAGATCAGCGTGACCTCCGCCGTCTCACCCATCTCAAGGGTTTCCTGCACACCGATCAGCATGACGTGGTAGCCACCAACTTCCAAAGTCACAGTCTCCCCCGCAGGGATGGTTAACTCCGGGATCTGGCGCATGCCCATCATTTCGCCGTGGCGCATGTCGCCGTCGTCCTCCATATTATCCATTTCCTCGAACGTCTCATGGACTTCGACCACCTCAGCGAAGCTTGCTGAGGCGCCAATGAGCGTATCATCCGCGTTGGACGTGTTCTCAATAATCATATAGGCTGCGCCGTTGCCGCCTTCCACAAAGGCGGGACGCACCCACGCATCCCGGATCACGATGCCGTTTTGCTCTGCTGCTCCATCCGGGGCCTGGGCCGTGCCTGCACAGGCGGCCAACACCAGCAGGCCGATCAGGGCGGGTATCCACTGTTTCAGATTCATGGTCTCTCTCCACCGGTAGATTGTGCGTGAACTCTGTCACATGAAGATAGTGTCAGTCTACCAGATGCGATCACGCTGCAACAAACGGTCTGCTGTCCTGAGGACAGCAGACTGGTCGGGGATATATGCTTTGACCATCTAAGCAGACGTTGCTATCTGGTCTCCCGCCGCAGGCCGATGTATTGAAGGACAGCGAATATCGCCACAATATCCGCAATGATCACCAGAGCCCAGGTTCCGGCTGTGGTCAAAGGCAAGAAGCCCCCTACCAGCGCTGCAACGGTGAACAGAACCCACACCACATTCCCCCCGATGACAAGATAGGGCAGCCAGCCGGGCATTGGGCTGCGCCGGCCAAACACGAACAGAACCAACGCCCACACGAGCAGCAGCGCGCCTGTGATGGCCACGGCAGCGGCGGGCAGCCCGGTCCAATCCCCGATGCGCCGGTTGAACAACAGAAGTCCGAGCCCGACGACATCACAGTAGACGGCATCTGCCAAAATGACGGTTTTCAACATGCTGGGTTGTGTGCTGATACGTACCTGTGTAGACATCGTGAAGCCTCCATATGGGTTACTTTGGCTTCATCGTATCCCTCCGGCCACTGCCATCGGAAGGCGCAACACTGCCATTTACTGCCATTTGTTCCCGAAGATCCTGTGCAATGAGCTCGGCTGCTGTGTTCTGCCAGTTGTAGAGTGTGCGTTCCGGTACCTGCGCACGGAACCAATCGAGGGCCTGCTGCTCATCGTCTGGCATGTCCCCATTCACCGTGAACCGGCGGCTGTAGGGCCGCAGACCACGTACGTAGATCCAGTACAGCGCGTTGAAGTAGCGCCATTCGTCAGACGTACCGAACATCTCCGGGCCGTGTGGTTTCAGCCGCTCAATGGATTCAGTCAACAACCGTTTGAGTTCATGCGCGCGGGCAAGTGTGTCGGGCTCGATGCCCCGGTCATCCAGACGTTGATCGATAAGGGGCAGCTGTGTCAGTGGACTTTTTGCCAGCCGCGACAGATCGCCCATGTAGCTTAACGCACGCCGCGTCAGTTTGTTGAAAGCCGCCGGATCGGTGCCAACGGGGTTGAAGGTGTGAGCAACCCGAGGGGCAGCCTGCGCGGCTGCACGCAGTTCGTCGCGTTGCTGCGCTGTGGAGGGAGAAGCCATAAACGCGAGCCGGTCCACGAGGGCCTGCAGCGGGCCTCCCAACGTAACGAGCACAACCGCCGAGCCGGTCACGCCAAGCAGCAATGCTGTCATCGGTAGAGTTATCCCCGTGGCCAGGAACATCACCACACCGACCTGCCCGCCGAACAGCCCGGCAGTCAGCAGAGCCGCATCAAATGAATGGAGCAGGTCTGGCAGCAGAGTCTCCCCCTCATCAAAGGCATCATGCACGGCGGTTGCCACCCCTAAAAGCATCACATCGAAACCGATGCCAAAGAGGATCAGGGGGCGCGGCAGTCGGGTGAGCGGGCTGAGTAGGAGTCCACTCCCCAGCGCAACGAACAACAGGCCAACCAACAGCAGTGGCACCATGCGCCGGGGTGCGACGACGCGCCGGTATGCCACTATAAGGAAGAAACATCCCAGCAGAGGGAGCACAACGAGAACGCTCAATGCCAGTGTGAGTGGAGAGCCGCCATCACCAAGCCCAATCGGGAGATCGCTCACAGCCGCAGCGAACAGCAGGATCAGCGCGGTCGGCAGCAGACCGATGAGCCAGACTCGCCACGCCCGGCGGCGCACAGGGACGCTCTCCGGCAGCAACCGTATAACTGCCCCGGTCCACAATAGCGGCGGGATGATAACCAGCAGGTTGTGCAGGCGTGCAAACGCCCCGCCGGACGAAACAGCGGCCAGCAGATCGGCCCCCAGGGCCAGCGCATAGGTCACCATGCCCCAACCGGCCAGATGAAGACGGGGTTTTGTGATATCACGCATAATTAGATAGATGCCCAGCCATAAAGCCAGGCCGTATACGCCACTCTGCAAAGCCAACAGTCCGCCGGGCATTGGCCCATTCCTCCGCTTCTCTAAGCACCCACGTCTGAAGTCTATCACAAGCCGCCATTTGGCCTCCACGTGATACAAAATCTCAATAGCGGCGTTTTACATCTTATTTGATAGAAACCTTACAAAACAGGTCGATATTAGTCGTGACATTCGTCCCTATGAATATATGCAAGGCTGCACTGCTCGATCTTTTTGAACTGCGTGACAATAGCGTCACAGCGATCACGCTCTGTACTAACATGAAACGAGGACCCAATGTCACAAACGTACCTGCGCAAAGCAACTGTTTTGATTGTGCTAGCGATCTTTACCATATTCGGTGGTGCGGCTGGCTATGCCTTTGCGCAGCCGTCTGACCCGCACACTGGTATCCAGCAGGATGACACCGGCGATTCGGATGTCGTTGATCCCATTGAGGACTGCCGGGCGTGTCACGCTGAGGCGGTAGATGCCTGGTCAGGTGGGCCGCACGATCTGGCCTATGAGAACGAGCAGTTCCAAGATTGGTGGGCCGATCAAGATTTCGATTCAACCTGCCTGGACTGCCACACTACGAACTTCACACCGGCGACGGGAGAATTTACGCATGAAGGCGTAAGTTGTGAAGCGTGCCACGGTGACATTCCGGCGGAGCACCCTGAAGCGCCTGTTGACCCTGAGCTTGCCAACCAGGCCTGTGCGACGTGCCACCGCCAGACCCACGACGAGTTCCGTGTGACGGACCATGAGACTGCCGGTCTCAACTGCGTGAGCTGTCACTTTGCACACGGTGGCGAGATCAGGCTTGAGGACGCCACAGCGCAGTGTTTGAACTGCCATGGTGCTTCCCTAGAAGGTTTCCATCACGTATCTCACGTGGAAGCCGGGCTTGAATGCCGTGACTGCCACGGCTGGATCCCGCCAGACCAGCCCATCCCACCAACCGGTCTGGCCTACACGGGTCACGATCTGATAGCCGAACTGCCCGCGTGCATGGACTGCCACGAAAACCTTGACCTTGAATTGGTCAGCGACAACCGCGAAGAAACGGCAGAGGATGAATTGACCGAAGAGGCCATCCTGGAAGGTCAGCGAGCTATTCTGCGCGTGCAGCAGCTTGAAGCGGGCATTGAGACCCTAATCCTACAGCAGCGCAACCAGCAGGCCGTCAGCATAATGACCGGCGCACTCGGCGGGTTGATCCTGGGTGGTCTGATTGTCGGCCTGGTGTCACGCGCTCGCGTTCCTAGTACGCAAGATGAGGACGAAGAAGTAGAGGAAGAATACAGCGATGGACATTAACCGTAGAAACTTACTGAAGATCCTCGGTGCGGCGGGCTTTAGCACGGCTGTAGCCGCCGCCCTGACCGCACCGTTCAACAAACGGCAGATCGCTAATGCGCAAAGCCACAGCGGTGGTGAGGACGCCGAACACCGCTGGGTGATGATCATCGACCTGCGCAAGTGCATCGGCTGTGACTACTGCGTCTATGCCTGCCAGGCCATTAACGATGTCCCCGATGACATGCGCTGGAACGTGCATGTCGTCGACCAGACCCGCACTGGCGAGGTCTTCCATATGACACGGCCCTGCCTGCACTGCCAGGAGCCGCCCTGTGCTGATGTGTGCCCCACAGGTGCCACCTATCAGCGCGGCGACGGTCTGGTGGTTATGGACTATGACCGCTGCATCGGCTGCCGGTACTGCCAGGTAGCCTGCCCCTATGATGTCAGGCGCTTCAACTGGGAGCCAGTTGATCAAGACGCGCCCGCCAACGATCTGCAGCCGCAGTGGGGCTCCGCTGAAGTCGAGCGCCGTTCACGCGGCGTTACGGAGAAGTGCACCTTCTGCATCCACCGGCTGGACCGCGGCCTGGAACACGGCCTGACGCCCGGCGTGGACGAAGCCGCCACACCAGCCTGCGTCAACATCTGCCCGGTGGAAGCCCGTATCTTTGGCGACCTGAATGATCCGGACTCCCGCGTATCGCAGATCATCGAAAACACGCCGACCTTCCGGCTCGCAGAAGAGCTCGGTACGGAGCCGAACGTGTACTACGTTCCGGCAGAAGGGATGGTAACCACATGACCACCGCAACTGCCCAGCGCACACAGACCGCCCAGCCGCCCAATGCCCCCTTCATCATTTGGGTGGGGCTGCTCGGGCTGCTGATGGTCTGGGGTGCTGTCTCCGGGATTATCGTGCTTACCATCGGTTTGGCTGTCACCGGGCTGACCGACCAGGTGCCATGGGGGCTGTGGATTGTGCTCGACCTGTCGGCGATCAGCCTGGGCGCGGGGGCCTTTATCTTCTCCGCGATAGTCTATCTGCTCAAGCTGGAACGCTTCCGGATCTTCGCACGTGTCGCCGTTCTGGTCGGCTTTCTTGGTTACACCAGCGCCATGCTGGCCCTCTTCCTGGATATCGGCCGCCCGGACCGGTTCTTCTACCCGATCATCTTCCCCAATGTGCACTCGGTGCTGTGGGAAATCACGATGTGCGTGGTTTTGTACTTCGCTGTGTTGGCCGCGGAAATGGCTCCGGTTGTGCTGGAAAGCCGCTTTTTCAGCCGGTGGCCGCAAGCCGCACAGATTGGGCATCAAATCCACAAGGCGACTCCTTTCCTGGCCGTGGTCGGGTTGGGACTGTCCTTGCTGCACCAATCGTCGCTGGGCGCCACCTACGGTGTTATCGCCGCCCGGCCGCTCTGGTATAAGCCCAGCCTGCCGATCATGTTCATCTTGTCGGCTGCTGCAGGCGGCATCGGTGCGACCATCCTGGGTGTGCATGTGGTGAGCTACTTCAAGGGCAAGTTCGTGATCAAGAAGAAGGTCATCGAACAGGCCGCGATCATCGCCGGAGGCATGCTGGCCCTCTATCTGTATATCAAGATCTGGGATTGGGCGACGACGACCTATTACAGCAGCACCGCTGCTCGTGAGACGGATCTGGCTCTGCTCAGACTGACAACCCCTTATGACACGAGTTTCTGGTTGGTTGAGGTTCTGCTCGGCGGTATGATACCGCTGGTAATTTTCTTCTGGCCGCGCTTGCGCCGGAACTTCTGGTGGTTGAGCTTGGCCAGCCTCCTGACTGTAGTCGGTATTGTTTTCCTCCGCTGGAACGTGACGGTGGCCGGATTGGTCGTCCCTCTGGACTGGTCCCCCGGCTCTGCCTTCCTGTTCCCGCGTATTTTCTATGCTCCCACCGTGCCGGAACTCGGCGCGTTTTTTGGGATTGTGGCTTATGCCCTACTAGGCTACACGCTGGCGGTACGCTTCCTGCCGATTTTCGAGGAAGAGGAGGAGCCGCCATCCTCAATGCCAATTGATGAAACTGCACCTGCATGATGGAAAGGAGAGCGCGCAACCCTCTAGATATCGTACGCCCAACCTTTACCCTTGAACGACCTTTGGAGGCATTTTGACATGAAGCGAAATCTGTTCGCACTCTTACTGATCGCCGGGCTGTTGTTTGCTGCCTGCGCGGGGCCTCCGGATGCCAACGATGTCATCCCTGATGACGTCGTCGACCCGACAACCGAGCAGGAAGAGGAAGCCGACGTTGAAGAAGAGCCCATGGAGGAAGACGAAACCGAAGCGGGCGACGAAGGCATGGTTCCTGCGGAAGTAAGCGAACTCACAATCCCCTTCCGTGACCTGTGGGCCGAATCGCCCCACAACGCGGCGGAAGATGCATCCTTTACTCACTGGAACGAAGACGATCCGGCTGAGATCCCGCAGTCCTGTGCAGCGTGCCACAGCACGCCTGGCCATTTGGACTATCTCGGCGCTGATGGCACAGCGGCCAACTCTGTTGAAGAGGCCGTCGCCATTGGTACAACTATCACTTGCGAGGCCTGCCACAACGAGGTGACTTGGGATATGGACACCGTCCTGTTCCCCTCCGGCGTTGAGCTGACCGACCTGGGGTCCGAGGCGAACTGCATGACCTGCCATCAGGGCCGTTCTTCCACCAACACGGTGGTGGACGCCATTGAAGAAGTGGGTCTGACAGATGATCCGGACACACCAAGTGAGGATCTTGGCTTTGTCAACATCCACTACTACGCCGCAGCCGCAACGATGTACGGCTCGGAAGTTCATGGTGGGTTCGAATATGAAGGCAACCGCTATGTCGGTAAGTTTGAGCACGTCGCAGACTTTGACACGTGCACGAGCTGCCACAATGCACACACTCTGGAAGTCGATCCTGAACCGTGTGCCGCTTGCCACGATGGTGTGAGTACAGTCGAGGATCTCAACAACATCCGCACAGCTGGCTCACTGATAGACTACGACGGGGACGGCTCCATCGATGAGAGCATCAGTGGGGAAATCGAAGGCCTGCAGGAAATGCTCTTCCAGGCTATCCAGACCTACGCTGATGAGGTCATCGGCACGCCGATTGTCTACTCATCTGAAAGCTACCCGTACTTCTTCATCGACAGCAATGCTGATGGTGAACTCCAAGATGACGAGGCAAGCTTCCCCAACCAGTACAATGCGTACTCACCGCGCCTGCTGAAGGCGGCCTACAACTACCAGGTCTCCCAGAAGGACCCGGGGGCCTTTGCACACGGCGCCAAGTACGTCATTCAGCTGCTGTATGACTCGACTGCTGACCTGAACGAAGCCATCGGTGACCCGGTGGATCTGTCAGCGGCTAACCGGAACGATCCGGGCCACTTCTCAGCTACGGAACAAGCCTTCCGCCACTGGGATGAAGATGGTATCGTGCCGGCTAACTGCAGCCGGTGCCACGCCGCTGGTGGTCTTGAAGTCTTCCTGCAGGACGGCGTCACGATCAGCCTGCCGCCCAGCGACTCACTGACGTGCACCTCCTGCCACGTTGAACTCGAAGAGTTCACACTGTATGAAGTGGGACCGGTGCCGTTCCCGAGTGGTGCGGTCGTCGGCTTCTCCGAAGACCAAGCTGAAAACAACACCTGCCTGAACTGCCACCAAGGCCGTGAGTCCTCAATCAGCGTCCAGGCCGCTATTGATGCGGCTGGTGTGACCGACGACGAAGTGAGCGAGGCTCTGCGCTTCCGCAACCCGCACTACTTCGCCTCCGGCGCAACCCTGTTTGGTACGGAAGTCCAGGGTGGGTATGAGTATGCCAACCTGGAATATGCCGGGCAGTTCGGCCACGTCGAATCCTTCGACACGTGCTCTGAGTGCCACGATGTGCACGCTCTGACCGTCAATGAAGCGTCCTGTGCGACGTGCCACGGCGAAGGTCCGCTGACCGCCATTCGCTTGCCTGAAGGCGATGAACCCATCGACTATGATGGTGACGGTGATGTAGAAGAAGGCATCGCAGGCGAGATCGAAACGCTTGAGGATCTGCTCCTCCAGTCCATCTATGACTACACGGCGACCACAATCGGTACGCCAGTCGTCTACGATGGCGCGCGTTACCCGTACTTCTTCATCGACCTGAACGCAGATGGCGTCGCCGATCCAGACGAGGCCAACTTCGGCAACCAGTACGCCACATGGACACCGCGCCTGCTGCGTGCGGCCTATAACTACAAGTATGCCGGTGCAGACCCGGGCGGTTATGCTCACAACCCGGACTACATCCTTCAGTTGCTCTATGACTCGCTGAACGATCTGGGTGTGGACGTATCGAGCTTCGTACGCCCCTGAGCAAACTACGAAACGCAAATCTATAACAATGCTGCACGCCTGTTCGTCAGGCGTGCAGTTTGCATTATAATGGGCGAAAGCACAGTGGAGCAGGTTGGGTCCATGGAAATTCAAGAAGAAACGATTAACGGCATCACAGTCCTCACTCTCGATGGTGAGGTGGACAGCAGCACAGCACTCTCGCTGCAAGAAGCTGTCGAGGCGTATATCAACCCTCACTGCCGAATCCTGATGAACTTGGCCGGAGTTGGCTATATGTCCAGCGCCGGGCTGCGTGTCATGCTGGTGACCTACCGTGATGTGATCGCGCAGGAAGGGCGTATTGTTTTGCTGCATCTTTCTGAAGAGATCCGTTACGTTATGGAAGCGACTGGTTTTCTGTCACACTTCACCCTCGCCGACTCGTTCGATGAGGGCATTGCATTGCTGGAGAACGGCCATGGTTCGGCGCATTGATACCTATCCCACCCACGAGTACGAGGGGTACAAGCTGCGCCCCGGGCGCACCCAGCCGTTTGGCGCGTCTGTGGTGCCTGGTGGCATCAACTTCTCTGTGTTCTCCAGCCATGCGACGGCCTGCACACTCGTCCTCTTTGAGCGTGACAACCCTGAGCCCTTTGTTGAGATCCCTTTTATGGATGGGTTTCGTATCGGCAACGTGTACGCGATGACCATCTTCGACCTGGACTATGAGAACATCGACTATGGTTTTCGCTTTGATGGCCCATGGGATCCGTCACAGGGTCACGTATTTGATCCGTCCACAGTCGTGATGGATCCGTATGCCCGGTCAATCGGAGGGCGGGATGTCTGGGCGCAGCGCGTCGATCCACACGCGATCTACCAACATCGCGCGCGTCCCGTCATCGATGACTTCGACTGGGAGGGCGACACACAGCTCGAAATCCCACTGGAAGACCTCATTATCTACGAGATGCATGTGCGCGGCTTCACGGCCAGCCCGACATCGGGCGTGGCGGCCCCCGGCACGTTCGACGGTCTGCGTGAAAAGATCCCCTATCTGAAGGCACTCGGCGTCAACTGCGTGGAACTCATGCCCGTCTTTGAGTTCGACGAATGGGAGCACAGCCGCATCAGCCCGGAGACAGGCGAGATCCTCTTGAATTACTGGGGATACAGCACGGTGGGTTTCTTCGCGCCCAAGGCAGGCTACGCCGCGACCGGCCGGTATGACATGCAGATGGATGAGCTCAAGAACCTGATCAAGGAACTGCACCGCAGCGGCATTGAGGTCATCCTTGATGTGGTATTCAACCACACAGCCGAAGGCAATGAGTTGGGCCCGGTCATCTCCTTCAAGGGCATTGACAACAAGACCTATTACATGCTCACACCTGACGGCTACTATTACAATTTCAGTGGGACGGGCAACACGCTCAACTGCAACCATCCGGTGGTGCGCAATGTGGTGCTGGATTGCTTGCGATACTGGGCCGCTGACTATCATGTTGATGGGTTCCGCTTTGACCTGGCCTCGATCCTGGGCCGCGATCAGAATGGCGCACCGTTGAGCAATCCGCCCCTGCTGGAGGCCCTGGCTCACGACCCGATTCTGGCTGGCTGCAAACTCATCGCAGAGGCATGGGATGCCGGGGGCCTCTATCAGGTAGGGTCCTTCCCCGATTACGGGCGATTTGCCGAGTGGAATGGTCGCTTCCGCGACACGGTCCGGCGCTTCATCAAGGGCGACGAGGGCATGCTCGGCGACCTTGCCCAGCGTGTGCAGGGTTCACCGGATATGTATTCACGCCGCCGCCCGACGGCATCCGTCAACTTTGTTACCTGCCATGATGGCTTCACCCTGATGGATATGGTCAGCTACAACAGCAAGCACAATCTGGCCAACGGCGAGGACAACCGTGATGGGCAGAACGACAACTACAGCTGGAACTGCGGACACGAAGGCCCGACGGATAACCAAGACATCCATGACCTGCGCCGCCGTCAGATCAAAAACGCCGTGACCATCCTGATGATCAGTCAGGGTGTGCCCATGCTGCTGATGGGCGACGAGTACGGGCGCACCAAACACGGCAACAACAATACCTACTGTCACGACAGCCCCCTCACCTGGTTTGACTGGGGTGCGCTTGAAGAGAATGACGACCTGTTCGGCTTTTTCCAAGGCGTGATTGCCTTCCGCAAGGCCCACCAGGTCCTGCGCAGAAGGGAGCACTTCAAGCACCGCGATGTTGTCGGCAGCGGCTGGCCGGATATCACCTGGCACGGCACGCAGGCGTGGTACGCCGATTGGTCGCACTATTCGCGTGTGCTGGCCTTCATGCTGGATGGAGCCCATGCGCGCGGGGGCCTTGACCCGGATGACTCCATTTACGTGGCCATGAATGCCTACTGGGAGCCGCTCACCTTTGAGCTCCCGCTGTGCCCGGGCGATGGATTGTGGCATGCTGCCATCGACACCTATCAGCCGCCCGGCTGGGATGTTGCCCCGGTTGGCGAGGAACCGCCGTTAGAGGACCAGTCCAGCTATCAAGTCGGACCCCGGTCGGTGGTGGTATTGGTTGGCCGTGAGGAAATCCGGCGATGAACACAGCGGACCGCAGGCTGAGCGCACGGCTGTATCGCTGGTTGTTCGCCCGGCGGAAAACACCCTATGCGCAGGGCGCATACCGGATGTACGGTGCGCTGCGCAGGCTGGATCGGCCCGTGTTCGTGATCGGTATGACCCGCAGCGGAACGACGGTCTTCTCGAAAACCCTGGCCCAAACCCCTGAACTGTTAAACTGGTCGGAAGCAAACCGCATGTGGGATCCGGTCGGGTACCCCTTTGAGGAAACCAAGGTTGACCGTCCCCAATGGCTGCTCGACCCGCAGGGGTATATGGACTCCACATTCGAGACGGCTGGCATGGCCTATTATGCGGCGATCCCGGGCATCTGTGCGCTGCACTTTGATGTGCACAGGGGGCAGGCCACCCGGTTTATGAATAAGAGTCCGCTCAATACGCTGCGTGTATGGAAGATCGCAGAGCTGTTCCCCGATGCGCGCTACGTCAACCTTGTGCGCGACCCACGTGCTGTGCTGCGGTCGTGGTTCCGGCACTTTGGCAAGAAGCTCAATCGCAAGGAGGGGTACGGTTTTGTCGAGCAGAACGGCAATACCCTCTACCAGCTGCGTGACAGGACCTTCACCTACGATGAGCTGTTAGAGCGCTTTGTGCACGCCTATGCCTATGTGTTGGACAGGCAGATCACCCAATTCTACGATCTGCCCGCGGACCAACACCGCTTGGTCCGTTATGAGGACTTCTGTGCTGATGTGCACGGCACACTCAAGCAGGTGGATGCCACGCTGCAACTGGACTCAAAGCTGAGGGATTGGCACGCCATCCCCGCGAACTATGAGAACCGCAACTTCAAATTCCGCAGCGAGTTCTCCCCCGGGCAGATCGCACGCATTGAGGAGGTATGTGGTCACATCATGGATCGTTTCGGCTATCAACGGGAAGCGGTAGCGTGAAAGTCTGTATTCCCATCCCGGATCGATCCCGGGGTGGCATGTATACCTTTCTGCGCTACTGGCGATCCTGGCTGGTTGAGCACGGCCACCAGATCACTGATGCGATGGGCGATGACTACGATCTGCTGTTTGTGAACTCGTTCATGGTGTCTCCGTCGGATATACGCCAGGTGCGCCGTGAGCGGCCTGATGTCCCCATCATTCAGCGTGTGGACGGTTCCGCCTGGGACTATGGCCGCTTTGACAATGCCGACGAACTACAAGCACGGGCCAATCTCTATGCGGATATGACCATCTTCCAGAGCGAATACTCACGCTACAGCACAATGGAGAAGTACAGAGTCATCTCCCAAAACGGCCCCGTGATCTACAATCCTGTCGATCCAGACATTTTCACTCCCCATGGGAACACCGTCGATCTACCCGGCACGATCCGCGTGTGCAATGTCTCCTGGAGTACCAACCGCCGCAAGGGAACCTGGCAGATCGGCATGCTGGCTGAAGCCAGACCCGACGTCGATTTCATCCTGTGTGGCAATTATCCGGAGCTGCCTGATCTCGCGAACATCCACCAACTCGGCCATCTGGAGCATGACGATCTGGCGGCTGTGCTGCGTTCCTGCCATATCTATACACACCTGGCACAAAACGATCCGTGCCCCAATGTGATCCTTGAGGGGTTGGCCAGCGGGCTCCCCGTGCTCTACATCGACAGCGGCGGATCCCCTGAGCTGGTTGGCAGCTGCGGCAGCCCGTTCACAGTCGAGACCTTTTCCGATGCGCTCGATGCAGTGATGGGCCGTCATGCCGAGCTGTCAGCTGCGGCCCGCCAGCGTGTTGAAACACACTTCACCCCTACGATTGTTTTCCCCCGCTACACGCAGGCCTTACAGGAGGCCCGCCCGCGATCGGCGCCCACCCTGCCGCATGTGCTGGCGTTGGTGCTGCGCGGCTATCCTGTCGCCAAAGAGAATGCCCTACTCGCCAAGGTCCGGCGCGCGGTGCACCGGCTGCGTTCCAACTGAACGCGCCTGGGCAGCTCGCGTAGAAGCCAGAACATTCCTCGAGATATCACAATAAGCGGCGATTTCATCGCAGTTCCCCGGGGTGCTTGGTGTACGTGTACATACGCTATAGCGCCAGTGTTCGGTCCCTGTCATGATTCTGTAAGCTGAGTGTAAAAGCCCATCAGCCCAGGGGGTGACAGGCACTTTGCCCGCGCGCGCCCGGTGTCCTTAACATACTTTCTACATAACCATGATAGACTCATCGGGTAAGATCACTGAGAGGAATAGAACGATGAGTCTTGTAGATAGAGTAGAGCGCATTATCAACAGTCACCCGGATTTCATGCATGAGGATATTCGCGTACAGGCCACCGATGGCCTGGTTGTGCTGACGGGCGCCGTGTCCTCGGTATACCAGCGCGCGGCTGTTGAGCAGCTCATTCAGGCTCTTGATGGAGTCACGGGAGTGAGCAATGCGCTGGTCGTCAAGCCGGAGCGTGCAGCATAGCGCGCATCTGTTTTGTGGCTGGCTCGCTGGGGCAAGGCGGTGCGGAGCGACAGCTTGTTTACATTTTGAAGGCATTGACCGCACAGGGCGCTGACTGCCGCGTCCTGAGTTTTCAGCAGGACGGGCCCTACGCTGCTTCAATCGATAGTCTAGCCGTTGATCGGGTGCCACTGCCCGCCTCCCGCCTGGCGCGTTTATACCGCCTGGCCGCTGAGGTGCGCGCATGGGGGCCCGATCTGCTGTTAAGCACCCATACCTTTGTCAACAGCTATGTGGCCGTCGCTGGGCTGCTGACGGGTGTCACGGCTGGCGGCGCGCTGCGTCGCGATCCGCGCCATGAGATCGCTGAGCACGGCCTCTTGGGCCGCCTTAGCCTTGCGCTGCCTCGCCTCATCGTGGGCAATTCACGCGCAGCGCTCGACCAACTCGCATCCTTCAGCCGTGCTCGGACCTTCTACCTGCCCAATGCGGTAGATACAGACTGGTTCCAGCCTGCCCGGCAGACCGCTGAGCGGCTGGTGGGCGTCGGCAGTCTGCGCCCCGTCAAGCGCCATGATATCTTTCTGGAGGTTGTCCGGCAGACCGGGGCATCCGCCCTGCTTGTCGGCAGCGGGCCCGAACGCGAGAGTCTTGAGCGGGCCGCGAGGGGGCTGCCCGTGGAGTTCGCCGGATCTCTTGACGATGTGCGCGCCGCGTACAGGCAGGCCGCGCTGCTGCTGCACACATCCGACTATGAAGGCATGCCGAATGTCATTCTCGAAGCAATGGCGTGCGGACTGCCGGTTGTGGCGACAGCCGCCGGCGGCTGCGGGGAGTTGATCCAACACGGTGTGACCGGATTCCTGGCCCCACCCGGCGATGCAGCCGCTCTTGCCGGGCATGTCCGTGCTTTGCTCTCCGACCCTGGGCTGCGTCACCGTATGGGCACAGCGGGACGAGCCTACGTGCTGGAAAACCATCATCCCGATGTGTTGGCCACACACCTGCACACGCTGACCAGCACCCTCCCCTGAGAGTTTTACAGTTTTCTTATTTCTATGTGCGAGGGATCTAATGCGGCACGTATACCCTCAACCTGAATGGTAACAACAACAGTAGGAGATCTTTCTATGGAACAGCATGGCTGGACCAAGCCGGTTGACGATCCGGAATTTGAGCGAGCAGAGGCGGACATGGAAAAGCGCCCCATCATGGAGAGAGGCCCGCAAAAGCGTGAAGAGGTCATCGACGAACTCCACGCCACCGAACCAGAAGGCCTCTCAGCAGACGAAATACCCGAAGAACGCGAAGACCGCGGTTTGATCGGCCTTCTGAAGAATCTGTTCGGCCCGCGCAAATAGCCGGTCAGCTTTCGGTGGCCCGACTGTACGACGCCTCATCTCCAGTTTCCTCCGGTTGGAACGTCGTAAAGGTATGCGTGAACTGCGCGCCGAACAGGAACACCAGCGACGAGTAATACACCCACAGCAGCAGTATCAGAGCCGACCCCACCACACTTGAGGCAGCCGGGTTCGCCAGGCGCAGATACACGCCGATCCCGGCCTGCCCGATGCCAAACAGCGCGGCAGTCACCAGCCCGCCGATCAAGGCGTCGCGCCAGGCTGTCTTTTCGTCGGGCAGCACACGGAATATCAACCCGAAAAGTGCCCCGATCAGCCCAAACGAAAGGATACCTTCACCAATACGGACAGCCCGGATCGCCACCGGCGGCAGCGGAATCAGATCGCGTACCAGGCGGGTTGCCCCGACAATGGCTACATCCATCAGAACAAGCACCAGCAGCAGCACACCGATCAACAGGACAAGTAAAAATCCGATGAGCCGGGCCTGTAGGGTATTGACCAAGCCTTGGTCGGTCTCGGCTCGCCAGACCGCATTCAGTGAGCGCTGCAGCTGGGCAAAGAACGCTGTTGCACCGATGGTGAGTGTCACCACACTGATTACGGTCGGCACGAAGCCGCCGCCAAAACTGGTCTGATTGTCAGTGATGTAAGGGCGCAGTGCGTTTGCGATCTGCGGGCCGGTGATCGACTCAACCTGCTCCACAACGCGCTCAGCCTCATTCTCCGTGGTGATCACGTTGGAGAGCGCTGTTTCGGCGACGCCCGTCGCTACAACCAGCAGCGGCGTAATCGATAGGAGCGCAAAGAAGGCCAAGGCGCCGGCGTGCTGGGGTGGGAGGATTTCGCCGAAAGCCTGAACAGTCTGCTTGATAAGGGAAGGAATATGTCGCATCATGCTCTAAGCATAGCTTGCCCCCGTTAGACCTGGATCAGAACTGTGGCGCGACAGGCAAACCCAGGGCGGTCAGGGCGGCCACAATCAGCGGTGCGATCAGCAGGGCAGGCAGGAAGTTGCCCACCCGAATGGGCGTGATCTGAAGGAGACTGCTGACCGACAGACCCACGATCAACATGCCGCCTGTGGCAGAAAGCTCCGTGATCATCGGTTCAGTCAATATCGCGCTGGCCACCCCGGCCAGCAGGCTGATCCCGCCCTGCACAACCAGCACCGTCAGCGCGGAGAAGGCAACCCCGATCCCCAGTGTGGAGGCAAACGCCAAGGACGCGAATCCATCCAGCATGGCCTTAACTGTCAGGATGGTTGCATCACCGCTCAGTCCATCCTGGATCGAGCCGATGATGGTCAGCGGCCCCACGCAGAAGAGCAGGCTGGCTGTCACAAACCCCTGTATAAATCGATTGCTTCCCGCCTCATCCTCACCCTG
>JAADYX010000100.1 GCA_010092885.1 Chloroflexota bacterium | reverse complement strand
GCGATGTAACTGCGCAACATCCAGCCAGCGGGGAGGCGCTGGTTTCTGCGGGCGTCATCGACCCTTGAGGCCATGACGCCACGGTGCCTGGGCGAAGCCCTGGAGCTCGCCAATGCGAAGAAACATCTCGCACAGCTGTTGGAAAAGGGCCTGTTCGCCACGCGGGCGCAGGGCAGTGTGGTGTACCATCACCTGTTCCGTGCCTTTTTGCAGCGAACGCTGTATGCCGAGGATCCGGAGCTGTTCCGGCGGCTGCACCTGCAGGCGGCGGAATGGTACCATGCTGCCGATCAGGTGGAGGAGGCGGTCGGGCATTATATTCAGGCCGGGGCGGTGGAGACAGCCGTCGCACGCATTGAGGTGCTGATCGCGTTGATGGAGGCGGCTGGCCGCTGGGAACAGCTGTTTGCGTGGAATGAGACGCTCGCGGCGGGTGTGTCACCCTGGTTGGATCTGGCCTGCGCGAAGGGGAGGAATCTGCGGTATGAGTACGAAGAGGGCGATAGGTTGCTGGCACGAGCCTATGCAGCTTTTGAGCACCGAGAAGAGGCTTTTGGCATCCAAGCGGTTACCCTACAGATGGGGACCGTAGCTATTCAGCAGGGCCAAATTGCCAAAGCAGTTAGCCTTCTGGGACCGCTCAGGGAAGATCTCGCCAGGGAACATCCACTGCGCGGACGTGCGTTACATAGTCTTGGGCGAGCCTATGTGAGACTGGGGCAGATTAACCGTGGTGTACAAATCCTTGAAGAGGCTCTAAGCGTTCAGAGAAAACACAATGATCGTGCTTCGGTTGCCTATATCAATCAGGATCTCTACATTGCGTACTTACGTCGAGGCGAGGTGAACAAGGCACAGGCTGCTCTTCACGAGTATGTAGCACTAATCCGGCAGAGAAAAGATAGGGTACGGCTTGCTCTAGCACTGAACAATTTGGGCTATTTCTATCACCAGCAGGGTCAATTCACCCTTGCAAAGGACGCTCTGCAAGAGGGTCTGCAAATTGCCGCGTATATGTCTGACCGTCGTTCTGAAGGCTATCTTTGTTGGAGTCTGGGTGACCTGCATCGAGATATCGACGAGCCCGATACAGCAGTGTATTGCTATGAGCGTGCTCTACATACAATAGATGACGGAGAGCCTACCCTGCGCCTGGCTGTGCTTCTCAGCTTTAGTGTTCTGCGTCGGTGGCAAGGCAGTCGTCATGAAGCTATGCGGTTGGCAGAAGAAGCTGAAGCCATTGCATATGAATACGAGATACGGGTAGAGGAATTGTTTGCTCAGGCCTTACAGATCACATGCAGGGCGGATACGGATAATGCGCAAGGATTGCTCACCGCCCTAAATGCTATTAAAGACGAACTGGTAGAGCTCGGTGCAGTGGAACAAACGGTGAGGGTTTATGCTTTTGTGGCGCGTTTACGTTTATTGAGTGACCAACGCAACCAGGCACAGGATACACTGAGCCGTGCGGCGGAGTTAGCTGGTGAGGGCCTTTTTCCTCTGGCACTCGAATGCGCCTACACACCACTGCTGGAGGAGTATGTGCGAGAGGCCAAGGCATTTGATGAGCTGGTTGCGTACATTGACCATATTCAAGATGCTGCCGACAGTGAGCAGATCGAAAGTTCGCTCGCCGTGGATGCAACCTATGAGATTGCTGTACGGACCTTTGGCGCGATCAGCATTCAACGCGATGGGCAGGCCACACACTGGGCAGCAGCTGCAGCAAAACGCCTTTTTCTGTACCTACTGTTCGAAGGCCGCCATACACGGGAGGATATCTCGCTGGTGTTTTGGCCAGATAAGAGCGCTGAGCGTGTCCGGTCAAACTTCCACACTACGGTGCATCGGGTGCGGCAGGCACTCGGTGAAAGCAGTCTTGTCTACGAGAGGCCCTTCTTCCAGATCAATCCGCACATCACGGTATGGTGCGACGCACACGAGCTGCGCGAAGCTGTAGAAACCGCGCAGCTGCTGCCTGTCAGCGATGCACGTGCTGAGGAACTCTATCGAAAGGCATGTGACCTGTATCAGGGGCGCTTCCTGCCGGGCTTTGAGGATGATGACTGGGTGCAGCCCCGGCAGACCTTTTATGAGGACCTGCACAACCGGGCGCTGATCGGATTGGGCCGGTGCATCCGCGAGCGCGGCGATGGCGAGAACGCTGAGATGGTCTTCAAACAGGCGCTTGAGCTGGACAATCTGGATGAGGCTGTGCACCGAGAACTGATCATCACCTACGCGCAGCGCGGCGACAAACATCTGATCGCGCGCCACCGAGATCTGGTTATCGGTGTTTTTGAAAGTGAACTGGGCGTACTCCCCTCGCAGGATCTGCTGGATCTGATCGACCTGCTCCTTTCCGAATAACCAACCGAATAGACGATCTAACAGAGGGGCCCAGTTGGCTCCTTTTCTGTTTGCATTTCAATGCTCACAGTTAGGGAGCGGTAAGCAGAATGTTGCACACCGGTAGATATCTTACTCTCAGATTTGATACAGACAACACTGAGAGAGGGATTTCTTATGACAACGCGCCTGCAAAACACCGTTCTGATCGCACTTTCCAAGCCGTGGGTGATCACCGCCGTTGGCGCACTGGGCGCCGCAGCTGTGCTCGTAGCGCTGGGCGTACCGGCTGACCAGGCCATATTCATGGCTGGCGGTGGTGACGACGGCAGCGGCAGCGGCTAAATCTGAGCGTCCCCGCCGGCACCATGCTTGCCGATCAGCGGGACAAAGCGGACTGAGGTGAGCCGCTCGATGTGCAGGCTCCCTCCCCGTCGCACGGCACGGATCAGCGTTTGTTTTCTGCCCTCCCCAACGGGGATGACCAACCGCCCTTCATCGGCGAGTTGATCGAGTAAAGGCCGGGGCAGGTGCGGTCCGGCAGCCGCCACCAGAATACCATCATAGGGGCTGCGATCGGGCAGCCCCATTGTGCCGTCCCCCACCAGGACGGTCGTGTTGGTATAGCCCAGATCGGCCAGCAGACGGGCGGCGCGCTCCGCGAGCGGCGTGATGCGCTCAACGCCGATCACCTCGGCGGCCAGCTCCGCCAAGATGGCGGTCTGGTAGCCTGAGCCGACGCCGATCTCCAGAACGATATCATCGGGTTGGGGATCGAGCAGGTGCGTCATCAAGCCGACCATATAGGGCTGGGAGATCGTCTGGCCGTGCCCGATGGGCAGCGGGCGGTCTTGATAGGCGAGGTGTTGTACACGCTGGGGCATAAACCGGTGCCGCGGCACGCGGCGCATGGCCTCAAGAATGCGGGGGTTGGTGATGCCACGGCCCTCGATCTGGTTGGCGACCATGGCATCGCGCTGTTGGTCGGTTGGGTCAGGCATCAGCCAGGGGCGTGATGAAAGCTGCCTCCAAACGACGGCGCAGGGACGCACGTTCCGCTTCGGGTAGAAAGGCCACGTTGGCGGCGTTGAGCATCACCTGTTTCACATCGTCTAAAGTGAACTCGAGGTGCTCCATCGCGAGGACCAGCTCATCGGTCAGGTCGATGGCGCTGATGCTCGGGTCATCCGAGTTGATGGTCATCAGGTCGGGGTAGAGGCGGAACATCTCCCGAATGGGGTGCGCTGTCCACGAGTCGGCGACACCGGACTGCACGTTGCTGGTCACACAGACCTCAAAGGGGATATTCTGCCTGCACACCCGGTGGAACAACGTTTTGTCTTCCAACAGGCGTACGCCGTGGCCGAGACGCTCAGCGCCCAGCACTTCGACTGCCTCCACACAGCTGGACGGTCCGGCCCACTCGCCCGCGTGGATGGTGACCTTCAGGCCTGCGTCGTGGGCCTTGTCAAACACGTATTTGAACGGCTTGCCCGGGAACTGACTCTCATCACCGGCCAGATCTACGGCAACCACGCCATCCTTCATGCGCTCAATGGCGATCCCGACCGCCCAATCCCCGACAGCCGGCGTCTCGTGGCGGTTCATGCTGGTGATCAGGCGCACATCGATCGGGTGGTCCATCATGGCGCGCTTGACGGCCGCGATCACCCAGTCGATGACCTCCGGTAAGGAGTGGCCGGACTCGGAGGCCAGGGCCATGGGCGTGAAGCGCAGCTCCATGTAGACGATGTTTTCGGCTGCGGCGTCAGCGACGATCTCGTAGGTAATGCGGTCGATCACCTCGTGAGAGCGGAAAAACTGGCGCAGCGTCTTGAACTTGCTGAGGAAGGCATGTGCGCTGCGCTTGTCCTCCGGTGTGATCTGGACAAGGGAGCGGAATTCGTCAATGGTGTAGCCGGGCAGTTCCAGTTGGTGCTCGGCGGCGATTTCCGCCATGGTGTTCAGCCGCAGCGATCCCTCCAGGTGACGATGCAGCTCGATCTTCGGCAGTGCCTTGATCTGCTCGTAAAGGGATGGATTCTTGTGCATGGTGCCCTGCCGGTAGTCCATTGTCATGTTGCCCATTAAACATACTCGTTCTTATATTGATACACCTGTTTATACATGCATCCCCGGATCAGCGCAACGCCGACAGCGCCGCCAGAGGCCCGCGCTACGATGTTTAAACGAGCCTTGTATGGTTTCCTAACCAAAAACAGGGGCCTCACGCGCGGGCCCCTGCCTTGATGTGACTATGGTCCTACTAACCGCGGCGGCGGCGGCGGCGGCGGGACCGGCTGCTGGAAGGTGGTTCGCTGCTGCCAGCCGCGGCATCGGTCGGGGCCGAGGCGGCCTGCTGCTCGCGGATCAGCGGATAGTGGCAGTCCTTGAACTTCTTGCCGCTGCCACAGGGGCACGGGTCATTGCGCCCGACCTTGGCCCACATATCGGCTTCCAGCGTGGCGGCGCTCTTCGTTGTACGGCGCGACCGGCGCCCTCCGTTTGTGGTGCCGCCCTTCTGGTCCTTGATGCGATAGCCGAACTTGACCGCCTGGTCGAGCTGCTGGTCGAGCATTTTCTGCTGCTCAACGATCTGGCGGTGGCGTGGCAGGTCGGAGAAGAACCGGCGGGCGATGCCCTCCTGCACACTCTGGCGCAGGGCGTCGAACATCTCGAATGCGCGCCGCTTGAACTCGACCTTCGGGTCGCGCTGGCCGAAGGCGGCCAGACCGGCACCCTGACGCAGATCGTCGATCGCTTTGAGGTACTGGCGCCACTCGCGGTCGATGACGGTCAGCATGATGGCACGCTGGTAGTTGCCCAACTCATCCTCACCG
>JAADYX010000099.1 GCA_010092885.1 Chloroflexota bacterium | reverse complement strand
GGACCACGGTCTGGAATGGGCCGAGGATGAGATCCTGATGGGGTCAGACGAGACCCGCACTTACGTCGCCATGGATCTGCAAACGCAGCTCGCACACGAGGGCCTGCAGCCTGATATGGCGGGGCGCATCCGCAACTATATGGAGATCATGCGCTTTGAGGAAGGGCAGGTCGTCTTCCGTGAGGGCGACCCCGCGGATGAAATCTACCTGATCGAGCTCGGGCAGGTCTCCGTTTACCTCAATGCTGACTCCCCCGACCGCATCCGGCTGCGTTCACTGCAAACGGGCACGATGATCGGCGAGGTCGGCATCTTTACCAGGGGCAAGCGCTCCGCGACCGTGATCGCCGACGAGACCACTATCGTCTACCGGCTGACCAGGGAAGGCATCGACCGCATGGAGGAAGAAGAGCCTCTGCTCGCCGCCGAATTCAACGCCCTGGTGCTGCGCCTCGTCGCCGACCGGCTGGCCCGCGCCAGCCGCCTGATCGAGCGCGTGCGCGCCTAGTGAAGCAAAACGGGCGGACCGGTGTGCTCCCGGTCCGCCCTGTGTGCCGGGCATCTGCAATGCCGGTCAGCCTGCACCCAGTGCCTCGTTGATGCGAGGCTCACTTTCGGATGGTGTCTCGTTCACGACGGGCCTGTCCGCCGCGGGGCCTGTCTCAACCGGGGCTTGCTGCTTGCTGGGCCACAGCGTCAGCACGACAGCGCCAACACCGAACAACGCCACGAGGCCGCTCAGGAAGAACGTGCCCAGGAAGGGGATCGCCGTCAGGAAGGTGACAATGACCAGCCCGACCACCAGCGACCAGAACGGCATGCGCGCCTCATTGTTGACCGCCCGGATGATCAGCCTGCCCAACAGCACGGAGACGATCACCACAGCCAGCCAGCTGCCGGTGAAGGTCAGTGCCCAGGTCGACCCAGTGAACAGATACGAGAGCGCTCCGAACAGGCGGCCACCTGCGCCAACGATCGCCAGCCCAATGCCGAATATAAACAGAATAGCCAGCATGATCAGCAGAAGGATGTAAACAGCGTATGTCGCCAGACCAACGCCAAAGCTCGCCGCGACCCGTTCACGCAGGGTTTCCACCGTGTTTTCCAAGAAGTTGGGCGTGATCTGCTGCATCGCGACGCCGAACAGCAGCACAATCGCAAAGCTGCCGATCAGGCCGCCCACCCACCGGAAGAACGCCACAACCGGATTCGGACCGGGTGCCCCTTCGAAATCAGGCCCGGTGAAGTCCTCGGTACCGGTCTCCACCTGGGAGAAGTCCACCGATCCGGCGACCGCCCCCTGTGGGAATTCGATCTGGCGCGTGGCTGCATAGTCGAGGTTGCCAGCAATACTGCCTTCATCGAATGTCAGCCCTGGCGTCAGTGTCTCGAAGACAGGCAGGTTTGCTTCCGGTGGTGCGAACTGCGCCGGGTTGACGGCCTGGCCACCCACTTCGCCTAACTGGAAGTTGGCATCGCCTGCGATCTCGCCTGCGACTTCAACCGCGCCTGCACCCAGGAACACACTGCCTGCTACATCGCCCAGCTGAAACTGTGCGCCGCCGCCAAAAAGGTCACCATTGATGCGGCCATCGCGGCTGTCGAGTGCATAGCCGCCGAAATTGACATCATCGCCAACTGAGCCGCCATCCCCGAAGACAAGGCCGTACCCACCGTAGCGCAGGTCGTCGCCGATGGGCCCATTGACCTCAAGCGACTGTGCTGCCGCAATGACGTCACCGGTGACCTCGCCGTTGATGATGATGGTGCCGCCGAAGGCGAGCAGATCGCCATCGATAACAGCGTTCACGACGACGGTGTCACCAAATGCATAAACATCGTCAACAATATCGGAGTCGATGGTGATCACTTCGTCACTGATGAACTCTGAGGCGTACGCCGGTTGGGCTGCAACCAACCCGACCACGGCCACGAGGGGGACTAAAAGTAAGACAAGAATTTTGCGCTGCATGATTTGCTCCGTCCTTTGTTGAGTTGCACTCTGGTTGAGTTGCACTCTGAACTTAGAGTGTTGGTCTTCAAGAAAACAGTGCCAAAAGGTAGATATACACCTCTCGTAGATTCATACGTAAATCGTCGCCTGAAGTTGCGCATGCTACAATACGGGTATGCGTCGTTTGCTGCTTCTTATTCTGATGCTCAGCTTGGCAGCCGCCTGCCGCCCGACTGAGGAAACCTCCCCCGAGCAGGCCCCTGCTGGCTTTGCCCGTTACGAACATGTCACAGGCGTGTTCAGTCTCAGCATCCCGCCGGACTGGGTCGTCAGTGACACATCCGACCCGTTTGCTGTCAATGTGGAGTTCTCCCCGCCGGGCTTTGGCGAGTCGCTGATCGGGGTGTACGCCGTGGAACGCGCCGCTCTCGGCGCTGAGATCGACCCGGCCCTCGATCTGAGCGCGTTCGACTTGGAGCGGCTCAGCGAGTATCACATCGCGACGTTCTACGATCCGGCTGCATACAAAGAGATCGAGCGCACACCGCAGCCGGACGGCAGCCTGCGCATCAGCTTCCTGCTGGAAGGCGCAGCGCGCAGCAGCCAACACAACGATTTCCTCCACATTGCCGGGCCCTATTACCTCGCGCTGCGCGTCCGCCTGCCGGATGATCCGGATCTGCTGCAGGCGGCCCGTGTCATCGTCAACTCGCTGGCGATCAACACGGACTCAGCCTGGGCAAGCAGCACCACCGGCGCGGGCGGGGCCGGGCCGGAGGCCGTCGGCTTCGTCAACCTGAATGCGTTTGTGGGGCGCAGCAGCACCTTTGAGATCGTCGGGCAGGTGCAGAACAATGCCAATGCCCCGCTGGAGTTCGTACGGATCACCGCGCAGCTGTACGACGAACGCGGCAGTCTGTTGGTTGAGCAGGATGAGTTCGTCTCCTCCGATCTGGTGCAGCCCGGTGAGCGTGCTCCGTTCGCGCTGAGCTTCCCCGATGGGCTGCCCCAGGGCACCGTCCGCTACGATCTGCTGGCCAGTGCCCGCTACGCGGATTTCACTTCGCAGAGTTTCTACGGACCAACTAACTTCGCCGTCAGCAGCGAGGCAGCGTTCGACGACAGCGGCCTGCTGGTCGTCAGCGGGCAGGTGCGCAATGAGGGCAGCGCCCCGGCCAGACTGGTCAAGGTGATCGTGACGATCTTCGACGATGAGGGGCGTGTGGTCGGCACCGAAACCACCCTCGTCGACAGGCAGCAGCTGGCTCAGGGTGAAGTCACCGACTACACCGTGACCTTCGTGGCGCTTGGCGGCAACCCCAACACCTTCCTCGTGACGGCCCAAGGCATCATCGACGAAAATTAGGCCCCGTTTTCAAATTGGGGGTTTTCTTGCTGGGCAAATTACCGTTACAATGTAGACAGACCTAATCCATTCGGGAGGACTCGTGGCGTGAGATGGCTTAAGAGAATGACCAGTGTGGCGGGCGCACTGCTGGTGATGACCCTGTTGGCCGCCCCCGCAGCGGCAGCCGGCCCCTTTATCGAGTTGGAAAAGGTGCTATCCGGTGACGATGCAGCCTTGGACAGCTTTGGGGCGGCAGTCGCGATTGAAGACGATGTACTCGTAGTAGGGGCACCAGGCGATGACGCTAACGGCGCAGACGCCGGAGCCTTCTACGTCTTTGAGTGGGATGGCGCCACGTGGATGCCGGGCATCAAGACAACCGGCCCCGGTGCGGGCGCCCTTTTTGGCTCCTCGATTGATATTGACGGTGGTTACATCGCGGTCGGTGCCCCCGGTGACAATGGAGCCCAGGGATCGGTTTACGTCTACCAGTACACAGGCGGCGCAGTGAACCTGCAGGATACGGCGTCTGGCGAGAATGCTGTGGATAGCTTCGGCGCTTCCCTGGACCTCGACGGGAACCGGTTGATTGTTGGCGCACCCGCCCATGATATCGGCAGCGAGATCAACAATGGCGCGGCTTACATCTTTGAGCGCTCCGGCAGCACCTGGAACCAGATCCACAAGCTGACCAACCAGGCTGACCCCGGTTCGCAGACCGGCGATGCGTTCGGCAGCGCGGTAGGCATCAGCGGCGCGATCTCCGTGGTGGGCGCGCAGGACTTCGACGATGGTGCGCTGACGGAAGCGGGGCGCGCTTATATCTTCCAGAACGGTTCCATTCGGGCGGCACTGCGCGCATCAGATGTCCGCGCCACGGATAAGTTCGGCAACGCGGTCGCGATTGATGGGAGCACGGTCGTGGTTGCGGCCTTCTCCGCGCGCGTCGGTGGTGAGAACAACGCCGGTTACGTGTATGTTTTCAACGAGCCCGGCGGCGGTTGGAGCGGTCTGCTCACGGAAGATCAGCAGTTTGCATCACCCACCACACCCGATGATGGCAACTTCTTCGGCAGTGATGTGGCGTTGGAAGACTCCCTGCTGGTCATCGGTGAATACCGGGCTGAGGGCGGCGGTATCGCGCATGTTTATGAGGATATGGGCGGCGGCTTTGCCTTTGATGAGAGCGTCATCGGGTCCGATACGGCCGCCAATGATGATTTTGGCGTTTCCGTCGGTGTGACCCTGGCTGAGGAGCGGGTTGCGGTTGGTGCCAACCGTGAAGATCCCGGCGGGGTGAGCAACGCGGGCGCTGTCTACGTGTTTGACGATGACATTGTTGATCCTTCCGAACTGCTGCTTTTCCCCGATCCACTGGTCTTCCAGGATGTGATCTTCGGCCAGGTCAGCCCGGCTGAGACGATGACCGTTGAAAACATCGGTGCGTCGGATGTCACCATCAGCAATATCGCGCTCAACAGCGGGGCCCTGTTCACGATTGTGGGCGGCACCTGCGGCAATACCTTCCCGTTCGTGTTGGGGGTCGGCGCGAGCTGCACGCTGGATATCGTGCTGGACGCCACATCCCTCGGCGGCGGCGACTTCGGGCTCAAGACGGATACGGTGGTGGTCACCAGCGATGCGCTTGGCTCGCCTGATACGGCCGTCGTGCAAGGCTATGTGCTCGGCGCGAACCTGTTCGACAACCCTAGTTTTGAGGCACCCTTGAACCCCGCAGCGGACTGGGTCCAGACGGGCCAGCTCGTCTTTGATCCAATAAGTGGTGAGTTCGTGTACCTCAGTGAGCGGTTTTGCGGCCTGACAGGCACTGCGCCTGACGGCGACTGTGTGTTCCGCTTTGCTGACACCGACGAGATTGAAACCGTTGGGCAGGTGGTCAATACACCAGGGGGTACACCTTCTGATGAATATCGAGTGGGCGTGTACGTCGCTGGCCAGAACGTCAGCCCGACCGCTGCGTCAGAGATCGAAATTCTGCTGTTCGATGGTGGGGGGCAGGTTGGTTCATTTGTGTGCCCCATCGGGCTAACAGGCACGTTCAACTTCCAGTTTATTTCCTGCCTGTTCACAACAGGTGTCACCTACGACCAGATTGTAGGCATCATCCGGTATGATAGCACGGCGGGCATCATGGGTATTGATGCGGCTGAACTCCGGCGCCGTCAGTAGTTGATCAACATGAGAGGCAGTGCTGTTCGCAAAACTGCCTCTCCAATGAAATCATGAAGAGGTAGCGAGGCCAAACATGACACGTAAACTCATTCTTCCGCTTATTCTGTTGAGTGCTGCTGTGGCCGGTGCTTTCGCAGTAAGGGCCGCCTTAGCCCAGGGGGCGGTCAACTGTACAGGCCAGGGCACCACTACAGCAGTATGTACCGGTCCCGGCCTTGATGAGGCATATGGGCAAACAGGGTGCGTACTCACCGCAAACTTTACCGCCGTTCTGCCAGGCGCGGATCCGACTGCATGGGTGTTCTTCTTCGACGGCGCGGTACCAAGCTTCTTTGTGCCGCAGGGCGTCGTCTTCACCCAGTCAGTCACCTGTGAGAGTGGTCCCCCAGGCAACCCCGGTTCGCCGGAACCTGGCGAAGCACACTACAGCCCCGGCATTTGGCTGGCGAACGTCTGTGAGCCGTTCAACGGGTTCTCCGGTGATGGCCAGATGACATGGGACACGGATGCCGATGACATCGGTCTGCCGACAGCACTGCACGTCGCAGATGATGGTGACGGCCCTTACATCGTGATGGGCTACACTGGCCCGCCCTGGGTGCTGACTGAAGCCCAGCTGGAGTACATGGCCAATCTGGTTGGTGAGGAAAGCTACACGGGCATGTGGTTCAAAGCCACCGAGTCCGGCAAGCCCGCCAACGTCGGCGCGACTATCGTTGAGCGCGCAGGCCGCATGGACGACATCTGCAATCCGTAGCCACCACCCAACCGAATCACACGGAGAGGCTGCCTTAGCAGCGGCCTCTCACCGGTAGAAACACAACAGCCGCGCAGCCCTATGGTTTGCGCGGCATACGGTGTTGGCTAAACGCCCCTCAGTTTTCGTCCATCTCCATGAACTCGCGGAAGGCCTTGTTGAACTTGTCCGGCGTATCCCACATGGGGAAGTGCCCAGCATCCTCAATGTAGAAGGATTTGCCATTGGGCACCAGCGTATCAAACAGCTTGATCTGCCGGGGGTTGACGATCACGTCACGCGCGCCGTAAACACCCATGGCGGGCATCTGCAGGTCCTTGATGTCTTCGCGCAGATCGGTTTGCCGCAGCGAGTCGATGCTGCTGTAAAACGATTCCACCGTGAACCCGCTGGAATTGTTGACCGTCATATCATAGAACAGCTGCGGATTCTGCCGGGAGACGAACGGTGACCACAGCCGCAGAAAGGTCTTCAGCAGAGGCTGGTTTTCACCTGAGAGCAGCATATGCGCGATATTGCCGTTGCTGGCGAACTTCAGGAAGATGCTCAGCGACCGGCCATCAATGGGGGAACCGACCACACCCACCTTGCGCACCCGCTCCGGATATTTCAGCGCGACGCCAAGGGCTGTGGTACCGCCCATCGAGTGCCCCATGATCGGTACTTTGACGATGCCCAACGCATCCATGAACTGCGGAATGAGCTCGATGAAATCCGTGACGTTGAACGACCCGCGGCGTTCTTTGTCCGACAGGCCGAAACCCCACAGGTCCGGCGCGTAGAGCCGGTACTGTTTGTGGAAGGTCTCAATGGTGGAACGCCATGTATTCCACGCCTGGGTCCACCCGTGGATCAGAATGGCGGGTGGACCGGAACCGACCACTTCATAGTGAACCACCCCCTGCGGGGTGACGATTGACGGCACAGGGTTCTCCTATTCTTGCTGCTGCATGTCCATCTCTTCAAGGATGGCGTACAGCAGCTCGAGCAGGACATTCTTGACACTTTCCTTCTGCGTGCTCACACACGGCAGCAGCTTGACGTTTTCGTCCAAGCGCAGCGCAATGCGCAGATCATCAAGCTGCCAGGCGTCAGGCAGGTCCTGTTTGTTGGCGGCCACCACGTAGGGTGTGTCCGCATAGGCGCGGAACTGCTCGAGGATCTTGGTCGCCTCACGGAAGGTCTCCGGGCGTGCCGAGTCCACCAGCACCACGAAGCCAAGCATACCCTGCGCCAGAATCTGCCACATGAAATCGAAGCGGCGCTGGCCGGGCGTGCCGAACAGGTAAAGCACCAGATCACGGTCTACCGTAATGCGACCGAAATCCATAGCGACGGTGGTCTGGTCCTTGATGCGCTCGGCTTCGGTTGTGATCTTACGCTCGGTCGATACGACGTCGATCTCAGAGATCGTCTGGACAAACGAGGTCTTCCCCGCGCTGTACGGACCGGTGATGACCATTTTAACGGTTTGTGGCTGCATCGATCCTCTCTCTTCCTGGCAAATCTGAGCAAAGGGGGGGCACCAACATCACAGCCCCTGAATGGTTTCAATTAAGCGCTTGACGAGCGTGCGCTTACTGCTGGCTTCTTCCGCGGTGAGTTTACGGGAGGCAGGCGTGTTCATCGAGATCAGCTCAACCAGACCGGCTTCCCGCAGGCTGTCGACCACACGGCGGATCTGCATCTCATCCATCTCCAGCGACTTGGCGATCATTCGCAGGGTGTTGTCCCGCTTGACCAACCGCAGCACGCTCCACTCCTCTTTACTGAGCTTGAGATCCGGCTTCTGGCTTTTGGAGCGATCCGTGTAACGCAGGCCCACATCTAAACTGGGGATGGTTTCAAGGAGCTGCTCATCGCGCTTCTGCATGCGTACGATCTGGATGATGATGTTTTCCAGATCGAGCGGTACCAGGATGCGGTCCTCCCCAGGGAGCACGCCCTGGTCAAACGAGAAGCTGCCATCCTGCCACTTGGCGAACTCATTGATCGAGCTGAGCGCGTGCCGCTTGATCGCCTTGACAATATCCGACCGGCTGACATAGCCTTTCTGAATCAGCAGCAGGCCAAGCTGCTTGTCCCCATGCTTTTTGGCGTGGGCCGCCAGTGAATCGCCCTGCTTCTTGTTGATCTTGCCAACCTTCTGCAGCACGGAAACCAGCGAGCCATCGGCATCATTCATGGAGATGAACACCAACTTGCCATCCTGGAAGGAGAGGTCAGCCTTTTCCCCTCGCCCTCTGCGGCTAATGGAAAGCGTGCCCGTTTTCTTGGCGAGACTAACGAGGTTTAGCAACCGCGTTGGACCGAAATGTTTAAGGTCACCCTTCATAAGATGCCACCGCCCTGTATTCCTCACTCAACGGGGGAAACTGTGTCGGTAGTATACACTCGCACTATAGGCAAGTCAACCGGGGCGAAAGCCGAGTGTCTATCAATCTCGTTGCAACCACAGCGTGACCGGCCCGTCGTTGTGGATCTCCACGTGCATCATCGCGCCGAAGACGCCTGTTTCCACCGGGACGCCCTGCGCGCGCAGCAGGCCGGCAAAGCGCTCGACCAGCGGTTCGGCGATCTCCGGCGGGGCGGCATCCGTAAAGGAGGGGCGGCGGCCTTTGCGTGTATCACCGTACAGTGTGAACTGGCTGACCACCAGTGCCGCCCCGCCAATATCCAGGAGGGAGCGGTCAAAGCGACCCTCCTCATCGGGGAAGATGCGCAAACCGGCGATCTTGTTGGCCAACCATTCGGCCTGTTCGTCACCATCCCCGGTGCCGACCCCAACCAACAGCACAACGCCGCGCCCGATCGCACCCGTGACCTCTCCCCCCACCGTTACCCTGGCCTGTGATACACGCTGCAGCAGGATCCGCATCGTCAGCGGCCCAGCGCAATGCGGGCGACTTCCGTCAGGGGGAAGGCCGTGTCGTCGTCAGGCACCAGCCGGACCGTATAGATACCCGGCGGTCCCTCCAATGGGATGATGTGCTGCGTCGTGTGGTCCGTGATCAGCGTGCTGGGGGCGGGCAGTATGGTGCGCTCAAAGAGCACGGTGTCTCTGGCACCATCGATGCGCAGGGTGACCGCGGGTGGCCCGTCCTCGAAGATCGTTTCCGGCCAACGCAGCGTCAGGCAGAGCGTATCGCCGGGGGCGGCTTCAACGGGTGGATCGCCGAACTGCACGGTCCCGACGGTCTGCACAAGCGCCCGTTCCACATTCACCGAACACGTGCGGCCCGGCACCTCGATGCCACGCAGCGCGAACAGCAGCGCCCCAACCAACACAATCAGCAGCACACCGGCAGCCAGACCGCCCCGGCGTGACGTGTCCTCACTCATCGATCACTATCCTTCCTAGACTGGTAAGGGAACCGTCCGGATGGACCAGACGGAGCAAAACGGATCCCGCCGGGGCGGCCTGCGGCACACGCAGAGCCACCGTTGGCGTCCCAACGGGCACATCAACGCGGGCAATGGTTCCCTCATCGCCCGCCAACAGCACGCCGATCTGGCCGTCGTCCTGACCCTGCCAGACCAGCGCCACACACAGCGTCTCACCGGGGGCAAGCACCGAGCTCGACCGTCCGTAGCGTTCCAACGTGGCCGCCCCCACGGCGATATCAAGCGGATTGGCGGCCACCGCGTCCAGCGCGTCGCATGGGGATGCAGGAGCGGGCAGCAGCAGCAGGGTAAGCCCCACCAGCGCCGCCAGGATGGCGACCTGGGCGCATGCGGCTCTCATCCGAGCCCCTCCAGAATGGCCTGCAGCCGGTCCTCATCCACCGCGGAAAGGGCCCATACGCACTGGCGGATCAGCATGGGCTCGCCGATGAAATCGTCGATGT
>JAADYX010000098.1 GCA_010092885.1 Chloroflexota bacterium | reverse complement strand
GGCCCCGGCCCCTGACCAACCACAGGCCGATGACCTGCCCGCACCGGCAGCACCCGAGTCGGCAAGCCGACCCGCCTGGATGGCAGATTTTGAGAGCAGCGCGCAGGAGGAGCCACAGGACACACTGCCCCTCATCGATCTCGACGACGACCTGCCCGACTGGCTCAGCCAGCTTGACGATATCGATCTGGAGGCCGAGCCGGAACCCGAAGAAGATACCGGCCTGGACTGGCTCACCACGTTGGCCGCAGAACCGGATGAACCATCGTCTGCTGAGCCCGTTCTTGCGCCGGAAGATGACGAAGGCTGGTTGGATGAGATCAAGAAGTCGACCGATGAGTTGGAAGCAGAAAAGGAGATACCCGACTGGGTCAGCAATCTAAAGCTTGATGAAGATGACGAACCGGTCGGCCTGCCAGGCCTTGAACCTCCCGCTGAACCCGCACCCCCTGATCTCGACTGGTTGACCGAGCTTGAAGAGGAGGCTGACAAGCCGGTCAGCGGTGCACCAACTGAAGAGGTTGACACAGGGGATCTGCTCGGGATCACGTTGGAAGAAGCAGTTGAAGACGAAACACCGGCTGAAGAGGATGAACCCGAACCCGAGATCGAAGAGACATATTCCGCGGCGGACGCTTTTGTGGAAGAAGAAGGGTTTGCTGCCCAATTGGCTGGCCTGCGCTTTGACTCGATTATGGACCAGCAGAGACCAACCGATGAAGAAGAGCGTGTCGGTGCACTGAAAGACCTGAGTGGTGCCATCCAAGCCGAGCTCATCTTCGATGGATCGTCGCTTGAAGTTGGCGAGATGGTCGAGCAGGTGGTCATTACACCAGGGCAGGCGGAGCGCATCGCACGGTTGGAGGCCTTCCTTGAGGGGCAGCAGGAGCAGACGCGCCGTCAACCACGCTCCGAACAACAGGGGCTGCTGGCCCGGCTGATTATTAGCCTGCTCCTGCTGGTTGCAGTGGCAGCACCGGCCTGGTTCGGCGTGCGGATATTGCCAGCTCCGCCGCAGTCTCCCGGTGTGCTGAGTGCACAAGACATCGTGGCGGATCTGCCTGAGGACGCTGTCGTCTTCATGGCATTTGAGTATGAAGCCGATACTGCTGCTGAACTTGAGCCTTTGTCTGTGGCCCTGCTCAATGACGTCAAAGGGCGTGAAGATGTCACGGTCTATGGGCTCAGCACACGGATAACGGGCCCAGCGTTGGCAAGCCGGGCCTTTGCCAGAGCCACGGTTGAGGGGCCCGATCCGATCAACTTGGGCTATGTACCTGGCGATGCTATCGGCATTCGCAGCCTGACATTCGGGACGGCCCCCGGGATTACCTCACCGCTGGCAGTGGATACAGCCGGACAGCAGACCCAGGCAGACGCCGATACTCTGATCGAATTGACCCCTGACCTGCTTATCGTCGTTTCAGCACAGGCGGATGAAATCCGAAAGTGGGTGGAACAGGCGGCAGTCCCCATAGATACACCGGTGATCGTTGCAACAAGTGTGGCCGCCACCCCGACCGCCCGCGCGTACGCCGCCAGCGGCCAGGTCGCGGCCGTGATGAGCGGTATCAATGACGCGGTAGGCTATTCGAACAGCAGTGAAGTCGTCACAGCGCAGTGGAACGCACAGGCTCTCGGCACGCTGGCGGCAGCGCTGGCTATTATTGGGGGCGGAGCGCTTTATACCGCCAGGCGGAGGAGACCATAATATGTTCGGGCTGACAGCCGGGCAGGCGGAACTACTCAGTGGGGCGGTGGGTTTTTTCTTCACCATTGCCCTGTTGAGCTACGTGATCGGAGACAATCCACTCTACCGCGTCGCGCTGCACCTCTTCATCGGTGTATCGGTTGGTTATGTGGCGCTGATTGTCTGGTACCAGATCGTGATCCAACGGGTGCTGCTGCCTCTGTTGAGCGGCAACCTCACCGTGATGCTCATCGCGGTCGTCCCTCTGATCTTGTTTGCTTTTCTCATCTTTAAGCTCAGTGCTACCCTGTCCCCGCTGGGTAATATCAGCGTGGCCTATCTGGTCGGGGTTGGTATTGCGGTGGCAGTTGGCGGAGCACTCACCGGAACGCTCTTCCCGCAGGTGATGGCGAGCTGGCAGCCCATACTTCCGGGCGGTGATGTATCGCCTGCCGGTGCAGCGAGCAGTCTGATCTTTGTGCTCGCTGTGGTACTGACTCTCATCTATTTCCAATTCTGGCTGCGTGAGCGCACTGCGACCGGTGATCCCGTCCGGCTGCGCGCATTTGAGATATTGGCCAGCGCCGGTCAGGGCGTGGTCGTGGTCACCTTGGGCGTTGTCTACGGCGGCCTGATCATTTCTGGTCTGGCAGTACTGAGCGAACGACTGATCGCAGTGGCCCAATGGGCCGTCACTGCCCTCCCATAGCCAGTGAGGACTCTATATGGATGTTGATGCGCCACAGCAATCCGAAGACCTGTTTGAGGATCCGCGCCCATCCGGGCCTATCCTCGCGGTAGATGTTGGTACGGTCAACACGCGCGCCTTGCTCATTGACTCGGCAGACGGCATGTACCGTTTTTTCGCGTGGGGAGAGGCACCATCCACAGCACAAGCCCCTTGGTCGAACATCATACAGGGGGTGGCATGGGCTGTCGAGCAGATCACACGGACAACGGGGCGTGCCCTGATGGATGAGCGCTTCAACATCGTGATGCCTGAACGTACACCCTACCTCGGCGTCGATCAGGTGGTGGCAACGGCCAGCGGCGGCCAGCCCATCCGGGCTGTGCTTATTGGCTTGATGCCGGAATTCAGCATTGCAAGCAGCCGCCGCGCTTCTGAGAGCGCCTACTTTCAGATTGTGGACAGCTACAGTCTCGTTGACGGCGTCGCACCCGAGACCATCCTCAACCGGCTGCTCAAGGATCCTCCGGACGTGATCATTCTGAGTGGAGGGACGGACGGCGGTACGGTAGAGGCGCTGCGCCGCCGCATCGATCTGGTGACTCTGGCCTGTGCCAGCACAGATCGCAGCAGGCGGCCTTCTATTCTCTATGCCGGCAATGCTGAACTGGCCGATGAGGTGGCAGATCTGTTCCAGGAGATCGGCATTAACCACCTTATCGCCCCCAACCCCAACCCGATTCTGGGTGTGGAACAGCTCGATGAGCTGCGTGCGGAAATCGTGAAGCTGTACCGGGCGCAGAAATCCCGCAGCACCAGCGGTTTTGACGAGATCAACGACTGGAGCGAGCTGGGCATTGTCCCAACAGCACAGGGTTTTGGGCAGCTTATCGCTATCCTGGGGGTGCTGGAAGGTGAGAACATCCTTGGCATCGATGTCGGCAGCTCAGCCACTACAGTCGCAGCATCGATTGATGGCGAGTCCTATCTTAGCGTGTACGGCGATCTCGGCGTGGGGCATGCAGCGCGTTCAAGCCTGGACAGCGTGCGCGTCGAGGCCGTTGCACGGTGGATGGTCGACGCCTCCCCTGAGCCAGACGATGTCCGTGACGCGATATGGAACAAGTGGCTGTTCCCGCATACACTGCCTGCCACGCCGGAAGCCCGCGATCTGGAATACGGATTCGCGCGGGAGGTCGTGCGCACCGCACTGCGCCGGCTGCGCGACCGGCTAGGACAGCCGCTGCCTGCCTTCCAGCAGATACTGCTGAGCGGAGCCACCCTAACGCGGGCACCGCACCCGGGTATTGGGGTCATGAGCCTGCTTGATGGTCTGCTGCCCACCAACAGCCCGCGCATCCTATCTGATGCATACGGCATTGCCCCCATGCTCGGCGTGATGTCTATCGCCAATCCACGGGCGGTTGTTCAGGTTTTGGATACGGGAGCCTTCCTAGAGATGGCGAGAGTCTTGGTGGCAGAGGGCCGTGCGCGTCCTGGGGATATTGTGGCCCGGGGAACCCTGACACGACCTTCAACGGGCGACGTGATCGAGTTTGAAGCCCCGTATGGCACCTTTACTGTCGTGCCGCTGCCACAGGGTGATGTAGCAGAGCTTGCACTGGAAGCAAAAGGAGTCACCTTTGATCTGCCCGGTGGGCGGCGCGGCTACACAACACAGGTGTATGGCAGCCAGGTCGGGGTAGTGATCGATGCACGAGGACGGCCATATCGCATGCCACGCGATGCAGGAGCACGGCGCACACTCATTGAGCGTTGGCAGACCGATATTACACGGAGGGAGTTCTCATGAGTATCGCGGCCAGCCACAGTCGGGTTAGCACATCAGCCACGGTCAAACGGGAATACGATATCCCGGCTGGGGGGCTTTCCAGCCTGACGGAAAACCAAAGTATCGGCGCGTTGGAAACCATCGCGGATGTAGAATTCCCCGCGGACTTCAAAATGGTGAATATCGGTGACCAGTTGGGCGTCTCTGCTGAAGAGGCGGTCGAATATCTGCTGAAGCGGGTAGGCGAATCGGTGGAGGTAGGTGAAGAGATCGCGAGCCGTCAACGTGGCCTTGGCCGGATCATGGTCAAATCTCCGATCAAAGGCCGGATAGCACGCGTCGAAAAGGGCATGGTTCTTGTCGAAGGCGAAACCGAACAGACGGATATCCTGGCGATAGCACCCGGTGTTACCGTCATTGTTGAACCACGCCGGTCCGTAGTCGTGGAAACAACCGGAGTCATCATTCAAGCGGCATGGGGTACAGGCAAGAACATCTGGGGCACACTCAAGGTGCTCGATGAGATCGGAAAGGCAGCCACGCCGGATGCGGAGCGATTCACAATTGACCACCGCGGTGCAATCATCGTTATTGGTTCACCGGCGACCGGAGCATTGATGCGGGCAGCTGCCAATGTTGGCGTAAAAGCGCTGATCTGTTCGAGTGTACGTGCAAGCCTGATCCCCCGGCTGCCTGAGGAGGTACCGCTGGTGGTTACACAGGGTTTCGGCGAGGCGCCGATGGATCAGCAGCTGCTGACACTGTTGAATACATACAACGGGCGCGAAGCAGCAGTGGATATGAAGATACAATCGAACTGGCGTGATATACGTCCAGAGATTATCATTCCAGTAGCATCCCAATCGATGACGGAACATGTCGAACTCCGTCCATACTTTGAGGTTGGGCATAAAGTTCGGGTGCTCCAAGCGCCCTATCTGGGTGAGATAGGTACGGTCACTGCACTTGTAGACGAACCACAGGAGCTGGCCAGCGGTTTATGGTCGCCGGGTGCAGAGGTAGAAATACCTGCCGTCGGAACGGCGTTCGTAGCTTTTGCCAACATGGAGCAGCTTGACTAACTGAGCCCTAGCGCATACACTGCACGAAAGGGCATCTTGACCCCGGTCCCCTGCGGGCCACCACCACATGGAGAGCGACCATGGCTGATGATGATTTTTACTTCAGCTTTGATGATGAAGAAGGGGAAGCGGCTGCAGACGAGGAGTTGGAAGCCGAACAGTCGAGCAACCGGGGCTTCTTGATCGGTGCCCTCGTGCTCGGCGCAGTATTCGCGATTGCGATCTGCCTCATCGGAGTCTTCTTGCTGCGCGACACGATTCTCCCGGGTGGAGGGGAACAGGTGTCCGACACGCAGCTCACCAACGAAGCGAATATGACCATCATTGCGCAGACGGAAGAAGCCGTTCTGTTCACCGATGAGCCCCCCACAGATGATGAAGGCGCGGATACCGGTGAGGTTCCGACCGAGGAAGGTGACCTGGATGACGGCCTGCCGCCCGATGACGAAGGGGCTGACACAGGTGAGATAGAAGAACCGACTGTGACACCCACGTCCGACCTGGTGATCACGACTGTCCCTGATGACGAAGGGGCAGCCGATGAAGGCGAACCAGACGAGGGTACACCTGTCGACGAAGAAACCCCGACCGCAACCGAAGAAGGCGGTGCCGTTGATGAGCCGACAGCCACCTTCACGCAGATACCCACCGAAGAAGACGGCGAAGACAATGGCCTTGCCACCCCAACACCACTCGCCCCACGCACGTCCGGTGTGATCGAGGTGACACCCATCGGTGGTGGAGATGACGACGAACAGGACGCAACCGACACTCCTGAAGCGGATGATGGCCTGCCTACACCTACCCCGCTGTCCGGTGATGGCGAGAGCGGTGTGATCGGTACGGAAACACCCGTGCCAACGGGTGAAGGCGGCCCCATTGCACCTACCGGGACAGCCACCCTGCCGGTTGCAGGTTTCACCGGTGGAACTGGTCTGATCGGGGCGGGGCTGCTGGCCGTTGCCCTGGTGTTTGTGGTCATCGTAGTGCGCCGAATCCGTCTGACCTGATCGCTCGACATGACGCTTACTGTGGGCTGGCGCGTTCCTGACGTGCCAGCCCTTTGATTCAGAAAGGGACCCGATGCCAACGCCCGTAACCGTTCGGCGTGAAGACGAGATCGACCGCATTCTGCAGGCTCTGCGCGACTCCCACTGTATTTCGATAGTGGGGTTGAGCAACATGGGCAAATCCACACTGATCCGCAGTCTGCTGGCCACGGATGTAGTCGACCGCTACACGCACGTTGCCAATCGCCAAGCGGTCTTCATCTATATTGACTGCAACGGCATGCTTGAGCTCAGTGGACAGGGATTCTACGAGCTTATTTTGCGAGCCGTGCAGCAGAACATTGACGAGGTTGATCTGCTCAGTCATGTAGCCGAACACTATCAGAAGGTCGTTGAACCGGACAGTCAGTTCATGGTGCCGTTTAGCTTCAACAGCGCAATGACTACCGTCATTGAAGAGGGCGACCGCGACGTGATCCTGCTGCTGGACGAGTTCGACGAGGCATTTGACTCATTGGATGCTCGGGTACTGCTCAATCTGCGCCATATGAAGGACCGCTATCCGCGCAACCTCATATACATCACAGCCACTGTTAGGCGGCTCGGCTCGCGTCGCTTTGATGAGCAAACCGCTGAGTTCATTGAGATGTTTGCGTCTGCGACATTCTATTTGGGTCCATTGAAGCGAGCCGAGGCTGATGAGTTGGTGCGCGGCCTGGCTGCCCATGCAGGCGTGACAGACGAGATCAGCGAGCACGAGCTGGACTTCATGTGGGAGCAAACGGGCGGACACCCCCGCCTGCTGCGTGCGGCGGTCAGCCAATTGGCCGAACTGCTGCATGAAACAGAGGCCAGCGGCGCGCCGATCACCGACAACTTTGAGACAGTTCTGGACTACTTTCTCCATGATGCAACCATCCGTACGGAATGCAGCCGGTTGATCGGGCAGCTGGCTCCGGACGAACGGCAGGCACTGGGCCAGATTGCGACGGGCAGCGCGGAGCAGCTCTCGCCGACCATGATCACAGCCCTCCTGCGTTGGGGACTGATCGAGATGGAAGAGGGTGAACCCAGCATCTTTGCCGACCTGCTTTTTGAGTTTCTGCGACGACAGGCACGGGTGGAGCAGGAAGACGGCCTATGGGTGGATCATGATGCGGGGGAGGTGTGGGTGGAAGGGGCCAGCACACCAGCCCTGACCGAGCTTGAGTTCAAGCTGATGTCCCTGCTATTCGAGCGGCGTAACAAACTGACCGACAAATACCAGATCGTTGAGACGGTGTGGGGCGTGGAATACATCGATGAGGTAGACGATGCTCGCATTGAGAAACTCGTCAGCCGTCTGCGCTCTAAGGTTGAGCCCGACTCGGGCAGTCCGCGCTACATCACAACAGTGCGTGGGCGCGGCTACAAGCTGATCACACCTTGACGCCGATCAGCAGCGCGGTGAGCAGGCCCAACAGAACGGTCAGAGCGGCCCCCGCTGCCAAAGTCGTCGTCACCGGATCGGATTGATCGACGAGTTTGAGATCCTCGCTGAAATATGCGGCTGGCTCCGCCTTGTAAAGCGGTGTGATGAACCACGCCATCGCCATGCCCCCAAGCATGCCCCCAATGTGGCCCCAATTGTCAATACCAGGCTGAAGGCCGAACAACAGGTTGATCCCGATAATCAATCCGATCTGGCGGAGGGACTGGTCTGTATTGGGCAGCAGCTCGCGGTTGCGCAATAGAAACGGGACGAAAGCACCAAGCAGACCGAAAAGCGCGCCGCTGGCCCCAATGGAAGGGTTGGGGGTCAGGGCGAAGCTGGCAACAGCCCCTGCGATCCCGGCCAGAATGTACAAAATTAAAAACCGAAACGCGCCGAATGTACGCTCGATCTGCGGGCCAACAATATAGAGAAAGTAGCTGTTCAGGCCAAGGTGGATCAGCCCGCCATGCAGAAACATCGGTGTAAACAGCCGCCAGAATTCGCCCGCAATGATCGCTGCATCCTCCTTCCAACCGAGGACGGTCAGCTGCCCCCCCAACAGCCTATCTATGAGGAAGACCACGATGTTGATCCCCAACAGGACATAGGTTACAACTGGTTTGCTGAGCCCTTCGATCCCGATGATGCGGGGGCCCTCCGGCTGCTGAGGTGGCTGCTTGGGTGCTATAGGCTGTTCCACCCGCCGCTCAAGAGGATGAACGGGCTTCTCTGAATTATCCGACATACAGTGAGTCCTCTGCCTATGCCTGCTTACGATTATCGCTGTAAACAATGTGGAACCGCGTTTACAAAGCGGTATGAGTCTATCGCGGCAATGGATGCCGATACAGTTGTCTGCCCAAACTGTGCCTCTACCGAGATCGGCCAGATCATCCGGCGAGTGGCGATCACCACCAGCGAAGAACGTCGGCTTGAGCGTATCGCCGATCCGGCCCGGCTGGCCAATCTGGACGAAAACGATCCCAAGGCCTTAGGCCGCACCATGCGCGAACTCGCCAGTGCAATGGATGAGGATCCAGGGCCGGAGTTTGATGAGGTCACGCGGCGGTTGGAATCCGGTGAAAGCCCGGATTCGATTGAAGAGTCGTTCACCGAAGGCGATCCATAACCGCCTGCCAGACTGCGACCTGTACTGCCTCAATAGGGCGAGAGGCATCGATGCTGACCCAGCGCTCAGGCTCACGCGCCATCAAGGCATGATAGCCCTGTGCCACACGCCGGTGAAAATCCTCGGCAAGGGCATCCATCCTGTTCCACTCGGAGCCGTCATCCTGCTGGCGGCGGCGCAGCCCTTCAGCGGGCTCCAACGCGAAGTAGAACGTTAAATCCGGTGCGAGGCCGTCCGTAGCAATCTGAGTTAAGTCAGCGAGCATATCGAGATCAAGGCCATGTCCGTAGCCCTGATAGGCGAAGGTACTGTCGTAGTAGCGGTCGCTGATGACGATCTTGCCGGCGGCCAGAGCAGGTCGGATCACTTCAGCTACCAGTTGGGCGCGCGACGCGGTGTATAAGAGCACCTCAGTGCGGGGGGCAAGCTCAGTATTCTTATGGTTGTGCAGCACATCACGGATCTGCTCGCCGATGGATGTACCGCCCGGCTCACGCGTGATACAAATAACATGACCCTGCTGGCGCAGCCTATTGGCCAGCAGGGTGATCTGTGTTGTCTTGCCGCTTCCATCCGGCCCTTCAAACGTGATAAACATCGCTACCCACGGAAGATGCGAATATGGCGGTTGGGTTCCTTCCCGTAGCTGTGTGAGATCAGATTGGCATCCCGCACGATCTCATGCTGCAGCTTGCGAATGTAGGCTGTCTGCGGTGTCAGGTCAATGGATTCAGCGCCTGCCAGCACAGCTTCAATACCCTCTCTGGTCTCGTTGAGGGCGCGTGCCACCAGATCGTCGCTGCTGCCGTCTAGCTCCAAACCGAACTGATCGACAAGGAAACTTTCCATCTGGGCGATGGTGTTTGACCGCAGCACATAGATGGGCAGTCCACGCTGTTCGGCATCCACAATGATGCGTGGGCGCCGCCGGTAGAAGTTCTTGTGCGTTAGCAGGATCTCGGCCTGATCCAGACTCTCCACAATGTAGAGCGGCACCCCGAAGTCCTTCGCCGACTGCATCAGCCGGTTGCGAGCAATGCCGTATGGATAGACGTGTACGGGTTTAAGCTTTTTGGGCTTTTTGATGTCAATACCGTCGCTGACCTCGGCTGGCGCTGACTGTGGGGTAGGCTGCGCCTCTTTTCCGGAGCCGCGCATGCCGTTTCGACTGGCTCTAGCCTCGCGCTGAGGGGGAGTATATCCCTCTTCAATCTTGACGGTACCATCTTCCTGCCGAATGCGAACCTCCGGCTGGAGGGTCTTGCCCCGCAGTGACATATCGACTGCATAGGCCACATCATGGTGGATCACCAGTGTGTTGCGGTCTTGCAGCTCGATGAGTACGTCAAAAGTGGGCGGTGAACGCCGCTCCAGAACGGTCTTCTGCGTGCCACGACGGCGTGCTTCCTCATCGGAGAGGGTTACGCTTTCAATACCGCCAACCAGATCGGAAAGCGGCGGGTTGAGCAGCAGATTGTCCAGCGTGATGCCGTGTGCTGTACCGATCAGCTGTACGCCGCGCTCGGCGATTGTGCGTGCGGCCAACGCTTCCAGCTCACGCCCGATCTCGTCAATGATGATCACCTCAGGGTTGTGGTTTTCCACCGCCTCGATCATCACCTCGTGCTGGAGATTGGGGGTTGGCACCTGCATGCGCCGCGACTTGCCAATCGCCTGATGGGGGATATCGCCGTCGCCACCTATCTCGTTGGAGGTGTCAACAATGACCACGCGCTTTTCCTGTGCTAGAACACGGGCTGCCTCGCGGAGCATCGTTGTCTTACCAACACCTGGTTTGCCGAGCATCAGGATGCTTTTGCCACCCTGCACGATATCTCTGATGATCTCGATTGTGCCGAACACAGCACGGCCGATGCGGCAGGTCAGACCAACGATCTCGCCGCGCCGGTTGCGAATGCCGGAAATGCGATGCAGGGTGCGCTCGATGCCGGCGCGGTTGTCCGCGTCGAAATCGCCGAGCTGCATGACAACAGACTCGAGGTCTTCCTCCTGCACTTCCCGGTCGATGAGTACATACTCTCCATCCGTGTAGCGTGCGGTGGGAACACGCCCAAGGTCCAGGATAATCTCCAGCAGATCGTCATTGCGACCGATCTGCTCGATGACCTCGGCGATGTCTGAAGGTAAGACGGAAAGCAGTGTGGTGAGGTCGTCCGTGATACGTCGTTCCATAACCACCTTTGGATGCACGCTGTCGCTCATTATTCTGTTATCTACCAATATTACTCTGCTCTTCTCTAATCAAATCAGCAAATACCATTAGTCACCTACATCGGTGATGCGATTGGCAGCAGGCATGATGCTGTCGATCACCGGGAGTTTCTCAAAGGCGTGATGCTTGATCCGCGCCGCAGTGTGCCGAACCATAACAGCCTGGCTGGCCATAGGCTCAAAACCGTGCTCACTCAAGCTCATGCCTAGCGCGGCAACCTTGCAGCGTATCCGGCAGTACACAGGTCGATCCGGGTTGGCTGACAGCGCGAGCGCTTCTCGCACAAACGCATCGGCGCGCTCCCCGGCGGCTGGTGAAAGGTACATCTCCAGCATATTGCGCCGCACCCCGCGATGCTCGATCACCATACCGATGATGTGGTTGCGCCCCTGCGGGCCTTCCATCACATAGATGGCATCGGCCACAGTTGAAAGGGGTTCAACCTGACGCATCAAGCCGGAGGTAAGCTCGCTGTAAAGCACGCGCATCGCGATCTCATCAGCTTCATGGGCCGGGCGCAGAACTCCGGTCGGCTCGCCATTTGCATGGCGAGTACGCCGCCAGAGCTCCTGCCGGGCATACACACCAAAGTTGGCCCGCCTCAGAATATCCATCAGCGGCGAGTCGTCGTCGACCTCCGCGATGATGTTCACTGCGCCACGCTGACCGGCAGCCACTGCCAATCCATCCAATAGAGACAACCACAACCCCTCATCTTCCGCACTCTCAAGCATGGGAGCGATGTAGGCCAAGCGGGCTACCGACTGCTGAGCCGGATAGTGCAGCTGACCAAGGCCACCTTCTTCATCATAGCGAAGCACATAGATGTGGGTGCGGCCGAGACTTGTCAGCAGAGCCTGCCTCAGCGGATCGTCGCCGATGGTTATGCGCAGCTGTGTATCAAAACTGACCCCATGACCGGCAAGACGATAGGCGAGCGGTAGGTCGTGCCAGCGGAGCGGACGAACGTCGGTCACGCTGTTCTATACCTTATCACAATCCTGTACTGCTTCAATCATATCACATCTCTTCACGATTTGGATTGTAACATGCTAACGGGTTCACTCACCAGCCTGCTCGTTGGTAAGAGCCCTGGTAATTGCCTATACTCCTAGCATGCCAAATACGAAGGAGCTCACGATTTATGCTTCACAAAGAGCAAAATGAAAACCTATCACGCCGTCGTTTTCTGAAGATCATGGCTGCCGGTGCTGCCGGTGCGGTGATCGTCTCCTGCACAACGCCGGGGGCGACTGATGAAGGCGAAGAAGGCGGCAGTGCCAGCACGGATACTATCCGCGTGGCCTGGGGCGGGGCGCCCAGCGTGCTTGATCCAAGCCAGGCATCGGCTGATGTTGAGATCGCTTTCCTCAATGCCATCTATGACTATCTTATCGACACCGACGCGGACAACACATTGGTGCCGCGGCTGGCAACCGACTGGGAAGTCAACGAAGAGGGCACGGTCTATACGTTGACTATCGCGGAAGGTGTGACCTTCCACAACGGTGATCCCCTCACTCTGGATGATGTGATGTGGACGCTGGAACGCCTCGGTAGTGACGAAAGCTCCGCGGCTGACCTGTTTGGTATCATCGAGACCATGGAAGCGGATGGCAACACACTGACAATCACGCTTTCCGAACCGGATGCAGACTTCCTTTATACGCTGGCCGACAATCGCGCTCTGATTTTGCAGGCCAATGCCGAAGACATCGGCAACAGCTTCAATGGCACCGGCCCATTCCGCCTGGTGGAATACATCACTGAAGACCGTGCCATTCTCGAAGCCAATCCAGACTACTTCGCGGGTGCCCCCACGGTGGGCGGCCTGGAGTTCATCTACTTCCCAGATACGGAAGCCGCGGTCAATGCGCTGCGCAGCGGCACAGTCGACTCAGTGCTGCGGCTGGACAATCCCACGTTCCTGGGTCTGTCGGAAGAGGATCTCTACCAGGCGGTGGACGTAGCAACGAACGGCCATGATCTGGTGCGGCTGCGCGCCGACCGTGAACCGGGCAGCGACCCGAACGTGCGCCTGGCATTCAAACACGCGACTGACCGGCAGGCTGTATTTGAGCGCGTCCAGCTGGGCTTTGGTGCCCTCGGGCGGGACAATCCCATTGGGCCGCTGTACAGCCGGTACTATACCGAGGCATTCGCCCTGCCGGAACACAATCCCGAGATGGCCCGTCAGCTGCTTGCGGATGCCGGCTATCCGGACGGTCTCGAGATGACCCTGTTCGTGCCCAATGCACCAGGCCGTCCCGAACTGGCACAGGTGCTCGCATCACAGTGGGCTGAGGCCGGTATCAATGTCACCATTGAAGTGCAGGAAGAATCCGTCTACTACGGGGACGATGGTTGGCTTGAAGTCGATCTGGGTATCACACCGTGGGGTTCACGCCCGATCCCACAGTTCTATCTGGATGTGGCCTACAAGTCAGGCGCGATGTGGAATGAGGCTCACTTCAGCGATGAGGAACTTGACGCCTTGATCGAGGAAGCCGGGGCTACCACCGACGAAGCCGAACGGGTTGGGCTTTACGAGGAAATCCAGCGTATCCTCATCGAGCGTGGCCCTGTTATCATCCCCTACTTCTTCGCGTCATTCGGCGTATTTGCTGAGAATGTCAGCGGTGTCGCGGTACACCCCTTCCCGGGACGCACCAACTTCAACAACGCTGTGCTGGCTTAAGCTTGAGAGGGGGCTCCGAGTGAGCCCCCTTCTCAGTCTTCAGTCATCTCTGAGGCATTAAACATGGACAACATACAGCGCATTGTGCAGGGTGTGCTCCGGTTTATACGCCAACTCTTCGGCGATCCACAGACTGCCGTAGGCACGACCATTGTGCTGCTATTCCTGTTCCTCGCCTTTTTCGGCAACGCGCTGGCACCGTACGGCGCAAACGAGACAGGGGACATCCCGGTGAGTGCGGCCCCTTCCACACAACATCCTTTTGGTACAGATACGCTTGGGCGTGACGTGTTCAGCCGGGTGATGATCGGGACGAGCAGCATCTTTCAGAAGGCTGGGTTGGGGACCCTGCTGGCTGTGCTGATCGGAACCGTGATCGGACTGTATATTGGCTACCAAGGCGGTTGGATCGACGAAGCAACCAGCCGCGTGATCGATGCCCTGTTGGCGATGCCTGCCCTGCTGCTGGCGCTGGTCATCCTGGGCGTGATCCGCAACCTGTCCCTGGAACAGGGAAGCTTGCAGTTCCTTTTGGCTCGTAACAGTGTGCTGCTGGTGATCGCGGTGGTCTATGTGCCGATTGTGGCGCGTGTGGTGCGCAGCAGCACGCTGGAGATCAAAACGCGAGAGTTTGTACAGGCGGCCCGCATCCGCGGTGAGTCACTGGGATATATACTCTTCCGGGAGATCTTTCCCTCGGTCGTACCGACGCTGGTTGTGGAAGCGTCGCTGCGTTTTTCATACGCGATCTTCCTGGTGGCTGCCCTTGGATTTCTAGGCATAGGCGCAAACCCACCCACACCGGATTGGGGCTTGATGGTTGAAGAAGCACGCGGCGGCAACTATAACATCGCGCCTTGGGCCCTGAATTTCCCTGCGGCGGCTATTGCGCTGTTGGTCGTCGGGGTTAACCTGATGTCCGACGGGATCAAGAACATTGTGCAGAAGAGCGAGTGAGAAATGAGCGTACTCAAAGCCGAAAACGTTGGCATCAGCTATAAGGTCAACAAGCAGTGGATCGGGGCCGTGCGCGAGTTCGGCATCACTGTGGAGCCGGGCGAGATCTACGGTATCGTGGGGGAGTCAGGCTCGGGGAAGTCAACAATCGCCCGGGGCTTGATCCGCTACCTGCCGAGCAACGGCCGCACTGAACCTGGCAGCCGCATCGAGTTTCTCGGCGAGGACATATCTGCTGCCCCGCCCGCGCAGATGCGCAACATCTGGGGTGCACGGATGAATCTGGTACCGCAGAATCCGATGGCCGCGTTGAACCCCTCCATTCGGATCGGCAAGCAGATTGCCGAGTTAATCGGTGCACACACGGATCTGAGCCGTGAGGCAATCATGGATCGCGTTATTGACGGATTGGAGCGTGTCAATCTGGCCGACCCGGAAAAACTGGTGGAGCGTTTTCCACATGAGATCTCCGGCGGGCAGCAGCAGCGCGTTATGATCGCGATGGCCTTGAGCACCTCACCGAAGCTGCTGGTATTGGACGAGCCGACAACCGCCCTGGACGTTACCACGGAAGCCGTCATCCTGGAGCTGGTGCGCGATCTGATCAAAGAGGACGAGACGGCGGCTGTCTACGTGACGCATAATCTGGGTGTTGTAGCACAGATCTGCGACCGTGTGATTGTCATGTATGCTGGCGAGATCATGGCGGATGCGCCGGTCTATGACCTTTTCTATAAGCCGCTGCACCCTTACACCATCGGGCTGTTGAATGCCATTCCGCAGCCCGGGCAGACAAAGCGCGACCGGCCCCTGCAGACGATCCCGGGGCGTCCGCCTTCATTGGCTGATCTGCCACAGGGGTGTGTCTATGCACCCCGCTGTCCACTGGCTATTGAGATCTGCCAGACCAAACCACCGCTTGAAGCCCCCGAGGCCGGGCGCTTGGTACGGTGCCACCGCTGGAAGGAGCTGGCCGACGGCAGCATCAATCCGCGGACCGTGTATGCGACCGATGAAGACGCGATCATTACGGATACACTCGACGAGGAACGCGAGCCATTACTGGAGCTTGACAGCCTGTACAAGTATTTCCCAACACGGCGCACGGTGCAGGATATCATCAAAGGGGAGAAGCCCTCGCCGGTGCGCGCCGTAGATGGGGTCAATATGACCGTCAACCGGGGAAGAACCTACGGGCTGGTCGGCGAGAGCGGGAGCGGGAAGACCACGCTTTCCAAAGTGGTGATCGGTCTGTTTGAGAAGACCGGTGGGGAGATGATCCTGATGGGCGTTGAACTCCCCGCGGCGCTGCGCGGCCGGGATCGCGAAACTCTGGCCGACCTGCAGATGATCTTCCAAAACCCGCAGAACTCCCTGAATCCCTACCTCACGGTTGGGCAGTCGATCCGGCGTCCCTTGATGAAGCTGGGCGGTCTCAGCCGTACCGAAGCCGAGACTGAGGTGCGGCGCCTGTTGAAGGCAGTCAATCTACGCGAGGAATACGCCACACGCTATCCGAATGAGCTGAGCGGCGGCGAAAAGCAGCGCGTGGCCATAGCGCGAGCGTTTGCGTCCAATCCGATGCTCATTCTGGCCGATGAACCCGTTTCGGCGTTGGATGTATCCGTGCAGTCAGCAGTATTGAATCTGCTGGCACGGCTGCAGAAAGATCGGGATGCCGCTTACATCTTCATCTCGCACGATCTATCGGTAGTCAGCTACCTGGCGGACTATATCGCTGTGATGTATCTGGGGCATCTCGTGGAAGTGGGCGAAGCACAGGAACTACACCAACCGCCGCTGCATCCCTATACCGAAGCGCTTGTCTCAGCGATCCCGATCCCTGACCCGGCCCGACGTGAGGATCCGGTGCTGTTGAATGAGAACATTCCCAGCGCACGTGACATCCCGAGCGGGTGCCGGTTCCACACACGCTGTCCACGCAAGATCGGCGCGATCTGTGAGACGGACGCACCACCCTGGCGAGCCGACGGGGAAGGGCACTACATTCGGTGTCATATCCCAATTGACGAACTGATTGAAGCACAGCGCAAAACGCTGCCTGAGGTAGAACACTCATGATCCGGTTTCTGCTGCGCCGTCTGGCGTTTTTCGTGCTGACGTTGTTTCTCACCTCACTGCTGATCTTCGCACTGACGCGCGTTCTACCGGGCGATGTGGCACAGGTGATCTTAGGCAGGGAAGCGACCGACGCGGCTCTGGAAGCCACCCGGGAGGAACTGGGTCTCAACGAGCCACTGCTAGTGCAGTATGTTGACTGGGCAGCGTCCTTCTTCACTGGGGATCTGGGGCAGACGTTTTCGAGTCCACGGCGGGATATCAATGAACTGCTGGGGGCACGGGTCCTGAATTCCGGGCGTCTGGCAGCGCTGACATTGCTGTTGGCTGTACCGCTGGCTGTCACGCTGGGGGTGGTTGCGGGTCTGTCTGAGGGCAAGTTCGCTGATGGGCTGATCTCGATCCTGTCGCTGTCGGTTGTCAGCCTGCCGGAGTTTGTGACGGGGTTGTTCTTGATCAATGTGGTGGCCCTGGGCATGCGACAGCTGCCGATCATACAGTCCCTCGACTGGTGGTTCCCGGCAAGTTCGTCGATCAATCCCAATGCCACATTCAGCGAGGCGCTGCCGTTTCTGTGGCTGCCCGCCATTACGGCAACATTGGTGCTGCTGGCGTATGTCATCCGGTTGGTTCGGGCCGGTGTAATCGAGGAACTGAAGAAAGACTACGTCAATACGGCGACCCTTAAGGGGATCCCTCGCCGGCGGGTGGTGTTCAACCATGTCCTGCGCAATGCACTGATCCCTACGGTGACGGTCATCGCAACGAGCACAGGCTGGCTGCTGAGCGGGTTGGTGGTCATTGAGTTCGTGTTCAACTATCCGGGGTTAGGGCGGCTGTTGATCTTTGCGATCAACAACCGCGATCTGCCTTTGGTGCAGGCAATTGTCATGGTGACTGTGGTCATCATTCTGATTGCCAACTTCACGGCGGATATCCTGTATGCCGTGCTCAATCCGCGCATCAAACTGGCATGATTCGCTACACTCTGCTCACGTGAGAGAGTACAGGAGCAGTAATTCAATGAGAAAGCGCATAGAACCCGGACCGGGACAGGAGTCTGTATGGGACTATCCGCGCCCGCCGCGCGTGGAAGAGTCCGACCGGCGCATCCGGATCGTATTCAATGGTGAGACTATTGCCGACTCAACCAATGCAGTCCGTGTGTTGGAAACCAGCCATCCACCAGCGTACTATGTCCCGGTGGAAGATGTGAAGATGGCGTATCTAACACCCACCAACCGCCGGACCTTCTGTGAGTTCAAGGGCGCAGCGAGCTACTACACCATCGAAGTGGGCGATAAGACCGCTGAGAACGCAGCCTGGGCCTACAAGACTCCCAATAAGGGCTACGAGGCAATCAAAGACTATATCGCTGTGTATCCTTCACAGATGGATGCCTGCTATGTCGACGATGAGCAGGTCCAACCGCAGGCAGGCGATTTCTACGGTGGGTGGATCACCTCAGAAATCGTGGGGCCGTTCAAGGGCGGGCCGGGCACCTGGGGCTGGTGATGGCCGGGGGCAGCACGCTGCCCCTTTTTGATACCCTTGCCCACTGTATGTTAACCTTCCGGGTAGATCTCTAACCCACAGAGAGCATCCTCTATGCATGCAATCGAGTCGATGATCAATACCGCCGACCCGGCCTTTGCAGCCAATGCTGAAGCCAACCGGGCGTTGGCCGATCAACTGCAGGAACGGCTTGCCCTTGTCCGGCAGGGCGGCGGTGAGAAGTACCGCAAGCGTCATACCGATCAGGGAAAGATGTTGGTGCGCGACCGCATCGACTCCCTCCTGGATGAGGGCTCACCCTTTCTCGAAATAGCACCTCTGGCGGCCTGGCAACTGTACGGTGGTGATGCACCCGCGGCGGGAATGGTGGCCGGGATTGGCCGGGTTTCCGGCAGAGAGTGCCTGATCATCGCGAACGATGCGACTGTTAAGGGTGGCAGCTACTATCCGATGACGGTCAAAAAGCACCTGCGCGCGCAGGAAATCGCCCTACAGAACAGGCTGCCATGTCTTTATCTGGTGGACTCAGGGGGCGCATTCCTCCCCATGCAGGACGACGTCTTCCCGGACAAAGAGCATTTCGGGCGGATCTTCTACAATCAGGCGGTGATGAGTGCCGAAGGAATCCCTCAGATCAGTGCGGTGATGGGCAGTTGCACGGCCGGTGGGGCTTACGTGCCTGCCATGTCCGATGAGACGGTGATCGTCAAGGGAACAGGCACGATCTTTCTGGGTGGGCCCCCGCTGGTAAAGGCCGCTACCGGGGAAGAAGTCACTGCCGAGGAGCTTGGTGGTGCTTATGTGCACACGCATGTCTCCGGGGTGGCCGATCATTTCGCGGAAGATGACCCCCATGCTATCGAGATCCTGCGAGACATCGTCGCCACGCTGAATACCCGCAAACACATCGAGCAGGATATCACCCCGCCGGAAGAGCCACTCTACAGCCCGGAAGAGCTGTACGGCGTGATCCCGCGCACGTTTCGGGAGAGCTATGATGTCCGCGAGGTGATCGCCCGGCTGGTAGATGGATCGATACTGCGGGAGTTTAAAGCGACGTATGGCACCACATTGGTGACAGGCTTCGCACGTATTGAGGGGTATCCGGTTGGCATCGTTGCGAACAACGGTGTGTTGTTCAGCGAGAGTGCGTTGAAAGGCGCACACTTCATTGAACTATGCAACCAGCGGCGAATCCCCTTGTTGTTCCTGCAGAATGTGACCGGCTTCATGGTTGGTAAGGATTACGAGGCAGGCGGCATTGCCAAAGACGGAGCCAAGATGGTCCATGCGGTGGCGAATGCAGCTGTGCCCAAGCTGACGCTCATTATCGGCGGGAGCTTCGGCGCGGGCAATTACGGCATGTGCGGACGGGCCTACAATCCGCGGTTTTTGTGGATGTGGCCCAACGCCCGCATCAGTGTGATGGGCGGCGAACAGGCAGCCAACGTACTGGCAACCGTCAAGCAGGATCAGCGCGAGCGTCGGGGCGAGCCGCTCATGGATGCCGATGAGTTGGCTGAGTTCAAGCAGCCGATACTCGACAAGTATGAACGTGAGGGCAGCCCGTACTATTCGACGGCACGCCTGTGGGATGATGGCATCCTTGACCCGGCAGAGACCAGACGTGTATTAGGGCTGGCGCTCAGTGCCTGCCTGAATGCCCCGGTCCAAGCAACCCGCTATGGGGTCTTCCGCATGTAGGGAGGAGCAACCATGGTCAATGACTGGTTAGAGCGCAATCGTATCCTTGTCTTGGTGATCGTCGGGTTGGCGGTGGCCGGGGCTGCGGCGCTGTTCGCACTGCGCTACCGTCCACCGGAGCCGATCGTAATCCAGCCGCCAAGCCCTACCGTAACACCTGGCCCTATTCAGATTTATGTCAGTGGGGCGGTCGCCAGCCCGGATGTTTACACACTGCCACCTGGTTCCATTGTGCGTGATGCCATCGAACTTGCGGGTGGGGCCAGCGCCGATGCGAATCTGGATGGGGTCAATCTGGCGGCGGAACTGGCCAACGGTGAACAGGTTTACGTACCGGTCATTGGGGAGGCAGCCCCACCGGTACAAGGCGATGCATCGGGCGGTGGGGTGGCACCTCAGGGCCCGGTGAATATCAATACAGCTGATGCTGACACCCTACAAACCCTACCTGGAATCGGCCCGGCGTTGGCTGAGCGGATCATCGCATATCGAGAAGAAAATGGGCAATTTGGGAACATTCAGGACCTTCAGAACGTCTCTGGTATAGGACCCAGTACATTTGAACAATTGGCCGACCTCATCACGGTTGGTGCGCCTTGACTGTACACAAATGAGTGTGATAGACTGCTAACACTCATTTCACCTGACCTGTTGAGCAACTGAACAATCAGCAGGGGGCCCGGAAGATGGACCAGATGATTCTCGTTACCAAACTCCATATCCCCGCCCAGCAAACGACGTTTGTGCCACGGGACCGCCTCTTCAGCCGGATTAACCAAACCCGTCTGACCCTCCTCTCTGCCCCAACAGGTTTTGGTAAAACCACACTGCTGGCCCACTGGGCTGACGGCCAGCGGGTAGCCTGGCTCTCACTGGACAAAAACGACAATGACCCTATGCGCTTTCTGGCGTATCTGGTCGAAGCACTCTGGCGGCTGGACGATGAGGTCGGCGGAGAAGCGCGCGGGCAACTCAAACAGGGGCAGCCCTTACAGACAGAACCGGTGCTGACGAGCCTGATCAACGATCTCTCCCGGGTGCACGAACCGTTCACGCTGGTGCTTGACGACTACCACACGATAGAGGCCCCAGCAGTTCATCGCATGGTGTCGTTCCTAATCGAACAGATGCCCGCGCCGCTATCCATAGTGATATCCAGCCGTACAGATCCGCCTTTGCACTTGGCCCGCATGCGGGCGCGAGGCGAGATCACAGAGCTGCGTGCAGAAGATCTACGCTTCAGCACAGAAGAGATGACCGCTTTCCTGGACCATGTGGCCGCGCCGGATTTAAGCGCAGAAGACATCCATGCGCTTGAAGAAAGCACAGAGGGTTGGATCGCAGGAATTCAACTGGCCGCGCTTTCAATGCGGGGCCGGCCCGACTTCCGGGAGTTCATCCGCACCTTTTCCGGCGGACACCGTCACATTCTTGACTATCTGGCGGTCGAGGTGCTGCACAAACAACCCGATGACGTTCAAGATTTCCTGCTGCGCACCTCCCTTTTGAACCGGTTGAGCGGCCCACTGTGTGATGCGGTGACGGGTCGGGAGGACAGCCGTGAGCTACTGCTGCAGCTGGAACGCGACAATCTTTTTGTCGTGGTGCTCGATGAGGCACGGCGTTGGTATCGTTACCATCATCTGTTTGCGAGCTTTCTGCGCGAATATTTGAAGCACACCGATCCGGATGCAATCCCAGTAATCCACCAGGAAGCCGCCGACTGGTTCGCGGACAATGGTCTGAGCGAAGAGGCAGTCGGGCACGCGCTGGCAGCGGGTGACTTCGAACGGGTGCTGCACCTGATTGATGCGACGGCCCATCAGATGTGGGCCCGCGGTGAGCTGGCCACATTAGTCGGTTGGCTGGAAGCACTCCCTGAGCATATGCTGCAAGACCGGCCACGGCTGAAGCTGTATCATGTGTGGGCACTGGCAACATTAGAAGAAGTCAACGCAGCCGAACAGCCGATCAACATGCATACTGTGGAGCGGCAGCGCGCCACGGCCAATCTTTCCCATTCGTCCGTGGTTGCTGCACCGCACGCAGGATCCAATCTGCCGGGGCTTTCTGAAGCCATGCAGGCTGCCACATCCGCTCTTCGCGGTGATACGTCACGAGCAGTGTCCTATTCACGGCGAGCGCTGGCTGCTCTGCCAGAAGAAGATCATCTGCTGCGCAGCATTATCACCCTGAACCTCGGTTTTGCGTACCGCGACGCACGTGATATGCGGCAGGCTGCCGACAGCTTCGAGGCAGCGGCGCAGACAGGAGCTGAGTCGGGCAACCTGTATGTGGCACAGACAGCTATGGATGAGCTCGCACAGCTCAGCCTGTACCGCGGCCATATGATCGAAGCGGCATCAGCCTACCAGAAAGCACTATCCCTGGCACGGCGTGAAGGCGGCACCTACCTGCCGGTGGTCTGCCGGATCCATATGCGGTTGGGTGTGATCCACAGCGAGTGGAACGAACGCCGTGTTGCCGAACACCATCTAGTGGAAGCCGTCCGGTTAGCCAAACGCTTCAAGAAGCCGGATATCGCCGCGCACGCCCGGCTCGGGCTGGCGATGATGCATCGCTGCGAGGGTGATCTAAAGGGTGCATTGGGCTTGGTTGACACCGCAGAAGCTATTGCTGTGAAGCACAATCTGTTCAACCGGGTGCGGTTGGCTTCCGCACTGCGCGCGCGCCTGTGGATCGCACAGGGCGAAGTGGAACGCGCGAACCGCTGGGCCTGGGAATCGGGGTTGAGCGTTGATGACGAGACCAGCTACACAAAGGAATTCGAGCATGTGACGCTGGCTCGCATTCTGATCGCATCCAATCAGGTTGATGATGCGCTCTATCTGCTGCGGCGACTGTATCAAACTGCTGAAAACGATGGCCGGTTGACAGGACGCATCCGGGCGTTGACAGGCATGGCACTGGCCTACCAGCGCAGTGGCGATTTGGATGATGCACAGGCCTGTTTGGAGGAGGCATTGGCCATCGCGGAGCCGGAGCGCTACGTGTATACCTTCGTGGAAGAGGGTGGCCCGATGGCCAAGCTGCTGATGCGCATTCTCTCACAGAATACCAGCAGCACCTTCAGCGCTTCGCTGGAGTATATCCGCCGGCTGCTGGCTGTGTTCGGTGAGGCGCGGCTGATCAAGACACTGAAGGATCAACCCCTCAAGGAGCCACTCAGCGACCGCGAGATGGAAGTACTGCGATTGATGGCGGGTGGCATGTCCAACCGGGAAATCGCCGATGAGTTGGTGATCTCGGTCGGTACGGCCAAGTGGCACACTAAGAACATCTACCGCAAGCTGAATGTGCACAGCCGTACCCAGGCCATCGCTTACGCGCGTGACCTCAATTTGATCCGCTAGTACGCGTACTGCGGATAGCACCAATGCCGCCACAACGAGCGTGTCGCATAGGGCGCAGCAGCCTCACCGGGATCGGGTGAGCGCCGCCAATGATAATGGATCTCCAGCGTGGCGAGACGTTCCCCCTCGGGCAGATCTTCATACCTGTCACAGTAATAGCTGCCTAAGGCACGAAGCATTGCTTCGCTGCCGTCGCGGCGCAGCCGGTCTTCATACTTGCGCCAACGTGCATTGGGGCCCAACACCCACCGCGCGAAAGTGTCGCCTTCCGGTTGGCCGGTACGCAGATCGTAAGTGACGTCGTCCTCGAAGACACCCGGCACCGCAATCCAACCATACGTGCGGCTGGGATACGGAGCGAACAACTTCCAGGACTGCCACAGTCCGGTCACCTGAACCATCGTGCGCGGCGCCCCATCCACCCGATCCACGAGCGCTTCATCACCGGCCAGCTCAACGTTGGCCAGATTCCACCAGATAATCGTGCCCATCAGGAAGGTGAGCAAAGCACCTGTCAGCGCGCGCGCCGGGCGCACCAGCAGCGATGCCTGCCGTACAGTCGGGTCGGCGTCACGTTCCGGGCGCGGCCAGCCAACTGCGCCCAGACGTTCAAGCAGCGCAAGAGGCTTGGCGGTACGATCGATCTTTAGACGTTGGCGTGGAAGGATGGCCACCAACCACCAGGCCGCACTGCGCGGTGCAGGCGGCGGGATCCGCAGCGGATGTCGCCAGACGGCCCGGATTGCGGCTTCAATGGTGTCACCCTCTAGAAACAGCACATAGCTGATCACCATCACGATGGAGAAATTGGGAATGGCCATCGTCAGTGCGATGCCGAAATGAAACGCCACCCCCATGATCAATGCGATACGCCGCACAATAGGCTGGAAGAAGGGTTGGAATACCAGAATCGCCCAGGAAGCCTCCGTTAGCAGAGCAGCCCAGGTCATCAGACGCAGCAGCGGTGGTGGGGTCAGCTCCAACAGGAGGCGTCCCGGTACGATCTGGAGCGTCTCGATCTGGAGCGCGTAATAGAGTGCTTCGCCGGTCAGCCATGGTTCGCCGGGCAGCTTGTGCACTGTAGCGAAGATGTACACCAATGCGATCTGAATCTGGATGATGCGGACGGGGAAGGCCCATACGGTTGGCGGATCAACGGGCGGACGCAGATCCACCAGGGAGCGCGACTCCAGATAGGCCTGCCGCCGCCTGCGCAGAGCATCTACCGAGAAAGCAGCCCCCAACGGTAGAAAGATCGCCCAGAAACTGAGCACCCGCATGACAGTATCCGCACCGTTGAGCAGATAGAGATTGCGCTCATGCACGGAGAGGATCATGATGAAGTTCAGTATCGTCATCAGGCGGGTACGGCTGCCGATCAGCACGTGCAGGATCACGACGCACCACAGTAAGAAAAACGCCGTGGCCATCCACGGCGCATGCAGCGCGTCCATCAGGGAGAAGCGGTTGGTACGCGCCATCTCATGCATAACATGCAGCGGGTACAATCCCTCATCACTGTAGAAGAGGCGAGCCAGCGGAATATGGTAGATTGCATCCTTGAGCAGCAGAAGGGCAAACAACACGCGGAAGAGGGCCAGCGGGCGGGCATCCGTCTGGCCGAACCAGTAGTCCAAGCGGAACGGATTGTAGGCGGGGTTCACGATCATAAGAGTGCGAGTGCTATCCCGAGCAAGGCTCCCAGAAAGCTTACGAAGAAGAAGCGGTAGACGATCTGCGCCTCATGCCACTGCAGCGCCTCAAAGTGATGGTGAATGGGTGCCATCTTGAAAACACGTCCGCGTTCCCTGTCACCATAGCGCCACACTCCATAGCGGAACCCGGCCCGTTGGATGATCACGGACAGGGTTTCCAACACGAAGACCGATGCAATGACCGGCAGCAGCAGCCATTCTGTGCTCATCAGCGCGACAATCGCCAGCGTTGCGCCGAGGGCCTGCGAGCCTGTATCCCCCATGAAGACCATCGCAGGTTTGGCATTGAACCACAGAAACCCCAGCAGGCTGCCGACCATGATGAAACAGAAGGCAGAGAGCCACGTCTGCCCTTGTAGAAAGGCGATCACGCCGTAGGCTCCGAAGGCCACGACCGATACGTTACCGGCAAGACCGTCCAGACCATCGGTGAAGTTCGCCGAGTTCGATGTGCCCAGAATGATGAACACAGCTATCGGGATGAAGGCCAATCCCAGATCGATGCGCTCCGGGACCATGGGTATCGACACTAGACTGATCCCCAAGGGGAAGTACAACGCCAGTGCAATCCCCGCAGCGAGCACCACCTGAATGGCAAACTTGGCGCGTTCGCTCAGGCCTTCTGCCTTTTCCCGCAGACCGTGGATCCCCTCCCAATCGTCAACAGCGCCAAGCAGACCAAAGAGCACCAGCGCTGCCAGTGGCACCAGAATCGAGCGGCCTTCAGGACGACCGGTCAACACATTAACCGCGTTGATCATGACGGTGGTTGCCAGAGCAGGTACGATAAACAGCAAGCCGCCGAACGTCGGTGTGCCCTGCTTTTCCAGATGGCGGTCAACCACCGCATCCGCGCCGCGCTCACGAATGTTCTTGCCGAGGCCCAACAGACGCAGCACCCGAATGAACGGCTCTCCCCAGATCACCGTGAGCAGACAGGTGATGGTCCCTACCATCAGCTGGAAAGACATCGTCAGCCTCCTACTGGGGTGGCCCGAGCTCGGAGTGCGCTGCGCACAGCCTCAAATTCGTCCCAGGGAGTTTCAACAAGACCGTCGTAGTTCATGCTTTGCTCATGAGCCTTGCCGGTTGTGACTACGATATCGCCGGGCTGGGCCAGCTCGCAGATGGCAGTATGGATTGCCTGTCGCCGGTCACCAATGAGGAAGTACGTCTCATCACGTACCCCACCCTCCGACTCTACCCCTTCCGCGATCTGCTCCATGATGGTATTCAGGTCCTCAGAGCGGGGGTCTTCGGCGGTTATGACGGTCAAATCGGCATAGCGTCCGGCAGAAGCACCCATCGGGAAGCGCTTGAAGGGGTCACGTTCACCCGCACAGCCGAACACGACAATAACCCGGCCATCCCCTTTGACACGGCTGAGTTCGCGCAGCATGGTATCGAGGCTGTTTGACGTATGGGCAAAGTCCACGAAGACAGTGAAGTCCTGGCCCATGTCAACCCTTTCAAGACGCCCGGGCGGCGGTTGCAGTGCGCCCAACCCGGCATAGATCGCCTCGTCCGGTATGCGCAGATGCTGTGCAATGGCGATGGCTGCCAGCGCATTATAGACATTGTATTCGCCAAGCAGCTGCATGGTGACCGGCTTGGACATGCCAGACACCTCAAACGTAATCCCCTGCGGTGAAAGCTGAATGCTGGACGCGGTCAGCTCCGCAGGATGCTGAACTCCATAGGTGATCAGTTCACCTTCAGCCCGCTGGCGCAGTGGTTCGAAAGACTCATCGTCCCGGTTGATGATGCTGGCCTCCACTCCGCGCAGCAGCTTGGCCTTGGCCCGCATATAGGCATCCCAGGTGCGATGATAGTCGAGGTGCTCGTGCGTGATGTTGGTCACAGCGCCAATGGTATAGTCAATACCAAAGACACGAAACTGGTCAAGGCCGTGGGAGGTTGTCTCCAGTACCATGAACTCGGTGCCGCTGGCTTTAGCCTCTGCCAGAATACCCTGGATCTCAAAGGGAGCGGGAGTGGTAGCATGCAGACCGGTGGCCTCAGTCCCTTCACGCCCATGGTAGATCACACCGACAGAGGTCACCAGAGATACGGCCTTGCCTGCCGCCTTGAGGATCTCATAAACCATGTAAGAAGTCGTCGTTTTGCCATCCGTGCCCGTGATGCCGATCACAACCATATCGCGTGATGGGTTGCGATAGTGGATCAGGGCGAGCACAGCCGCTACCAGATGGTAGAGCTTGATCAGCGGGCGGGGCACGATCTTTTTCAGGGTGCGGATCATGGTATATATCCCGGTATACGGTACTCGCAGGCTGTACACTGGTGGTAGAAGGGGCACGACTCAACGGTGCACCCAACCTCCCAACCTTCCAAGATCAATCTGACACGCTCAAGGTGGCGCAGCAGCGATCCCTTTAGATAAAGGATATCACCGGCGCGGGCGTAGTTCGCAACTGCTTCTGCCGCCTGATGCACATCAGAAACAAACTGGATGCGATCTGTGGGCAGACCCCTGGCAACCGCCCCTTCAACGATATGCCGCGTCAGGCCACCCACACACACAGTGAGGTCAATATCCAACCCTGCGATGTGCTCACCTATCGCGGCATGTTCCTCCACGGCTGTCTCGCCGATTTCGCCCATTTCACCCAATACGGCGATCCGCCGACCTTCGATTGTCAGATCGTCCAGAAAAGTCAGACCCGCACGGGTGGATGCTGTATTGGCGCGCAGAGCATCGTTGATCAGGGTGGTCCCAAGCGGCCCAGGTTCAATGTTAAGGCGCCCACGCAGGGGTTCAAGATCGGCAAGGGCAGCCTGCATCGTTTCTACCGGAACGCCGAGCGAACACCCGATAGCAACTGCTGCCATGATGTTCGTAGCGTTGTGCCGGCCTAACAGCGGGGTCTGTATGGGGAATGTGCTATCCGGTGTGACCGCTGTAAAGGCCAGTCCGGTTGGGCGAACCGTTATGGATTCGGCGCGAAAATCAGCTTTCGGGCTCTGACCGTAACCAATAACGTCGCCCTGTGTGTAGGAGGTCATATCACGCACGTTGGGATCATCGATGTGCAGAATCGCGCGCTGGCCAGGTTGAAGGGCTTCGATGAGTTTGCGCTTCTCACGGATAATGTTCTCTACGGAACCAAGATGATCGGCATCGGCATGTACGGGCGCGATGCCCGTGATCACACTGATGTCGGGTTGGACGATCTCCAGATGAAAGCTCATCTCGTTGGGGCGGTCAATGCCTGCTTCAAAGACAGCATAACGATGGTTGCGCAGCCGCAGGGCGGTAATCGGGATGTTGTAGATAGTATCCAGATTGACATCCGTAGTCAGCGTGGGCGCATGGGCTGCCAGCACCGCCGCTATCGCATGCGTGGTGGATGTCTTGCCGTAGCTGCCCGTAATACCGATCTGCACGGTACGGGCGTGGATCGTATTGAGCCAGAAGGCCGCGAGGCCCCGGCGAGCTTGTCGAGCAAAATCGCGAAGGCTTTCCATACTGGCCGCCATTATAGCCATGCTTTTCCAGATGAGCGATTTTGGCGTATCATAATGCATGACTCATGCATAAGGGGGACCTGCTGTGCGACGACTCCTCTTCCTGATGACGGTAATTCTGCTCGCTGCCTGTTCCACGGTGGATGCAACGCTCCCATCGCCGAGTGCCACGCCTGCTCCCACAAGTACCTCAACCCCACAACCCTCTCCAACGCCCAACCCGCCAACAGCCACAGCTGTTCCAACTCCAACGGCGACACCCATCCCTGATCCCTATGGGGAGGTGGATCCAGCGGGTCAAACAGTGACCTTCTGGCACAACTTCCTCTACGAAAACCAGGATGCCATGGATGCGATTATCGAGGCATTCAATGAGGAAAACCCCTATGGGGTCATGGTAGTTGGGCGCTTCATGGGGGGCACGGATGATATCGACGCCGCCTACCGCTCGGCGTTGGGTGGCGGGGAGGTACCAGATATCATCCTCAGCTATTCAGGCGCCGACCTGTATCTGCTTGATGGGGCCACAGATATTGAGCCATTGCTGCGCAGCCCCACATGGGGTATAGAACGCGATGCATACTACGCCGGACTGCTGAACACAGATGTCTCAGAGTTTCTGGGTGGGGTGCGCCTGGGTTTCCCTGCTGGGCGCTCAGCGGAAGTGATGATGGTCAATCTCGATTGGTTGGCTGAACTGTGGGAAACCAACCTGATCACTTTTGCCGGCCCACCGCAGACAACAGACCAGTTCCGGGAGATGGCTTGTGCCGCTGCACAGCAGCCCTTCAGCGGGGCGATTTCAGCACAGGAGCCACTCGGTTACCAGGTGAACACAAATGCCTCAACGTTTGCCGCGTGGGTATTCGCCTTCGGCGGCACCATCTTTGATGGAGAACAGTTCACGTTTGATGCACCAGAAGCGATTGAGGCAGCGACCTTTCTCCGAGATTTAGTCAGGGACGGATGTGCCGGTCCGGTCTTGAGCCGGTTTGGTGACCAGGACCGGTTCGGCGCGGGGACAACGCTTGCCACCACCGGGACAAGCTTCGGTGGGCAGTTCTACGAGCGCGCCGTGAGGAACGGGGCGGCACATACGTGGGCCCAATTTCCGCTGCCACACATCACCGGGAATCCTGTGCTGAATGTGTACGGCCCCAGCCTGACCGTCACGGCCCCCACGCCGGAACGTGAAGTAGCAGCATGGCTGTTCATCAGATATTTGGGGGAGCCCGCCCAGCAGGCTCAGTGGTCTGCGGCCAGCGGCTACTATCCGGTGCACAAAGCGGCCGAAGGTGAGCTCAACGCAGTCACTGAACTCCTGGATTCCGGCCTGAGCGAACCGGCCGTGCCAGGCTACAACGATATTCGCCTGCTGATATCCACCTCTGTTGAGTCCATCATTGCCGGAGCGGACCCACAGGAAACGCTGATGCGGCTGACCATCTCCGCCAATGCGCTGTTGGATACCTATCGTTAGCTTGACGTGTGATCAGGTTTGCGGCAGTATTCACCCCATTCGATCCGCTGACCGGCAGATGAGCAAGCCTTGAGTTTCCTGTTCCGAGCAAGAGTATTCCTGGGCAAGGTTCGGCGGCGCCTGAACTGGCGCAAGCTGGGCATATTCGCTGGCAGTCTGCTCCTCTTCGTGATTGCACTGGAGTTCATGAAGACAGGTGCTGGCGCCCTCAGCCCAATCCTCACCGAGTGGTTGAAGGTCGACAACCCGATCAACAGCCTCGGGTTCGGATGGCTGGCTTCTTATCTGGTGTTGGGTGGATCGCCGGTGGCCGCGAGTGCCCTCACCTTCCTCAACGAGTCAACCATTAATGCCGCAAGCGCCTTCGCGATGATCTCCGGCTCCCGGCTTGGGGCCTCATCAGTCGTACTGATCATCGGGTTTATCTACATTCTGCGTGGGCATGAACGCGGTACCAGCCTGATAACCGGGCTGCTGGCGTTGGTCGTCACGGCGTCAGTTTACCTGTTCGCGCTGCCGATGGGCCTGTGGCTGATCGGCATGGATCTACCCATCTTCACTCCTGAGATGAACGGGGCTGCTGGCGAGTCCATGCTGGTAATGGTTCTGGGGCTGCCTGTCGAGTTTGCCGAGCAGTTTCTACCGGAATGGGCACTATTTCTCGTTGGGCTCGGTTTGATCATTACGAGTTTGAATCTGTTCGACCAGGCACTGCCGGAGCTCAACCTGGAAGACAGCGTTTTCAGCGGGATCAACCGGCTGCTGTATCGTCCGTTGGTGGTCTTCTTCCTGGGCTTCACCCTTACGCTGGTCACAATGAGCGTATCGGTCTCCTTGGGGCTGCTGGTACCGCTTTCTGTGCGGGGCTATATCCGCCGCGAAAACCTCATCTCTTACATTATGGGCTGCAATGTGTCGACATTCATCGATACACTCATAGCGGGTGTGCTGATCGGCAACCCGGCGGCAGCAAGTGTCGTCATTGTCCAGATGCTGACAGTCATGCTGGTCTCAGCCGTGATCATCCTGCTCTTTTTTGGGGCTTATGAACGTGCTGTGCTGCGAATCGTGCTCTGGCTGGAGAAAAGCAGACTGCGTCTCATTGTGTTTTTCGTTTCGATGGTCCTCATACCAGTTGGCCTGATCGTCATCTTTTAGGGGGTTTGATGAAAATCCTGATCGCAAACAGCCAGGCCGATGTGATCGAGCGTGCGATCCGATTCACGCTGCACTTCGCCGAAGCAGTACAGGGCGAGATCACCATCATGGGCATCTGTCAGCGAACTGAACAGCAGCACCGGCTTGAGAAGCAGATCGATGAGCTGCTTCCGTTGTTCAACGGTCTGCCGCTTGTGTCAGTGCGCACGCTGATCCGGTCTGGGGATGCGGTCGAGACGATCATGGAGGAGCATAAGGTTGAAAAATACCAGCTTGTGGTGGTCGGCACCTACCGGAACCGGCGGTTCCGCCGGGCGCGGTCACAGTTGATCGTACGCCAGCTCACACGCACACTTGATGTACCGCTGCTGGTTGTGCCGCAGCCGCGAGACCGCCTTGAGCGTGTGCTCATTTGTACGAGTGGTGGTAGGCATGGTGAGGTCGATGTGTGGACTGGGGGCACACTGGCGGCCCGAGTTGGGGCCTCTGTGACCGTGCTGCATGTGATGTCACAGCTGCCGTTGATCGCGGCGGCGTATGTGGCCGACTTGACCCGAGATGCTGCGGAGTTGATGGAACACCAAACGCGTGAGGGCACCCATCTGCGGCGTGTGTTGGGCATCCTGCATGAGTGTGGACTGCCCGACGAGAAATACCGTGCAAAGGTCAGAAACGGACTGGTAGTCGATGAGATTATTGCCGAGGCACGCGAGGATGACTACGATCTTGTTGTGATCGGTGCACATGAAGTCCCATCAGATACAGCCTGGAACGAGCTGCGGGAACTCCTGCAGGACGACATCACGGGCCGCATCCTGACACAAACGCGCCGGCCCGTGTTGGTGGTGCAGTCGTCAGGCCGTGGAATCCGGTGGCCCTAGACAATTAGAATCAGATAGAAGCGTCTGTCCTATGTTGAAATGGGTGACGCTGGCTAGTATAGTTTATAAACAAGATATATATCATCTTTTAAGGGCCGGGCATTGCTGGCCTTTTGCCGCGCCCAAAGGGAATAAATACTATGGCCATGGAAGAAACCTGGCACTTTCTCACCACACAGGAAGCTGCTGAAAAACTAGGAGTCGATCCAAAGCAGGGCTTGACCAAGGACGAGGCAGCCAGGCGGCTGCGCGAGTACGGCCCCAATGAACTAGTCGAAACCGGATCGAGAAGCCCCCTGGTGATCATATGGGAACAGCTGACCGATGTTATGGTCCTGATCCTGATCGCAGCGGCAGTTGTATCGGCGTTGGTGAAAGGCCCCACCGACGGCGCGATCATTATGGCGATTGTCGTGCTCAATGCCACTCTGGGCTTTGTGCAGGAATATAGGGCTGAGCAGGCCATGGCCGCCCTCAAGAAGATGGCAGCGCCTCTCGTACGGGTAAGGCGAGGCGGCGACATAAAGGATATACCGTCCGGAGAGCTGGTTCCGGGCGACATTGTTTTACTGGAAGCAGGCGCCATTATTCCTGCTGACTGCCGAATCGTTGAGGCGGCCAATCTTCGCGTACAGGAGGCAGCGCTCACGGGCGAATCTGAAGCGATTGACAAAAACGACGAAATCTTGCACTCGGCTGACCATGTGCCCATCGGGGACAGGGTGAACATGGTGTACCGGGGCACCTCGGTGACCTATGGTCGCGGTGAGGCAATGGTTGTCGCGACGGGCATGCAGACTGAGTTGGGCCGCATTGCTCGGATGATCCAGGCTGTCGAGAGTGACCCAACTCCGTTGCAGCGGCGCATGGGCGAATTAGGGCGGACGCTCGCAATTGCGGCTCTGGTATTAGTGGCTGTGGTGTTTATCCTGGGACTGCTGCGCGGCGAAAATGCCCAGGAGATGTTCCTGACGGCTGTCGCTTTGGCCGTGGCTGCCGTCCCCGAAGGACTGCCGGCCGTCGTGACGATCTCGCTGGCATTGGGGGCGCAGCGCATGCTCAAGCGCAACGCCCTGATCCGCAAGCTGCCTGCTGTGGAAACACTCGGTTCGGTGACGGTGATCTGCTCAGATAAGACGGGCACCCTCACTGAGAACAAGATGACGGTCAAAGTGCTGGATGTAGCCGGGGAGACGGTGGATGTAATCGAAGTGGTACGTGAGGGACGCCTGATGCTGGCCACGCTTGAACACGCTGACACCCTTGATGACGGCGTTGTCGCTGATCCCTCTAAGACACTGCTTTTAGCGGGCGGCGCGCTGGCGAATGATGCTATCCTCCGGCAAAAGGCCGATGTTCCCACAGACCTGTATGCGATGGGTGACCCGACGGAGGGCGCATTATTGGTGGCCGCAGCCCGTTTCGGGATGTGGAAATCCACGCTCGACGACTCTTTCCCACGTACAGCAGAAGTGCCGTTCTCATCCGAGCGCAAGCGAATGACCACTATCCATCAGGTGGCGCATGAAGACATCCCGGGCGAAGTGGACGACATTATTCGCAAGGCCGCCAACTTAATGGGGGCCGACCAGGCTCCATATGTGGCCTTCACAAAAGGCGCAGTGGACAGTCTGGTTGAGATCAGCGACCGGGTATGGGTGGCCGGTGAGATCAAGCCGCTCGACGAGCACTACCGAACACGCGTAGAGGAAGCCAACGCGGAGCTTGCCCGCGAGGGCCTGCGCGTGTTGGGTGTGGCCTTTCGCCTGCTGGATGATACCGTGCCTCAGAACAGCGGCGGTGACCATGTCGAGGACGATCTGATATTTGTTGGCATGATCGGCATGATCGATCCGCCGCGGGTGGAGGTTAAGGGCGCTGTGGAAACCACCCGCTCGGCTGGCATTCGGCCCATTATGATCACCGGCGATCACCCATTGACAGCGCAGAGCATCGCGGCAGAGCTCGGCATCGAAACACCCCGTACGCTGACAGGCCATGACCTCGTCGGGATGAATGAGGCTCAGCTCAGGGAAGCTGTCGAGGAGGTGTCGGTCTACGCGCGTGTCTCACCGGAGCATAAGCTGAGCATCGTCAAGGCCCTGCAAGACCGAGGGCATATCGTGGCGATGACGGGTGACGGCGTGAACGACGCGCCTGCACTGCGTAAGGGTGATATCGGTGTGGCGATGGGCATTACCGGTACCGATGTCTCGAAAGAGGCAGCCGATATGGTCCTGCTTGACGACAATTTTTCCACGATTGTGGGTGCCGTCGAGGAAGGGCGCACCATCTATGACAACGTCCGGAAGTTCATTAAGTACATCCTCACCAGCAATACCGGTGAGATCAGCGTCATGGTTCTGACCCAGCTGATCGGTCTGCCGCTGCCCCTGACAACCATCCAGATCCTGTGGATGAACCTTGTCACGGATGGTGTGCCTGGGCTGGCTCTGGGCCTTGAACAGCCGGAGCGCAACGTCATGAAGCGCCGCCCTTATGATCCGGATGAGAACATCTTCGCACGGGGCATGGGGCGGCATATCCTCATTTTTGGGTTGGCATTGGGCCTGATCTCGTTGGGGATCGGACTTTGGGCTTTCAATCGCGATCCGAACACGGATGTGTGGCGGACAATGGTCTTCACCACACTCACGCTCTCCCAATTGGGGCATGCGCTCGCGGTTCGGTCAGATAGGGAGTCCCTGTTTTCTATCGGCCTGTTTACCAACAAACCCTTGCTGATCGCAATTGGAGTGACACTGCTGCTGCAGATGGGTGTTGTCTACCTGCCGTTTGCGCAGAACTTCTTTGAGACAACAGCCCTTTCGCTCAGCGATCTGTTGATCAGCCTGGCATTCAGCACGATCATCTTCTGGCTCGTTGAACTTGAGAAACTGCTCATTCGCCGGGGTATTTTGAAGGTATAAGGAGGCAAAACCCCATGCTTTTAGGCAACTACTTTCTGTATTTTCTGTTTGCTCTGCCCGCGCTGATCCTGGGTCTGTGGGCCCAGTCGCGGGTGCGGTCGACGTTCCGTAAGTTCTCACAGATGGGTACAAGTCGGGGGCTAACCGGTGCACAGATCGCCCGGAGCATCCTTGACTCACAGGGATTGAGCAACGTTCGCGTGGAGCGGGTGCAGGGCTTCTTGAGCGATCACTACGATCCGATACAAAAGGTGCTGCGGCTGAGCCCCGATGTTTACGATGGTGCCAGCGTGGCAGCAGCAGGTGTTGCAGCCCACGAAGCCGGCCATGCTCTGCAGGACAAATCGAACTATTTCCCGTTGACAATCCGTTCCGCGATGGTACCGTCTGTCCAGTTCGGCAGTTGGCTGGGACCTATCATTTTCATAGTGGGCTTTCTGCTTAGCGGTACCGTGGGCACAACCATCGCGTGGGTCGGGTTGGGGCTGTTCGGTGCAACGGCGCTCTTCGCCGTTGTTACACTGCCGGTCGAATTCGACGCAAGCAACCGCGCGAAGCAGCTGCTCACAAATCAGGGACTTATGTTCCAAGATGAGATGACAGGGGTGAACCGAGTGCTGAACGCCGCAGCTCTCACCTATGTGGCGGCTGCAATCCAGGCGATCAGTACACTGTTGTACTATGCGTTCCTGCTGCTGGGACAGCGTGACTGACATCGATGCTATGGCCCGCGGAGTTGGGCTCCGCGGGCCCCTAACGAGGACAACCATACCAGGGAGAAGGTAATGTCCATTGTAGTGATTACTGCCCTTCCGTTCGGCCTTGCTGCGTTGGCGGGTGCACTGCGCAGCCGGCTCCCGCGCGTCATCTGGACGGTGCTGACTACAGGCCTAATGGCAGGTCTGTTCGGCTGGCTGCTGAGCTTTCTGCCGGTTATCAATGCGCAGGGGGCTGTCGAATTTGCTCTGGAATGGGTGCCAACACTTGGCCTGACATTCTCATTCTACCTGGATGGATTGGCTCTCCTGTTTGGACTGCTGGTCACCGGAATCGGCACCGCTATCGCGCTCTATACTGGCTTCTACTTCGACGACAACGCGGAAACCACCCGGTTCTATACACTGTTGTTTGCCTTTACAGGGGCAATGCTCGGTGTGGTGTTCTCCGGCAATCTGATCACGCTCTTCATCGCCTGGGAACTGACGAGCATCACCTCTTTTCTCCTGATCGGGTTTAAGGGTGCCAAGTCCCCGGATGCGCGCTACGGGGCTATGCAGGCCTTGTTGGTCACCGGAGCAGGCGGCCTGGCACTTATCGTCGGTCTGGTGCTGATGGGCGTCGCAGGTGGCAGCTTTGAGCTGCAAACGCTCATCACCATGAATCTTGCCGACCACCCGTGGTATACCGGTATGACCATCCTGATCATGTTGGGGGCATTTACCAAGAGCGCGCAGTATCCGTTCCACTTCTGGCTTCCCGGTGCAATGGCTGCCCCCTCACCCGCCAGTGCATTCCTGCACTCAGCCACCATGGTCAAGGCAGGTGTGTATCTATTGGCACGTTTGTATCCCACATTGGGCAATACGCCGCTGTGGACCAACACACTCACTATTGTTGGGTTGGCGACACTCTTATTCAGCTCATTGATGGCAATTCGCAAGCGCGACCTGAAGGCTTTGCTCGCCTTTACGACTATTGGCCAGCTGGGTGTCATGGTCGCTCTGATTGGGCTGCCAGAGAGCAATGGTCTGAAAGCCGCGATGGTGTCCATCCTGGCCCATGCGCTCTACAAAGCCCCCATGTTCCTCATTGCGGGCGTTGTTGACCACGCAACGGGCACCCGCATCATTGACAATCTGGGCGGTCTGCGCAGGCAGATGCCCGGTCTGGCGGTGATAACAGGGTTGGCAGCACTCTCAATGACAGGCATGATCCCATGGTTGGGATTTGTGGCTAAAGAAACTCTGCTGGATGCCTTTCTCGGCGATCCATTAGCATTGGTGGTCATCGTGGTCAGCAAAGCGTTGACCGTAGCCGTCGCCATGATCGTCTTCTGGGATGTCTTCATTCGAGAACCTGAAGAGGAAATCCACTATCATGACCCGGGGAACGGGCTGCTGGTCGGGCCGGGGCTGCTCGCCGGGGCCGGCTCGGTGTTGGGTCTGCTGCTGCCGTGGACCATCATACCGTTGATCACACCAGCGGTGCCCAAGGAGTTCGAGCTCTATCTGTTCCCTGGTTTCAATCTACCCTTTGCGCTCAGTACACTGGCTATCGTGGTAGGTGTGTTGATCTTCCTGGTGCGCTGGCCGATCATCAGAGCGCAGCTGCCCCGGATCCCAACGGGCGAAGAGGTTTACCAGGCCATCGTGGGCTCCGTAGAATGGTCGGCTGACCAACTGCTTAAGACGCAGAACGGCAAGGTGCGCCTATATCTGGTTGTGATCCTCGCCAGCTTTGTGATCATCATGGCAGCCAGCGGATCGGTAGGCCTTGCAATCGACCCTATCCAACTGGACCCGGCCAACATCATATTTGAGCAGACGGATATTCTCAAGCTGCTGCTCCTGCTGTTGGCGGTGGGCGCCACAGTTGCCGCCATTCTCTTTCGTGAGCATCTGTTGGCAGCGCTGGCTATGGGTGTGATGGGTTACAGCATTGGCGGGATCTTCCTGTTGGAACAGGCCCCTGACGTGGCCCTGGTTCAATTTCTAATTGAAACGCTGGCGACTGTGCTTATCATCCTGATGATCGGGCGTATCAATACCAGCCACCGCGAGCAGGCGATGCGCGTCAACTTCGAGCAGCGACGGATCGGATTGGTGCGCGATGGAGCGATTTCGGTGGCGTTGGGTTTCGTCGTGATGCTCTTCGCTCTGGCCTCAGTGACCAACCGCCCGCGCTTTGACACCATTGCCACCTGGCACATCGTCAACGCGTATCCGCTCACCGGGGTAACCGATGTCGTCTCATCCATCATTGCAGACTTCCGGGGGACCGACACGCTGATCGAGATTGTGGTTTTCGCAATGGGCGCTCTGGGTGTGATCACCCTGCTTTCGGCAGGGAGGGGCCGTCCGCAATACAACCCGATCTATGTGCGCGGGCTGCTGCTTCAAGTACCGGGCATTGCCTCGCCGTTTACCCGGGCGGTTGCTGTGCTCATTCTGCCCTTTGCGCTGCTCATTAGCATCACCCATGTGTTATATGGCGGGAGCGCACCGGGCGATGGCTTCACAGCGGGCGTGATCAGCGGGCTGGGCGTGGCCGTGTGGTTTGTCGTTTACGGATATGGCGAGGCACGCGAACGACTATGGTGGATCAAGCCCGGTTGGCTGATCACAGCCGGACTCGCCTTGGCCTTCGCCAATGCGTTGTTCCCCCTGTTCATAGGCGATGCCTTCTTCGCCATACAGAAGCCCGCGGGCATTGAGGCTCCGGTAGGGCTGCACATCGCCTCCACCCTGATATTCGAGTTTTCAATCTTCTTGACGGTATTCGGAGGTGTCAGTTTGATCATGGAGGCAATTGCGCACCCCGATGAGATGAGTTCCGACCTGCAAACAGAGGCCTCGGTATCCGACGAGGCTGCCAACATGGTAGAGGAGATGGTCACGAAATGAACCTCTTATTCGCAATCACAACAGGCATCATGTTCGGTCTGGGCGTGTTCCAACTGCTGCGCCGCGACCTGATCAAGTCCGCGATGGGGTTCTTCATCCTCTTCACGGCGATCAACCTCTTCTTTCTGGCGGTTGGCGCCTTCACACCAGAAGTGCCCGCCTATATTGACCCGGCAACTAACCAACCGATTCGCGATGGCCAGATCGCCGATCCGTTAGTGCAGGCGCTCATCCTGACCGCGATTGTGATCAGTTTTGCGTCTTATGCGCTGTTCCTCTCGTTGATCAATATTTCCTCCAAACGCTATGAAACGGTCGACTCTGACAATGTTGACCAATTGACCCAATAAGGCGGAAACGATGCAGAGCAACATCTTTGTACTGGGGCCTGTTTTTGCTCCGCTCATCGGGGCGGTGCTGACCCTTGTCTTCCGGAAGAACAACACTGTGCAGCGCTACATCGCACTGGTAGCAGGGATCGTGGCATGGCTGTGCGGTCTGGCTGTCCTGGCGACGAACATACAGACTGCGACCCCGCAGATCTACGTGATGGGCGGTTGGCGGCCTCCGTTCGGAATCGTGCTGGTAGCCGATATGCTCTCCGCGCTGTTTGTCGTCATGGCGACTACTGTTGTAACAGGCGGACTGTTGTACGCAGTTGGCTGCAAAGACAACTCAGTGACCTATCCATCCTTTATGGAATTGTTTTTGAGCATGGGCGCTGGTATGAGCGGTTCACTCTATACAGGCGACTTCTTCACATTGTTCGTCTTCCTGGAGTTGATGGTTATTTCGTCCGTGTGTTTGGTGGCTATCTCGGACAACAGCCTCGGTTTGGAGGCGGCAATCAAGTATCTGCTGATCAGCGCGATGGGCACCCTCTTTTTGCTGCTGGGTATTGCTTCCCTATACGCGACATTCGGCACACTGAACATGGCACAGATCGGCCAGCTGCTGGCAACTGAGCAGCGCCCGCTGCTGGCCCAGGCTTCAGCCGCCATGCTGATGTCAGCCTTTTTGCTGAAGAGTGCGGTCTTCCCGTTCCACTTCTGGCAGCCGGATTTCCATACGACCGCACCGACTCCCGTACACGCAGTCCTCTCCTCCGTCGTGGTGAAGGTCGGTGTGTACGGCATCATCCGAATGACAACATTGATGTTCACCGTAGAAGCAGACGCGATCAAGTCGGTGGTGTTGGTGCTGGGGATTATCGGCATCTTCTTCGGCAGCCTGGGTGCACTGCGAACCTACGATGCGAAGCGCATGCTGGCCTACTCCACATTTGGGCAGATTGGGTTCATTCTGGTAGCCATCGGTTGGGGCGATCCGCTCACGCAGCCGCTGGCGCTGGCCGCAGCGATCATCTACGCGGTCAACCACTCGTTCGTGAAATCCAGCCTGCTGATGCTGACAGGGGTCGTCTCAAGCCGGACAAAGACGAAGACCGCTCGCCTCTCCGAGATCGGAGGGGTTGGCCACAACATGCGGCTGACTGGCGCCCTCTACATGCTTGGCGGCCTGGCACTGGCAGGCATCCCGCCGTTGAACGGCTTCATCAGCAAGCTGGCGATTGTGCAAGGCGGTATCGATGCGCAGGGTTGGCTCGCTCTCGGGTTAGCGGTCGGGGGCGGGATCATCACCTTGATCTACATGATGCGAACATGGCAGCTGGTCTTCCAGAAGAAACCGGATGGGAAACCTGATCTGAAGCCGTACGGCGACTCAACGCTGGCGCCGCTGCTGCTGATCGGGTTATGTGTGATTCTGGGGCTGTTCGCCGGTCCGCTGGTAGATGTCTCTACTGCCGCGGTCAGCCAGCTGGCCGAACCCGAAATCTACATTGCTGCGGTACTGGGAGGCTGACGACATGATCTTGACTTACCTCTTCCTTTCTATCCCAATGGCGGTTCTATGGGTGCTGCTGACTGGCTACCCGCAGCCGATCTCGTTTGGACTGGGTTTGGTGATCGGAATGATCGCCCTGCTGCTGGTCCAACCTAATGTCCGTATCCGGCCCACCCGACTGCCCGACCAGATCATTGGTGTGGTGATCTATCTGCTGGTGCTGTTTCGTGATATTGTGCTCTCCACCCTGGATGTGGCCCGGCGCGTACTCTCACCGGATATGGGCCTTAAGCCTGCTATCATCGCGATCAGTACGCAGGATGATGCCGACGATGCTGTGGTAGCCGCCATGACCGCCCATGGCATCACCATCACGCCGGGGGAACTGGTTGTGGACTTTGATGGCCAGGATCTGATGTATGTACATGTGCTCAACATTGACGATGCCCTTCCGTATCTGGATGAGGCCCAGACCGTTCGACTCAAACGAATCAAAAGGATGGTAGGCCGCGATGACTGACACAATCGTAACTGTAGGCACCACGCTTGCGCTGGTGGTCATGGTCGTCTTGATCATTCCGTGTACCTATCGCGTATGGGCTGGCCCTCGACCGGCAGACCGGCTGCAGGCTATTGACCTGGTCACCACGCTGCTGACAGGCATGATCGTGCTGGTGGCAGTTATTGAACGGACACCATTGTTCGTTGATATCGGCATTGCGCTGGCAGCGTTTGCGTTCATCGGCACGCTGGCGATCTCCCGCTTCATTGCTGAAGGGAAGGTATTTTGATGATCCGCGATATCCTTGGCCTATTCTTTCTTTGGAGCGGCGTGCTCTTCTCTTTCGTTGGTGTACTGGGGCTGATCCGGCTGCCGGATGTATTTACGCGCCTGCATGCAGCGGGCAAAGTGGCGCCGTTGGGTATGATCGGCCTGCTGATCGGGGCAGCACTGCTGCTGCCCGGCACCGCGTTGAAAATGATCGCGCTGGCCGGATTTCTCTTTGTAACAGCACCGGTCGCCAGCCACGCTATTGCAGCAGCAGCTCACCTGCAGGACCGTGGCGAGAACTCGATCTGTGTGCGTGACGATCTGGCCGACACCCGGATGAGCTCGAAGATACGGCAGTGTTAGCAGCCGGACGGGAGCCGGTTCTATAATGGCTCCCGTTATGAAGCAAAGCTTCTCCCTGCTTGTGATGGTGGTGTCGCTTATGGGCTGCGCGTCTGCCAGCCCGCCGCCACCTATAGTCACACCGACGGCACTGCCGGAGGCCACCCGCCAACCGACTGTGGCACCAACTGCCACAGTGGTGCCAACGGCAGCTCCCGAGCCCACGGCCTTTCAGTGCGATGAGCCGGCCGGACGTATCGAGATGGAAAGCGTTGATAGTGCGATCACGGGCGAACCGCTGCGCTATCGGGTGTATTTGCCACCCTGCTATGAAACGGCCAACCTACGCTATCCGACGCTCTATATGTTCCACGGTATGGATCAAGTTGGCGCAATGAACGATGATATGTGGGATCGATTGGGGCTGGATGAAGCAGCAACCAATGGCTACCTTTCCGGTGAGCATGTACCCCTGATCATTGTGATGCCCAACGGTTGGGATGCCGGTCATGATCGGGATGACGGACCCTATCCACGCGTGGTGGTTGAAGAACTGATCCCGCGCATTGAAGCCGACTACTGTACATCTGGCCAACGCGCCGTAGGTGGTCTGTCACGGGGTGGGTATTGGGCATACGCGATTGCGTTCTTGTATCCGGAGGTGTTCGAGCGCGTGGGGGGGCACAGCGGATTTTTCTACGCGGGAGACTACCCGCAGGCCAATCCCTATGATCTTATTCCTACAGCGCAGGGCATTGAGGAACTGATAATGTATTTGGACTACGGCGCAGCGGATACTCTGGTACCTGACCGCGTTGATGCATTCAACGAGCGATTGGTCACCACTCGGAACATTGAGCCGACTTTCATCGTTTATCCAGAGGGTGGCCATGACGAGGCGTATTGGTCCGCGCACGTAGATGATTACCTCGATTTCTATACAGCAGCCTGGAGTGACCTTTCTCCCTGTTCACCATGACACGACTCTATTACGACAACCCCACGCTGATCGAGTTCGACGCCCATGTGCGTGAGCATCTGATGCTTGACGATGGGCAGCCCGCTGTGGTACTTGACCGGACGGCATTTTATCCGACCGGGGGCGGGCAGCCGCATGACACTGGTACCCTCAACGATGTGCGCATTGTCGATGTTCAGAGCCGCGAGGATGGCAGCGTGCTTCACGTTCTTGAGACCGCGCTGCACGCTGAGACTGTCCGGGGGAGAGTGGATTGGGACCGGCGGTTTCATCATATGCAGCACCACACCGGGCAGCATATCCTGACTCAGGCATTCGTCCAACTGGCAAAGGCCCACACGGTAGGCTTCCATCTGGGTACAGAAAGCATCACGATTGACCTGGATGTGGCGGACATGCCTGACGCGATGCTGGCAGAGGTCGAGGATCTGGTCAATCGTATTATTGTCGAGGATCGGCCTGTTACCGCCTCAATCATCGACCCACAGGAGGCGGAGGATATCCGGATGCGGCGTATGCCGGACAGGCTGCTGACAGGCGGACTGCGCGTGATCGAGGTAGCTGACTTCGACCGGACGGCCTGCGGCGGCACACACGTCACGCGGACAGGACAGATCGGGCTGTTGAAGATTCTGAAAACAGAGCGGCGTGGTGACACCACACGCGTTGAATTCCGGTGCGGTGGAGCAGCCCTCAACGACTACCGGCACAAGCACACTCTGTTGACCGCACTTGCTCTTGAGTTAACCTGTGCGGTAGAAGATGTTCCGGCCATAGTGGCTCGTCTGCGTGACGATCTAGAGGCTGTACACAAGGCCCTCAAAGCAGCCCGGGCCGACCTGGTTGAGGTTGAGGCAGCGCGCATGCTGGCTGAAGCGGAGACATTCGGCGCGGCGCGGCTGGTGATCGGTGTACTGCCCGATCACGATGGCGGCGACCTGAGGGCACTGGCCAGCGCCCTAACCACACACGACGATGTGATCGTACTGTTGGCAAGCCGGACAGCCGTTACAGCAGCACGCGGAGCAGGTCTCAGCCACGATATGCGTCCGGCTCTGCAGGCAGCACTCGATGTGTTGAGCGGTCGCGGCGGCGGTCGCCCGGATTTTGCACAGGGCGGTGGCATCGATGCCCAGCCAGCGCTCTGCCATAAGGCATTGGCTGCCGCGCGGGAAACCCTTTAGGCAAACGCGAATCACTGCGCTAAAATGACCAGAGGCTCATCGTTGGAGGCGATTCATCATGACAAAGCCAAATATCATCATGCTGGTGCTCGACACTATGCGAGCCGAACGCATGTCTGTTTACGGGTATCAAAAGGAAACTACCCCAGTACTCGGCGAATTCGCTGAGGATGCTACCGTCTTTGAGCGGGCCTTTGCCCCCGCTCCATGGACAGTTCCCTCGCACGCCTCGATGTTTACCGGCCTGTATCCAACCGTACACCAGACAACCCAATCGTATGCTACTCTGCCAGACGAAATACCGACGTTGGCCGAACTGCTCGCACAGAACGACTATCACACGGTCGGCTTCTGCAACAATCCGCTGGTCAGTGTGCTGGACAACGGATTGAAGCGCGGCTTTGAAAAATTCTACAACTACAGCGGCACCTTCCCGGATATTCCGGATATCGGTGACGCGGAGCCCATCCGGGAAGCACGCCGGGAGATAACGCAGTTCCTGCAGAAGATCTCCGGCCCGGTCGAGCGCGCCGTCAGCGACAATCCCCTGGTGCTCAAGCTGGCAATGATGCCGTGGTTTGTGCCGATCTGGACACGTTTGGGCCGCTTCAAGGGGGATACAAAGCGGTCTCTCCAGGATATTGCCGACTACATCCGGCACTATAGCACATCAGGGGAAGAGCGGCCCTTCTTCATGTTCATCAACATGATGGAGACTCACCTGCCTTACTATCCGCCGCGCAGCATCTCAGAAAAGTGGGTGCCGTACCTGCGCAAGGACAAAGAAGCGCGCGACTTCCTGGCAAAGTTCAACGTGGAAAGCTACCGGTGGGTAGCTCCTATGATCGAGCCATTCAGTGACAAGCAGGAAAAGGTCCTGCGTGACACGTATGATGCCGAAATCGCCTACCAGGATCGCCAGCTGCGACGGCTGTTCCGTGCGCTCAAGCGCATCGGGCAGTATGACAATACGATGATTGTCGTGGTCGCGGATCATGGTGAGAGCCACGGTGAGCATGAATTCATGGGCCATGCGTTTGTGAACTACAATGAGGTGGCGCAGGTCCCGATGCTCGTCCGGCATCCTGAAAGCTTCCCGGGTGGGCGTCGCATCAGCCAAAATGTCTCAGCACGGCGGGTGTTCCACACCATGTTACATGCAGCCGGTATCGAGCATCAAGCGTATGGCCATACGGCAGGTGAGTTGAGCCTCCATAATGTGCTCAATGGGCATGACGACTCCCCGGAGGACGAAGTGGTTCTCTCTGAAGCGTTCCCGGTGATGAACTTCGTCAACGTGATGGAGATGAATAATCCGGAAGCGATAGAGTACTTCCGCGTCCGCAAGCTGCGCCGCACCCTTGTTGAGGGGGATCACAAACTGCACATGGTCGGCGGGCAGTCGGATGAGTTCTTTGACATCAAGGCCGACCCGGGAGAGACCAACAACCTGCTGGACAACCCAATCGGGTATGAGAACGACATCATCCGCATGGAACAGACGTTGGAAGAGGTCGCCCACCGGTTGGAAAGCCAGCGCGATGGTATTCTGGCCGGTGAGCAAATCGATTATAGCGATAACCCAGAGCTGCTGGAGCGCCTGCGCGGTCTGGGTTACATAGAGTGAGGAGAGAGGTCTGATGTGGCAGGAGATTGTCGCCTGTTCAAGTGAGGTGCGAGTCGCGTTTTGCCTGCCGATTCGCATCGGTGGGGAACTGTTTCCCGTTTACTGGTATGGCATCATAGCAGCCATCGGCATCATCGTTGGCGCGACATATGCTCAACACCATCTGCGGATGGAGAGCGAAGACCCGGATATCGTGTGGGATGCACTGCTGTTCGTGCTCCCGGCGGGGCTTCTGGGTGCCCGGCTGTGGTACGTGGCACAGACTGCCCTGGCGGGCACTGTACAGTATTCGTCCGTATTGGATGTGTTCAATCCCCGACAGGGTGGTATGAACATCTTCGGTGGCGCGCTGCTCGGCTTTATCGCGCTGGCGTTGTTCACACGGGCCCGCAAAGCCGACGGGTGGGTGCTGGCTGACGGTGCTCTGATGGGTCTGCTGTTAGGCCAAGCAATCGGGCGGATGGGCAACCTCGTCAACCGGGAGCTGTACGGCCCGCCGACCGAACTGCCGTGGGGCATCCGAATACCAGCTCAGTTCCGACTGCCGGACTATGCTACTCTGCCACCGGACACACGCTTCCATCCAACCATGGTCTATGAGGCGATATGGCTGGTGTTGGTATTCGGGGTGATGTACTATCTGTTCCAACGCTACCAACGTGAGATCGTGCGCGGTATACCCGCAGGCGTTTACTTCATTGCAGCGGGCATCGGACGCTTCATTGTCGAGGTGTGGCGACCTGACCAGCCCACCATTCCGAACCCGACCACCGGTGAGCCGCTGATGACAGCGGGGCAGTTTTTCGCACTGCTTTACATGCTGCTAGGCACCATCATTGTGCTGGAACGAACCGGCTACATACGCATCCCCTTCCTTGACAAACCACCAACTTGGAAGGAACGCCGGCAGGCTTACGACAAGATCGAAGAGGACCGGGAGCGTCAGCAGCGCCGTATGGCCCGCGAGCGCGAACGCCAAAGCCGCCGTCGCGAACGGCGTGAACGCCGCGAACAGCTCGCCAGCGGCGACACTGAGGAAACCCAACAAACCAGCTAGCCGATATCAAAGGGCAGGCGGCCTGTGCGGCGGCCTGCCCAATGCAGTACTAAGAGCGTCACCCCAAAGCTCCCCATAATCGCAAGAACCGCGGTCACAATCGCAGCGAACAACCCTAAGTACAGGGCGATCAGTGGTTGGGCAATGATGAACTGTTCCACGGTGCCAACCAACAAAGGCAGTGCCAAAATCGGAAGCGCCAGCAGGGAGAACGCTGAAGAAAGCATCTGGCTGAGGGTGTAGCTTGCCACGAAATAGCCAATACGGAAGAAGATGGCCGTAACTAAACCCGTAGAACGTGAACGGGCAAGCGATGAAGCAAACACACTCAGCGCGGAAAACATACTGATGCGCAGCACGGGCTGTAAAAAGAAGACCAGCAGCCAGGCGGCAACGGCCATCAGGATGAGGATGACCGCTGCCGTACTGCCGACAATCAAAGGCAGCACAGGCAGCGAGGGCAGCACAGGTACCGATGCCGCCGGTGCGGAAAAACCCGTTCCGGTGGCGGACTCGGCTGCCACCGCGATCAAGGCCAAAACCAGTACGTACACAATCATGCCAACGAAAAAAAGCAGCCGAGTGACGGTTGTCACAGCAGTGGGCAGCTTTAGCCTATGGAAGACCGATCCGAATTTAGCAAGAACCACCTCACGCGGCTCAAGCGGGGTCATGCGCAGCGAACCAAGGGTCTGACCCTCGACCTCCGCACTGATTACTGTGGAACCATAGACCGTTGCGGCAAGGCTGGCACCGAACAAAATGAGTTCGCCAGCGAGATAGATGCCAAACAGCACCGTAAAAGGCATTATGATGAGCGCCGTATCCGGATCGGCGAACACAGAGGGAAGTACCATCAACGCGCACAGAGCGGGGATACCAGCAAGCACAACCAGTGTAAGCGGCGCACACCCGCGCTGCAGCGTTCGGACGGCCTGCCCGTAGATCCAGCCGCTCTTTTCCCGATGGTAGAGCGGGTTTTCGGTGCGCCCCAGCATATAGCGTAGTGTCTGCATGAAAAATGACAGCATGCTGCCATTATACATCTGGGGTGTGATGCTTTGACACCCTTACAACAGGAGGGTTAGCCGAAGATGGTATGCGCCGCGCGATGGGCTTCAGCATGGAGATCGGCGGTGAGCGCTGGCGTTTTGGCATAGCCGCCGGACATCAACAAAGTGACGGGCAACCCAGCCCGCCGCACAGCCTGCAGAACGGTGCGTTCACGCTCGTGCAGCCCCTGTCGGGTGACGTTCAACCGGCCAAACCGATCACCGCGCACAATATCCACGCCCGCAAGATACAGGACAATATCTGCCCGTGCCTCAGCGAAAACAGTGGGCAGATGCTCTGACAGGAGGCTGAGATATGCGTCGTCATCTGCGCCGTCCGGCAGGCCGACATCCCGCGACGACGTCTGCTTGTGGAATGGATAGTTGCGAGCACCATGCATGGAAAATGTGTAGACTGTCGCATCGTGCTCAAATATGGCGGCAGTGCCGTTGCCCTGATGCACATCCAGATCGATGACAAGGGCCCGTTTGATCCGGTCCGCACGCTGGTGCACCCGAATCGCAACCGCAACATCGTTGAGCACACAGAATCCTTCACCGTGGTCGGGAAAGGTGTGGTGGGTACCACCTGCGAGGTTGGCCCCGATGCCGTCTTCAAGTGCTATACTCATCGCGTTGATCGTCCCCTGCACGGCCAGACGTGAGCGATAGATCAGCTGCGGAGACCAGGGCAAACCTAGCTTACGCTCTTCCTTAGGGCTCAGGGTGCCATGTTCAAGCTTCCGTAGGTATTCAGTGTGATGGACCAACCGCAGGTCTGCCCAGGCAGCCTGTTCCGGTTCCACAACGCCCGTGATCAGGCATTCGTCATGCAGAATACGATGCAGTGCCGGGAATTTGCCCATCGGGAAGACATGCCCCTCCGGCAGGGGAACGTAATATCCGGGTGAATAGCTCACACGCATAGACACATCAAAGCACCAAGGAAACGTTATGTCTGAAATCTTAACAAGTCTGGGCACGGCTTTCATCGTCATGGTGATATTCATGGTCGGCCTGTGGATCGTTAGTCTGATCCTGACCGACTCCAGCATCGTGGATATTTTCTGGGGCATTGGCTTCATCCTGATGGCATGGACGTATTTCTTTTCCACGGATACAGCAGGCCCACGAAAGACACTGATCGTGATTCTGGTAACAGTGTGGGGGCTGCGGTTGGCTGGTTACCTCCTGTACCGAAACTGGGGCAAAGGCGAGGACTTTCGCTATCGGAAATGGCGTGCGGAGACTGGTGAAAGCTGGTGGTGGGTCAGCCTGTTCAGAGTGTTTCTGCTGCAAGGGGTGCTGTTTTGGTTTATCTCCATGCCGTTCCTCGCTGCTCAACTCGACCCGGAAGGCCTGAACCCGTTCGATTTGCTTGGCGTGCTCGTGTGGGGGATCGGTCTGTTCTTTGAGGCGGTAGGGGATATTCAACTCGCGGCCTTCAAGGCCAATCCGGAGAACAAGGGCAAGGTGTTGGCCTCCGGTTTATGGCAGTATACACGCCATCCCAACTATTTCGGGGATGCCGCAGCGTGGTGGGGTTACGGACTATTTGCGCTGGCCACCCTGACCGTCTTTGGCGTGGTTAGCCTGGTCGGCCCGGCCCTGATGACTTTCCTGCTGCTGCGTGTCTCAGGCGTGACCCTGCTGGAAGAGACCCTTGACGAAAAACCCGGCTACGAGGACTACAAGCGGCGGACGAGTGCGTTTATCCCTATGCCACCAAAAGACTGACTCACTCGGCCCACGCCTCTATCGTTTTGACGAGGCCGTCCGGGAGATCGATGCGGCTGAGCGCATATACAGCGGCATCAACCACCTGGTTGTCGCGGTCACGCAGCAAAGCGATCAGAGCGGGCAGGGCCCGAACATCTTCAATGGCGCCAAGAGCGTAGGCCGCAATTTTGCGGACAGCCGGTTCTGGATCCCGCAGGACAGCGATTAACGGGAAGACAGCCGCACGGCTGCCGATCTTGCCGAGCGTGTAAGCGGCTGCATCGCGGACGTGGCGGCTGCGATGTGAGAGGGCATCCAGCAAAGAGGGTACTGCAGGCTCACCGATTTCAATCAGACGTTGGATGGCTGCGGGTCGCTTTGACGCCTCCGTCAGCGAGGCAACTAACAGCCTCGCACCGCGCCCGCCACCCAAACCGGGCATTTGCGTGTGGCCTCCACTGAGGCGAGGCGAATCAGACATGGGTAGTTCCTGATAGATAGCGTGCAGCCCGAGGATACCGGCTGTAAGGTGCACGAATCAAATGCGGGGATGGGCAGCCCATCCCCGCCTGTGGCTTGTTGTGATAGCCCTCAGGAGCCGAAACGGCGTCCCGGGAAGCCAGACCGGTTGTTCATATTGGCCTGGATGAGCTCCTCAGCAATGCCCTCCGGGGCAGGCTGTGCATCGTCAAGAGAAGCGGCCATCGAGCGCAGCACGGCGGCATGCGTTTCCATGCGGATGGCATATTCGAGCATGGCGACGCGCCACAAATCCGTTGAACCGTAGGCACAGCGTTCGCACACATCGCCAAGCTGGTTGTCATCATCCATCAGGATGAAACGCACAGGGCGACGCGAGCCTGTTGTGCGTCCACAGATCGCACAGTCTTTGGGTAGAATGTTCTGCTGGTAGACGGAGTCAATATGCAAGGACATGCTTTTTCCTTTGGTTTGATTGAGGGTCTTGTATTCCGCAATCGACTCCCGTATAATAGGAATGCAGTACTATCATACGGATGAGCTATTCATCTCGTTCGGCGTTTCGATGTTCGCGCATCGAAGCGCCTTTTTTCTTTACGATCTCTCGGGCTGGTCTTCCTCCAGGGTGCTGCCACGCCGGTAGTCACGTTGGTCGTATTTGCGCAGGAGGTCGTCAAGCGCCTCACGTAGGAGCTGTGCCTCCGAGCGGTCCAGACGTTCTCTCAGCTCTCTGAGCTGCGCCAGCTGGGTTGGCAGATAGTGGCTGGTCTTGGGGGTCATGCTTTCCGGCCTGCCGAAGGCGATCCGGTTACCACCGCTGTTGAGTGCCTGTTTGGCTGCCGCATCAGCCAGCGTCATCAACTGAACGCGGTCATCGGCATCATCCGGATAGGTCGCCACACCCGCACTGAAGCTCAGTTCGATGTCGGCTTCCTGCTCAGCAGCCTGCACGTTGAACACTTCTGCGCACAGCTGCTTGCGAATCGCTTCAGCCCTCAGGAACGCTTCCTCCAACGGAAGGCCATCGTAGATGAGTACGAACGAGTCACGGACATAGCGTGCTGCTACATCTTCCCCCTCTTCCCCTTCAAGGAATTGAGCGATGGTGTCCAGCAGCTTGTCGGCGAAGTGATAGCCATACTGCTCTTCGACCCTGCCAAAACCGTCGATATCGAGGATAGCCACTGATATGCAGCCTTCACCCATCGTGCTGATGCGGTTGATGATCTCATCGATGCGCATCTCGATCGGGCGTCTGCGGATGAGCCCTGTGCGGGCGTACAGCGGTTTAAAGCTGCTCATGCCAACCCTCCATTACGACCAAACGTAAAGACACTATATCATACATGGCGCACCATAGGCAATCATATATGGTGCAATACATAGGTGCTCTGGTGAAGCTCACATCGGTGAATCACAAATGCCCGGCGGACCGGGCATTTATTGGTGAGCTCTGCCGATTAGGGCTGGCGCACGACTGCGATAACACGACCTTGGACCTCTACGGTCTGCGCATCCTCGATGTAGATCGGCTGCATATGCGGGTTGGCTGGCTGCAGCCGGATCCGGCCATCCTTCTCCTGGAAGAAGCGCTTGAGCGTGGTTTCTTCCTTATCGGTAAGCCAGACCGCGACGAGATCACCATTGCGCACATCGTGGTGAGGCTGCAGCACGATGATGTCACCATCATCGATCATGGCATCGATCATAGAGTCGCCCTGCACTTGGAGTGCAAAGAGATTGCTGCCGGTGCCGACCACATCGCGGGTCAGCTCAATGATCTCGTCGGAGCCGAAGTAACCGAAGTCCGACGACGGCACAGGGGCCGGTTCACTGGCGACAATACGCCCCATGACAGGGACGCGGACAATGCCGTCCGGTGTATCGCCGTTCTCCTCGGCAAGTTTGATGCCACGCGAGACCTTATTATCCCGCGAGAGATACCCTTCGCGTTCGAGCTTGTTTAGATTGTAGTTAACCACCGACGTGGACGATATGCTGCACGCTTCACCGATCTCGCGGATGGTGGGCGGGTAACCGTTTTCACCGATGAATGTCTCGATGAATGTGAGTATAGAACGTTGACGATCAGATAGCTTTGCCATACCAATGCCCTTTAGACGGGTTTAGCACATGGGTTCAACACATATGTTCGGTTTTTATAACGGCATTATAGCAGGAACAGACGTTCTAAGTCAAACTGGCTGAGGAAATGGGGTGGTTGGAGCGCCGGCCTACCAGCCCGCTAACGGGCCTCAGGCGGCTCTGTGTGGATTGTCACACGGTGAACCTGGGGAATGGCCGCCCGGATCTGGGTTTCGACCTCTTCAGCCATATGATGAGCCGTGTGCATCGTCATCTCACCGGGGACATAACAGTGCATCGTGATGGCGTAGCCGCCGTCCGCCTCCATAAAGACAGTAACATCATGCCAACCATCGCACGGATAGACCGCATTGGCCGCCAGCAGTGCACGGGTCACCAGACCGGCAGCGCTGGTGATAGCAGGCTGCTCGCTGTCCGGGGCTGGTTCAATATGCGTGATCACATCGAGGATCTCAGCGGACTGTCCGCGTAGTCGATTCTCAAAGTCCGTCACAATGCGGTGGGCTTCTCGCACAGAGAGCGATGGTTGTACTTCTACATGCATCTTTAGGCGGACTCCATCCGGTTCACGTGCAGCGATCACCTCGTGCACACCGAGACCTAACGCATCAGCCTCCGCCCGGGCCATGAGAGTATAATTGGTCCCCATGCTTTGATGCGGCACAAAGCGGACCTGCACCTCGTAGATACCTTCAAAGCGATCTCTAACTTGCTGCGCGATCTCGCGTTCGACGGCGGCACTATGGCTGGCTGTCATAGGAGCGGCCACGGCGACATCCACATCCAGATGGACGCTGTCAGCAGGGCCACGGCTGCGCACACGTTCAACAGACTGAACCCCAGCAACCTCCTCGACTACACGGCTGACCTGGTCGGAATCGAGCGGAGCCCGGTCGATCAGAATGGCCGCTGACCGCCGGAAGACCTGCCAAGCCGTCCAACCGATGATGCCCACGACGACCAGGGCCGCAGCCGGATCAACCCAGTTCAGACCGAGGCGGGCGGCCACCAGGCTGCCGATCACGGTGAGAGAAACCCACACATCGCTGCGAGTGTGTTCGGAGTCAGCCAACAGCAGCTCAGAGTTGAGCTCCAACCCGGCCCGGCGCTCATACCGCGAAACGACAAGACTGACCAGGACGGAAACACCCATCACCACGAAGTTGACCGTCGTGATATTGGCGGCAATAGGTTGGGCCAGCCGGTTGACGCCAGCCTGCACGATCTCCCAGGCTGTAAGCAGCAGGGCACCGCCGATCAGCAAGCTGGTGAGGGTTTCGATGCGGCGGTGCCCATAGGGATGATCCTCGTCCGGGGGTTGCGCGGCGGCAGTCGTGCCAACCAGACCTGCCACATTTGCTGCTCCATCCAGCACAGAATGAATGCCATCCGCCACCATAGCCAGCGAGGCAGTCAGCAAACCGGTGGTCACCTTGGCGGCAGCGACGATCAAGTTGAGCAGCAAGGTGCGCCAGAGCACCCGCCGCACGCTGGCCAGACGTGTCATCGTGCGCTGCTGGCAACCTCATGGGCGGCCTGCTCGCGTGAAATGCGCGTGACCTTCCACCCTTTGAACTGACCCAAAAGGTCCTTTGCTTTCATGTAACGCATCCGCAGCGCCGGATCAGACGCTTTCCACAGACCCCGCAGCTGCTTGGCAACTACCTGATTCGCGCTTTGGATATCCAACATATCATCGGCTGCGCCTGCCTTCAACAGGGTTCTGAGCGCCGTGATCAGCGTATCATATTCGGCTTCATTGTTGGTCATGGTGCCGCCGAACTCGATCCGGGTGATACGGCGTTCATTGCCGCGAATCACAGCATAGCTGCCGTAACCCGCGCCCGGATTTCCGCGACTGCCCCCCAAAACGATAAGTGTTACTCCTGCCATACATGCTCCCACATACCAGTACTGATCCCTTTAGGATTTTATTCTAGCATGCTGTGGATCCTGCGGCTATCCGGGAAGAGGGAAATGATATACTATTCGTAATACAATAGACTAACAGCCGTCAGAGACCGAGCCGCCACGTTGTCCGAACATCAAAACTGAGCGATGACGGATCGCGCCGATGCCAGTAAGCCGCGGCGGCAATCATAGCGGCGTTATCGCCGGTCAGGGCGAGCGGCGGGACACGCACCGGGATCGGTGCCTCGCTGGTGATCGCCTCCCGCAGGGCGGCATTGGCAGAGACACCACCGGAAACGTGGATCTCTTTTGCGCCTGTTTCGTGGGCCGCACGGACTGTCTTGCCGACAAGGACCTCTACCACAGCCGCCTGAAAGCTGGCTGCCATATCCGCAACAGGGAAGGACGCAGGCAGCGGGTCATCCGGTTTGTAGTCCGGCACGTCCCGGCGGATCTCCCGGAGCACCTGTGTCTTGAGTCCACTGAAGCTGAAATTATAAGTGCGCTCGCCGTGATCGCCGCGCAGCCACACCCGAGGGAAATCCACGGCGTTGGGATCCCCGTCTTCAGAAGCACGTTGAATGCTCGGGCCGCCTGGGTAAGGCAGGCCTAAAAGCCGTCCCACTTTGTCGAAGGCTTCACCGGCGGCATCGTCCAACGTGCCGCCCAGGCGCTGGTATTCGCCGTGGCCGTGCAGCAGAAGGAGTTCCGTATGGCCACCGGAAACCACCAGCGCCACGATGGGAAATTCCCCGGGGGGATTGTCGGACAGCCAAAGGGAATACAGATGGCCTTCCAAATGGTTAATGGCATAGAGGGGCAGGCCACTGCCCAATGCCAGCCCCTTCGCCATATTGATGCCCACGACAAGCGAACCGGGCAGGCCTGGGCCCTGTGTGACGGCAACACCCTCCAGGTCAGCGAGGGTAACGCCGGCCCCCTTTAGTGCACGATCCACAACGGGATAAATGCGCTCAATGTGAGCACGCGAGGCAACCTCCGGAAAGATGCCACCATATTGTGCATGCAGATCAACCTGGGAGGCCACCACGTTCGACAGGATGGCAGTGCCCTCCTCGACAACCGCGGCCGCGGTCTCGTCACAAGAGGTTTCAATCCCGAGGATCATGGGATGGGGATCACCAGATCTTTGGGTGTCGGTGTCAGTGAATGAATGCCGCCTTCAGGATCAATATAGATGGTATCCTCCACCCGGATGCCGAAACCCTTGTCTGGATAGTAAAGTCCCGGCTCAATTGTGAACACCTGCCCGGCGGCCAGTATATCCTCAGAGTGTTCGCGGAAGGTTGGGCTCTCGTGCAGGTTAATCCCGATCCCATGACCAAGACTGTGCACATAGCCTTCAGTCGTTCCAGGCTCAGAGCGCGGAGTCTTGTGACCATGTTCCTCGAAGATATCGCAGACAAGGTCCTGATAACGAGCAGTCGGCTGCCCGACAGCCAGTTCATCCATGACCGCATTAAAGGCCTGCATCACCTGCTCGTAGGCATGCTGCACTTCTTCAGCAGCGTAACCGAGTGAAAAGGTGCGCGTCATGTCATGGAAATAGCCGGTCACCGGATCACGCGGGAAGAGATCGAAAACGATGGCTTTGCCCAATTCCAGTGGGGCATTCTCCTCGCCGCGAGAATGAGGTACACCGCCATCCCTACCGATGGCGAAGATCATATCGTGGGCCTCCTCCAAACCGTAGTAGAGCAGGCGGGCGCGCACCTGGCGTTTTACATCGCCAACGGTCAGGGGGGTACCGTCCTCCTTGAGCAACTGCTCATCCTCAACAGCATGTGAGCGGATAAATGCAATGGTCTCCGCCATGACAGCATTGGTTCGCTCGGCGACGGTGTGCAGTGCGGCAATCTCATCGGCATCCTTGGTGATGCCCGCCTCATCGAAGATCGAGCGTGTCGCCTCTCCGGTCAGCGTCACATGAGGTAGGCGCTTTCCAAGTTCCGTGAGGAAGACCAAAGCCGCCCCGGGGCTGCTTATCCCATAGAAGCTAACCGTACCGCTCAGATCAAAGTGTTCGAACATCTCAACGTACATGCGCAGAGTCGTCTCAAAGCGGTCACCGGTATCCTTATAATGCTGGTGGAAGTTGAATTCCGTATCCAGCACAATTGGCAGGCCACTGCGTGCGGCCTCATCCCGCTCCATACCGCCTACAACCAGTACGGGTTGTTCGCCGCGCTTTTTGACGACTGTGGCGTGCGTCACTTTTGCGCCGTTGCTCAAATAGCGGAGGGGGGCATTGCCCTCGGCAGGGCCATAGACGATCAGAGCGTCGAAGCCGCGCTCCTCCATTAAACGATCAAGATCGGATTTCATCACGTCTCTCCTTTGGCTGCCATCCGGCAGTTTCTCGTAGCCGCAGCAGACCTTCGATCACAGCCAAGCCAACCGCGACCACAACGATCATCGGCAGCGAGAACAGCCGTGGGATCGCCAGCCGGGCAGCGGCAGAACCTAGCACGCCAAACCACATAGCCTGGCGGATAAGCGTGCCTGAGGGCACATAGGCACCGCCGTCACGGGCAAAGCGTGCATACACAAACCGGATAAAAGGCAGGGCTGTGCCAGTCAGGGCGATGTGCAGAAGGGCATAAAACAACCATCGGAACGGAACCGTGGGAAATTGACTGGTCACCAACCAGACAATCCCCGACCATCCGATGACGGCCATCACGATGCCTGCTGCAACTGCGCTGCTGTGTGCCTGGGGGTCTGCTGACATAATGCCATTATAGCCTACGGTTCAATGTCCATCACGCAGCGGAAGCCGACATACCCGTACCATTCCAACGTAGGATGCTTCTCTTTGCGGCTGGTGGCACGCACAAAGGAGGGATCCGTGCTAAAAGCACCACCCCGGATCGCCCGGTAGCTGTTCTCGTCGGACCTGTCCTCTCGTCCATCGGTTGGATCGTATGGGTAGGGGTAGCGGTCCTCATCGTAGATCGTTGTGGTCCATTCCCACAAGTTGCCACCCATATCAAGCGCACCTACCCAGGAAACACCTCCGGATGCAGTACCCACGGCCGCCGACTCGCCATCCGAGTTGCCAACAAAGATGCTGTGCTCTACCACGAACTCATTGCCCCACGGGTATACCCAGCTGTCCGGACCACGAGCAGCGTATTCCCATTCAGCCTCTGTAGGGAGACGCCCACCGCGTGCCTCACAGTGAGCGGTGGCTTCCGGCAGGGTGACGTTGTCACGCGGGCGGTCGGGGCCACCGAGAAAACCATTCGAGCCGAATGCAGCGTTGGTCACTTCAGTGACGTCAATCCAGAAGGGAGTCTCAAAGCAGATCTCGGTGAGCGGAAATTCATCCGTGTCACCGATTGTACTGCCCATTGTGAAGCACCCCGCCGGAACGAGAGCCATCAGCACACCACCAAATTCCTGAATGATGGGCGTCCACTCCGCGTTGGTCTCAACAGTAGTAATGCCCTGCGCGGTGGGATTCGGTGTACGAGTCGGTCGGAGTGTAGGGGTGGCCGTGGGTGCTGGCACAGTCGGCGGGATGGTCGTTGCGGTGGCGGTGGCGGAAGGAATGGGAGTCGGGGTGGGGATAAGGGTAGGTGTAGGGGCAAGGCACCCGGTGAGGGCTATGCTGCTCACCACGAATAGTATCCAGATTCTCTTCACGGCTGCTCCTGTACAACTTGCTACCCGGCGAGAATTGCGGCAGGATCGGCGTCACGCACACCGTAGAAGGCCAAAGCATGAGCGATCAAGCCCTTGAAGCCCTGGTGGGGCATCTCTTTATTGTGGGTGGGCGCACCGTACGGACTGCATCACCTGGTGCGCTGGCTATGCCCGCCCCGCGCAAACCCGCACGGGGCCGCGATGACGATACCCTCTTCGCCCTGATCTCGCTAAGCGAAGAGCAGCACCACTCGGCTGCATTCTACGAGCAGCTGACCGCTCAGGTATCGGGCACATATTTCAGCACGCCGGGCAGTGTCACGGCTGCCCTGCGGCAGGCCATCAGCCATCTGAACGAAAAGCTTGTCCAACTAAACGCTCAGGAAAGCGCGCCGATTTCGGTGGGTCTGGCCTGTGCCGTCCTGCGTGATGCCGAAGTCTATGTGGCGGTGGCGGGGCTTGCTCGATGCTTTTTTATCCACAACGATACCGTTGAACGCCTCCCAACCAACGCTGACTTGCAGGACGGCATCCTTCCGTTGGGTGAATATCCTGAGCCGGATATGCGCTTTTCCCGGTATGAGATCGAACCGGGCGACTTCCTGATCCTCAGCGATGCTTCGCTCAACCGGCTGACCGATACAACGCTCCGGCACGCGTTGAGCACAGGCGATATCGATGTGACGTTAAACAATCTGGCGACCGTTGCCGGCGAGTTCTCCACAGCGGATGTGATCAAGTTCGTGTCTCCATTGCAGGATTTAGGGGTGGAGACCAGCGAAGCCCTGAGCAAGCCGGGGACTGCCCCTCCTCCAGAACCGGGTGCCGCTGAAGACAGTCCTTCCCGCCTGCAAGAAGCTGGCAGCAGTGCATTGATGGGCATGGCCAAGGCCACTGACAATACCCGTACTCTCGTGGAGAACATGCTGCCCTCTGGCGACAATCCCTTGGCGGCACGGCTGGCACCCGGCATGCAGGTCGCCGTGGCCGCGGCCGTAGCGATTATCGTTGCGTTGATGACGACATTTGTCTACCGAGTACAGGGGCAGGCCAGTGACTATGAGCAGCTGGTGCGCGAGGCGCAGAACGAGATCGATTTGGCGACGGCGGCAGCAGGCAACCAATCATTGGCAAGACCGCACTGGGAGAATGCACTCTTTCTACTCGATGAGGCCGCAGCGCTGCGGCCTGCCAGTCCAGATATTGACGATCTACGTATAGAGGTACTTGGTGCCTTGGACCGGTATGACTATGTTACCCGGATCTCACCCCAACTGCTGCGCGAGTATCCACAGGGCTCTGATCTCAACGGGCCCATCATCCAGGGGTTGGATGTGTATGTCATTGATGAAACGCAGGACATCCTCTACCGGGACAATCTCGATGAAAGCGGCACCCGGCTCACCAACCGTGAACCCCAGATCATCGCGCGCCGAGGGCAGTTGATCGCCGACCAGGTGGTCAGCGGTTTGATCGATATGGCGTGGATGGAAGACGGAGGTGTGCCCGTGCGCGATGTCCTGGCCGTGCTTTCGCGCAGCGGGCTGCTGATTACCTATTCGCCAAGCTCCGATGTGGATGCATTCATCCTGCCGGGGTTTGAAGCCTGGCAGGACCCACGTGCTATCACTGTTTACGAACGTGATCTGTATATCCTTGATGCGGGTGCGAATGAGATCTGGCGGTATCAGGCCAGTGAGGATGCTTATGCAAGTGCCCCCCAACGGTATTTCACGGATATTGAGCCCGATCTCTCCGATGCAGTGGATCTGCAGATCGACACGAACGGCAATGTCTATGTGCTGCATTCTGACGGTGAAATCAGCAAGTACTTTCTTGGGCGTGAAGAGACCTTCACGTTTGAAGGTCTGCCTCAGCCGCTGGCACGACCCGCAGCACTTCACGTTAATCTCGGGTTGACCGAGCGCGCCTTCTTCATCGCTGATCCGGGAGGTGGACGGCTGTATACAGTCGCACCGACCGGCACCTTCTTGCGCCACTACCGGGATGGCAGTGACCAACTCTTCGACTCGATTTCCGGTGTGTACACATTGGAACGTCCTCCGTACATCTATGTGACAGCGGGCAGTAGGCTGTACTACTTCTCACGGTCACAGTAGGGACAAGTATGCAGAACCTTCCTACCGGAAATATACCGGAATGGCTTGTTTACACACTGCTTGGTGGATTTGTCGTTGGCGTCGTGGCGCTGGGTTTATTCACGTTTACCGGGGTCCGGAATGTGGTGGCGTCGGCACCGCTGGGCCCCCAGGGCGAATTTGTGGGCCAGCCACCAGGTGACTCCGACTCACCGGTGCAGATCGAAGGCGAGCCTACCGTGGATCCGGAATGGGTTGAGGGTCGGGTGACCGTTCTGGTGATGGGCATTGACGGTCGGGAGATCGAAACGGGACCTGCCCGCACAGATACCATGATCCTGGTGACCATTGACCCTGTCTCCCGGCGGGCAGGCATGATCTCCATTCCGCGCGACCTGTGGGTGCAGATTCCGGACTACAACACCTTTGACCGGATCAACACCGCCTACTTTCGGGGTGAGGCGGACAACTATCCGGGTGGCGGTGGGCCCATTCTGGCGATGCGCACCGTGCAGCAAAGCGTCGTCGGGCGGCCTGTGCCCTATTATGCGACGATCAACTTTCAGGCGTTTGAAGACGTTGTGGACGAGATCGGGTGCATCCCGATAACTGTACCGGAGACAATCGTTGACGAAGAGTATCCGGACGAGGCCTACGGGTACGATCCGTTCATCATTGAGCAGGGTGAACACTGCCTTGACGGCGAGACTCTGCTGAAATATGCACGCACCCGGGCTACCTACGGGGCGGACTTCGACCGAGCGGCGCGGCAGCAGCAGGTCATCTACGCGATCCGTGACCACGTCCTCACCACAGACCAGGTGCCCGCCTTGCTTACGCAGGCACCGCAGATCTACCAGATAGCGCAGAGTGGATTGACAACCAATCTCTCGCTGGGACAGATGATCGAGCTGGCGCGCCTCGCTGCTGAGATACCCGATGAGAACATCTGCTCGGTGGTGATTGATGAAGCCTACATCGATCCGCTCACACAGGCCGATGGATCGCAGGTGTTGGTACCCATCCGCGACCAAATGACCCAGCTGATCGCCGATGTATTCAACGGGACCGGCCAGTGCAGCCCGGAGGAACGTGCGCTGGCCTCTGAGGCTGCTGCTGAGAACGCAGCGATCAGTGTATTAAACGGCACACAGCAGGAGGGTTTCGCTACGGAGACGGCCAACCAACTGAGCGCTGCAGGCCTGACGGTCGCGAACATCGCCAACACGGATACAAGCAGCGAGACGGTGATTGTGGTGTACGGCAGTGCCGAGAATACAGCGCGGTACATCATTAACCTGCTGGACCTGCCCGAGGCAGCCATACGGATGGCCGAACCCGGGCAGCAAAGCGACTACGATCTTGAGATTCTCTTGGGCACGGATCGCATTCCCTAGGGTGATCAGGCTGCGTGTTCCAGCGCGCGAGCTATCTCCTCGGGTGCAAAACTCACCTCGGTTACACCGCGAAAAACCGCCTCGATCTTCTCCACGATCAGATCGAAATGCGCACCATGTGTCACAAAGTCCAAATCGTCAGCCGGTACAGTCAGCACAGGGCTGCGGGCATAATTCTCCACCCACAAATCGTAGAGCGCGTTTAAGCGAGCCAGGTAACCGGGGTTGATGCGCCGTTCATAGTCACGGCCTCGCAGCTTGATCCGGTTGACCAATGTGTTGACCGATGCCCTCAGATAAACGACCAACGTTGGTGAGGGCAGCAGCTCGACGACATATTCGTACAGATCACGGTAGAGATGCCAGTCGCGTTGAGTCATGTTGCCCTGGTTATACAGGTTGCGCGCGAATACTTCAGCATCTTCGTAGATGCTGCGATCTTGGACAATTGGATGCTCGGACCGCTCGATCTCGCGGATCTGTTGCAGCCGCCGTGTCAGAAAGAACGTCTGGGAATGGAAGCTCCAACGCGGCATGTCCGTGTAGAAATCACTGAGATACGGGTTATCATCGACAGCCTCGTACAGCGGCTCCCATGCCAACCGGTCAGCAAGCATGTGCGTCAGTGTACTCTTGCCAACCCCTATATTCCCCGCGACGACCAACCATTGTGTCATGTGTCTTCCTCCTCCTGATCCCAGTCACGCTGGGTGTTGAACGCCATTTTCGCCAAATAAGCTTGTTCCAGGTCGATCCCGGCATAGTTGCTCAGCTTAAGCAGATAGGCCAGGCAGTCAGCGAGTTCATCCTGTAGCCTTTCGCGCTGCCTGTTAATTGCAGCAGCCAGTGGCGCGGCATGGCCCTGCTGGCTCAGTTGACTTTGCAGCCGGTGCACTGTTTTCAACTCACGGGCCAGCTCACCGATCTCCTCAGTGAGCATGATGAAATTGAAGAATGGGTCCGGGTCAAACCCCTTGTCAGCATCAAGGGAACGATGGAACGCCTGGAAATCGGCCAGGTGGCCAGCCTGCATCGCCAACGCCGTGAGGATGTGCTCTGGCGACTCGGCCGCCTGCCCGTCTGCCGCTGTATGGCCATTACGTTCTGCCAGCTTCCCGCGTATCGCCGCGATGATCGCTTCCAGATCATCGTTTCGCTTAACGTAATCAATATCGTCTGTTTCCAGGACTAGAAGTGACGATGATCGGTTAGCCATGATAAAATCATCGTACGCAATCCGTAACTGCTCGATGTACGCCGGGTCCATGTTGCGCTCGTAGGGCCGATCACGTGCGGCGATGCGCGTCATGAGCACCTCATGGCTGGCACGTAGATAGATGAGCAGATCAGGCTTGGGGATACGTTCAGCGAGTGCTTCGTGAACACGTTCGTAAACAGCTAACTCGTCACCGAACAGAGTCAGATGCGCAAAAAGACTGTCCTTAGCAAACGTGTAGTCACTGATCACCGGCCCTTGCTGGCGTGCCAGAGGAATACGGGCAGTCTGCTGCCGGTAGCGGCTCAGCAGAAAGAAGATCTGCGTTTGAAATGCATAGCGCGCTTTGTCGGCATAGAAGCTGGAGAGAAACGGATTCTCCTCAAACTCCTCCAAGACAGCTGTCGCATTGAAAACAGGGGCCAACAGGCGTGCCAGCGTCGTTTTCCCGACGCCGATCACGCCCTCAACGGCGATATACGGCTGCATGTGTTTTCCTACAGTCGAACTTCGGCAGACTGTGAGCAGGATACACCGTCACCATTACACACGCAAGACAGCATGTTAACACAAACGATGTGAGCGGAAATTTTAAGGGAAGCATCTCAGGTGACGATTGATGCGGGGTCCTATCTGCTCACGGAGCAAGATATCCGTGATGTGCTCAAGAAAGCGCGGCAGGCTGGGAGAATAGGGCACTCCCCGCTGTTGCGGCTGTTGTGGATACACCAACAGGTTCCACCGCCCACAGCTTCTGAAGCGGGGTTTAAGGCTGCTCTTATGCAAGCACTCGCTGATGCGATCACCGACCGGCTGAACGCACTGCGCAAGATCGAAGGCCTATCTGCAGTTGACCCGATGTGTACACGGATCCAGGCTGAAGCCGATCTCGGTATGGACTTCAGCCAGGGAAGTGTTCCTTTGGAGAGTTGGAGTGTTCTCTACTACAGGTATGTGCGGGTGGATCTGGATATGCAGGTCCAGGATATCGAGCGGATTACGGGCGTTGCTGCCCGGCAGATCCGGCGGCGAGAGACGAATGGCTGCTGGCTGCTGGCTGGACTGATCAGCCGCTATGAGCAGGAAACCAGATTTGCACATTGGGATATCTGGCTGCAGAGCAAACTGCCTGCCCGGCAAACTGACCAACTTCATGGCGTGGGCGATCTGATCGAAACGGTGGGGGCGAGCATAGCGCAGAGGCCCAGTGCCGTCACTGCGTTGACGGCACCGGGTGGCATGGGCAAAACGACGATTGCGCGGGAAGTAGCAGCCCATCTGCTTCAACACCACGTGTTTGATGAGTTTGCCTGGCTGACACTGCACAGTCCGGTGACAGAGGCTGAACTGTTGAATCAGCTTGCTGTACAGCTCGGATTTCTGCATCTTTTCGATGCAGCGTTGGAAGAACGCAAGCACGCACTGCGGATGCTGCTGGCACAGCGGCGGGCACTCATCGTGATTGATAACGCGGATTACCTCACTATGCCGCTCGTGCGGCTGGTCAACCTCGTCGGGGGTGGACACGTGCTGCTCACCAGCCGCCACCGTCCGGATGATACGGACATCAGCCTGACAAACTATCCCATACCACCACCTTCCTTTGGGGCTTTTCACGCGATGATTGCTGACCATATAAGGCAGCTGCGCCTGCCCAGGCTTTCCGACGATACGCTGCGTGATATCTATGATGCAGCCGAAGGCAACATCCTGGTTGGGAAAGCGCTGGCATCTCACCTGGGGCTCCATGCGGCGCACACGGTCAACCTGGGCACATTGCAAGCAAATGACGGGCAGGGCTTGCTATCGTTTCTATTTGAGGATACATGGCAACAGCTACCTGAGGATGCTCAGCTGGTGGCGCTCAGCCTGAGACTGCTGGCAGCAGAACCTATCGACGAAGAGACACTTAGCAAAGTATCCGGGTTACACGCTGACAGTGTGGCGCGTGCCCTAAAGGCACTCGACAAGCAGCTTGTTCTACGTGTGGACGAACCCGGCCTGTTCACACTGCACCCCTTATTCGAAGAGTACTTGGGCCAGCTTGCTGGCCAGAATACAGCTGAGGTTGAGGCCATCATCGAACGCACGTTCACCCGGCAGGCCGATCTTTCACTAAACCTGTTGGGGGCCGTTCCGCTGCTCTTTGAGCAGACTTCAGCGCTGGTGGACAATCACCGTCTGGCTGTCATGCTCCTGGAAGCAGCCCCATATGCCCGCCAGATGGGACAATGGCTGGTGTGGCGCAACGTGCTCGCTATGGCCGCCGGACAAGTCCGTCAGGAGGATGACCACTTGCACGGTCTACTGCTGATCGAGTGGGGCACAGCGGAACGTTGGTTGGGCAACATGCCCTATGCCGACGATCTACTGGAGGCAGCGATTATACAGCTTGGTGCGGTGGGTGACTTTCTAAACCAATCACGAGCACTCATCGAACACGGCAGGCTGCACCAACAGCAGGGCCATATCGCGCAGGCAGAGATCCACTTTCAACAGGCATTGGCCACAGCCCACAGGCTTCAGGATGTGGCTGTCTTCCGACAGGCGGCACGCAGCCTCATTGGGATCGCCTTCGAACGGGATGACTTGAAACAGGCAGATGCTCTGCTTAAACAGGCTCTCGATACTTATGAGCCTGACGAAGAACTGGACCCCGGCTTCTTGAGCGCAATGAGCACGCTCGCACTCGCACAGGGCGAGACCATTCAGGCGCGCATGCTCCAACAGGAGGCACTGCTTCGCTGCGCAGAAGAGGGCAATGTGCCCGAGCTGAGTTGGTCTCACGTGCGGCTGGCCCTTATCTACCATCGTGAAGGCGCTGTGGAGGCTGCGCGGCGCCATCTGCTGGAAGGTCTGGCAATCATGCGCTCACTTGGTGATGTATTCGGGCAGTCCAGGCTGTTGTTCAATTTGGGCACGGTCTATGCCCACTTGGACGACTCGGAACGGGCAAAAGTGGCCTGGGAGCAGGCCCTTGATCTCCAAGAGCACATCGGTGATGGTCTTGGGCTGGCGCACACGTTGTACAATCTTGGTGATCAGGCTTACCAGCACGGTGCTCGGGAAGCCGCCAAACAGTTGATGGAACGCAGCCGAGAGCTTGCGCATGATTATGAAGCCGACAAGCTTCTGTCTCTTATTGACAACCATCCCGTTTGGGACTGACGAAGATCACATAATATCCGGCTAGATGACGCTTGCATGCGCTTTTGAACCCATCATATACTAAAAATGAGAGCCATGAGGGAAAAGGATGGGAATCATGGTTGCCGTAAATCGTCAGCAAACCAGCCTTGAAGAATTACTTGAGCTCATCTATTCGCAGGATTGGAATGAACGTGCCTCAGCGGCACGCAGGCTCGTCCGGTTCGGACCGACGATAGTGGCCCAGCTCATCAAAGCTTCGCAGTCAGAACGGTCAGAAGTGCGCTATGTTGCCGCATGGACACTTGGTGAGATCATCACTGATGCCTCAACAGAAGCTCTGTGCCAGCTCGTGCAAACTGAAAGAGACTGGGCCGTGCGTGAAGTGGCCGTACGGTCGCTCGGGCGACACGGGTGCGACACAGCCGAAAAGGCGCTTGTGCGTGTCAGTCTCAACGATCCGTCCAAGCGAGTACGCCGGGCCGCATTGGATACCGTTGCACGCCTGCTGCGCCGGCCTTCCAGACGGTAAATGCAGCTGATCACTTTAGCTGGCCCCAATTTGGTCCTTGATGGGCATCAACTTTGAGCGGCACAGACAGTGTGTATGCCGACTCCATGATTTCTTGCGTCAATTCGAGCGTTGCATCCGCTTCCTCACGGGGAACCTCCAGCACAAGTTCATCATGTACCTGCAGCAACATCTGGCCCCGCAGACCCTCTTTCCTGAGCGCTGTTTCCAGATTGAGCATGGCAAGTTTGATTATGTCGGCAGCAGTACCCTGAATCGGCATATTGACCGCTTCGCGTTCAGCGGCACGGCGGGCAATGCTCGCCCGGTGCCCTGACTCATCTGAGTCGAACACTGCAAAATAGCGCTTGCGCCCTAGCAATGTTTCCACGTAGCCTTTTTCAATCGCATGTTCGCGGGTTTCATCCAGGAAGCCACGGATTTTGGGAAAGCGCTCGAAGTAGGTATCGATGAACGCCTGCGCATCATGCCTCGCCATGCCGGAGTCACGCGCCAGCCGGAAAGCACCCATGCCATACAATAAGCCATAGTTCACCGATTTGGCGAAACTGCGCTGGGCCGGTGTCACCTGGTCCAAAGCGATGTCATAGACGGTGGCCGCTGTTGTGGTGTGAATATCCTGATTTTGCACGAAAGCTTCTTTTAGCTGGTCGTCATCAGCCATATGGGCCAGGATGCGAAGCTCAACCTGGGAGTAGTCCGCGGCGATCAGCACCCATCCCGGCCTGGCAATGAAAGCATCGCGGATGCGGCGGCCTTCCTCCGTGCGGATGGGGATGTTCTGCAGGTTCGGACTGCTTGAGCTCAAGCGTCCGGTGACTGTGCCCGTCTGGTTGAACGATGTGTGGATGCGACCGGTCTCCGGATTCACGAGAGCTGGAAGCGCATCCAGATAGGTTGAACGCAGTTTTTCTAGAGAGCGGTACTGCAGCAGGGTATCGATGAAACCCGTTGTGTCGTGTTCAACCAGGCTGTCAAGCACACTGGCCGCGGTCGAATAGTAGCCGCTCTTGGTTTTACGCACTCCTTGCTTCGGCAGACCAAGGGTTCCAAAGAGAATCTCGCTGAGCTGCTGCGGAGAGTTGATATTGAACTCCTGCCCCGCAATCCGGTAGATAGTCGCTGAAAGGTCGTTAAGCTGGTTTGCCATCGCCTTTGACATCTGCGCGAGCAGATTAACATCCACCAGGATGCCGGTTCGCTCCATGCGCGCCAGAATAGGAACCAACGGCATTTCCAACTCAGTGAAGAGTTCGTGCACACTCCGCTCACGCATATCAGCGCGCAGCGGTTCCACCAGCCGGAGAGTGTAGTCGGCATCAGCCGCCGCATACGGTGCGGCCTGCTGCACATCAACGGCATCCATCGTGATCTGCTTGCGGCCTGTGCCAAGCAGCTCGGTGATCTCGGTCATCGTTACATCAAGCCGCCTATCGACCGTTTCCTTCAGACCAACGGACTGCGCCGGATCGACCAGCCACTCCGCGATCATCGTATCGAAGCTGAGTGGATACACATCCAGGCCATGCCGCGAGAGGATAACCGCATCATACTTGGCGTTGTGCGCCACCTTGGGGATGTTAGGATCCGTCATTGCAGGCCGGATCCGGTCAAGCACCTGGCCCAAAGCGAGCTGCTTGCCAGACTGGTGGCCTACCGGAATGTAATAAGCCTCCCCAGAAACGACCGCGAGTGAGATCCCCACCAGGTCAGCGGCCATCTGGTCCACACTGGTGGTCTCCGTATCGAATGCGATCTGCCCGGCACTTGCCAGCACATCAGCCAGGCGATCCAGTTCTTCGGTGGTCGTGACCAGATGCAGCACCGTATCAGGCTTTGCCACGCCCGGCGCGAAATCAAAGTCATCCGGAATATTGTCGGCGAACATCTGGCCGAACATAGAAAGTTGGTCACCTTCGGAGGGTTCCTCGACTGCGGCTTTGATGCGATCAAGCAGTGAACGGAACTCAAGCTCTTCCATCAGGTTGATCACCGGCGCCAGATCGAACTCACGTGTACGGCAGGTTTCCAGCTGGAAGTCGATATCCACATCCCGCTTGATGCACACAAGCTCATAACTGAGCCGTGCAGTCTCCTGGCCCTTTTCCAACGCATTTCGGGCACGCGTACCGCTGATCTCATCGAGGTTGGCAAGCATGGCGTCCAGACTGTCGAACTGCTCGAACAGCTCCAACGCGAGCTTTTCGCCGATGCCATGCACACCCGGCACATTGTCAGAGGTATCGCCGACAAGCGCCTTGTAATCGACAAGGCGGTCGGGCGCCACGCCATAACGCTCGCGGACTTTAGCGGGGGAATCGTAAACCCGCTCGGGTTTGAAAGGAATAAACTGCTCCACTGTGACCCATTCATCAACCAGCTGGAGCATGTCGCTGTCCCCAGTGATGATGCGGGTCTTAACCCCTTGTTCAGCCGCCAAGCGTGAGACCGTGCCAAGCAAGTCGTCGGCTTCGTAATTCTCGTGTTCAAGCATGGGAATGTTGAAAGCTGCCAACATCTGCCGGATGCGCCATATCTGCTCGCGCAGGGGTTCCGGCATGGCTTCCCGGTTGGACTTGTACTCTTCATAAAGCTCGTTGCGAAACGTCACTTCACTGGCGTCGAAGCATACCGCGATATAGTCGGGCATATCGCGCTCAATGATGTCGAGCAGCTTCCGCGTGAAGTTAAAAACAGCGCCTGTATACTCGCCGCTGCGCGATGTGAGTGTGGGCATCTTAGTCTTGCGATCAACATCCGCGTAGTACATTCGATAGGCGAGTGAATGCCCATCGATCAGGTAGAGTGTTTCCATATATCACCGCCGCGCGTTCAGGTTTGTACTACCGAATTCTCACCGCCATAAGGATGGGCCATATAATCGTCGGGGTCGTCATCGTTGAACCAATCTGTGCCGTTGACCAGATACCGATACTGGTATGCTTCACCTGCATCCAGATCGACAGTCAGCTCCCAGTGCTCGTCAACACGATGCATAGACAGTGATTCGCGTTCCCAACTGTTAAACTCGGCCACCAGCGTAACCGATCGGGCGTTCGGGGCGTTATTAAAAACAAAGGTTACGCTGCACTGCGCACCATCATCCGAGTATGTTTTGACAAGGGGCATGCCCTTTTTTCTCCTAACAACGAAATGCAGTAAAGCGCGATCAGTATAGTGTGGAGGCATTCGCCTTGTCAACCGTCGGTTTGAGCAGACGGCAATCTCGACTATAATCAAAGACCCGTTTTGTGAGAAGTAGGGACCATATCCAATGACCACTGTACAGCAAGAAAAGACTGATATTTTTGCCAAGGCGTTTGGCTACACGCGCGCCAAAGAGGCTCAGGCAGCAGGCATTTACCCCTTCTTTGTACCATTCGACGACTCCGAAGGAACCGTCGTCTACTATCAGGGGCGTGAGATTATCATGATCGGCTCGAACAATTACCTCGGGCTGACCACACATCCGAAGGTGCGAGAAGCCGCCGCTAACGCCGCCATGCATTATGGGACCAGCTGTACCGGCTCGCGCTTTATGAATGGCACGCTGGCCCTGCACGAAGAACTGGAAGAACGGCTGGCGAACTTCGTCGGCAAAGAGAAGGCACTTGTCTTCACCACAGGCTACCAAACCAACCTGGGTACCGTTTCAGCATTGGTAGGCCGGGGCGATGTGATGATCACGGACAAGGAGGCACACGCCTGCATCGTCGATGGGGCGCTGATGGCCCTCGGTGACATGAAGCGCTTCAAACACAGCGATCCGGCTGACCTGGACCGTGTGTTGAGCAAAATCGATCCTGAGGCGGGCAAACTCGTTGCGGTGGACGGCGTATACAGTATGGGTGGTGATATTGCCCCCCTGCCTGAACTCGTTGAGGTCTGCGCACGACATGGCGCTCGACTGATGGTCGACGACGCGCACAGTGTCGGTGTGCTGGCCGATGGACGGGGCACTGCCGCTCATTTCGGCCTGACCGACGAGGTGGACATCATCACGGGCACATTCAGCAAATCATTTGCCTCGATCGGGGGGTTCGTTGCCGGCGACGAGCAGGTGATGCATTACGTCCAGCATCATGCCCGTTCGCTCATCTTCAGCGCGAGCCTGCCTGCGTCCAATGTGGCTGCTGTGTTGGCCGCTCTGGATATCATCGAGGAAGACCCCGGCTATGTGCAGCAGGTGTGGGACAATGCTGAATACATGCGGCAGGGGCTGCAAAGCCTTGGCTTTGATACTGGCCCAAGCGAAACACCCATTATCCCGATCATGGTCGGTGAGGATATTCGGACGGCACTCTTCTGGAAGGGCCTGTTTGAAGAGGGCGTGTTCACCAACCCCGTGATCCCACCGGGCGTGCCGCCGAACCAGTCGCTGCTGCGCACCAGCTATATCGCAACGCATACCCGCGAACAGCTCGACCGAGCACTGGAAATCATCGAAAAAGTGGGCAGGCTGCAAGGCATCATTGACTAGCACAACGAACGTCAGACAGCGGCACAGGCCTTTGTGGGTCTGTGCCGTTCTTGTGGCGAGCATACTGGCAGGGTGCACCACTTCTGCTGTTATGCCCACCCCGAGTGAACCGTCACCAACACAGACACCGACCGCTGTACCCTCCGCCACGCCAACGCCTACCGCAACCCCACAGCCCACGCCGACCGCCACGCCAACTATCGAGCCGACACCTTTCGGGTGTCTGCGCCCTCCGGATGACTACACACGTGTTACTCTGCGAGGCGAACACATGCTCGCTATGCGGACAATCTGGATGCTGGAGCGTGCACAGGAGCTCTACAACGGCGAGCATGACTTCCTGCTGGCCATCACGCAAGGATCATACAATCCGGGTGTCTCAGCCAGCTTCGGCACTCATGACGGCGGTGGCGCAGTTGATCTTTCCGTGCGGGACCTCAACGACTGGTTCACCATTCTGTACGATGAGTTTGATGCCATCATCTTGGCCCTGCGCCAGGCAGGGTTTGCGGCATGGATCCGGGAACCAGATGAACTCCATGCCGGATCGGCCCTGCACATCCATGCGATTGCCATCGGCGACCGCGATCTTTCAGAGGCGGCCCGGCGCCAGTTAAACGGCCCGGAAGGATACTTCCGCGGGTACAATGGCATCCCGAACGATCCCCCCGTGCCAGACGCATGGGGGGAGCCGGTTGTCTGCCCGTGGATGGAAGCACTCGGTTACACCGATCTGCGCTAGAAGAAGCGGCGCGCGATCCCCACGATCACAGTGAAGATGCCGAAAGCTCCCATCCCAATAATGAGCGCAGCAGGTGGAATGCCTGTCGAGGTCTGCGGTGCAGAGTCCGGCGGAGCTGGGATAACCTCCGGCGGCACGTAGGGCTCTGGCGGGGTGAACGTCGGCAGTGGACCTTCTGGCACGGCGGCCGCCTCGCCAGCGGTACCGTCGGGCAGGTCGGTGGGTTCGAAGAATGCCTGTGCTGTCGCCGTTTCGAAACCGCCGGGCGTTGCTGCGACAACGGTATTGGTCGCTTGGAGATCGGCCAGCGCCGGGTTTTCTGTCGGTGGGGGTGGCGGTGTCACAAAGGGAACGATGGTAATATCGCTGCCCTCGGCCAGAAGCACGCCGTCTTCAAAGACCCACAGCTGCTGATCTTCGTAACGGACGAGCAGCCACGGCAAACCTTGCACACGTGCCAGCACGGGCATCTGCAGGCCCTCCTGATCCGCAAGCACTTCCACGATCTCGAAGTTCAGACCAGGTCCGGCGCGCAGATTCAGCGGATTGTAAAGGACAGTCACGGTCACAGGGACCAGCGTTGGGGTCCGGGTGATGGTTGCAGTCGGCCCACCGACAGGAGTCGCCGTAGCGGTGGGCAGTGTGACCTGTTCGGGTGGCGCCGTATCTTTTGCCAAACTGATGCCTGCGCCCCCGCCTGCCACAAGTATCAATAGAATGCCTGTAAGGAGTAAAATGGTGCGTCGTTTTATCATGCGGGCGATCCTACCCGGTCGATACACTCTGTGCAAAAGGAGTGGCCATGCCTGACCAACCATCAGCTAACGATACAGTGGTGCTTGGCGTGTCCGGCGGACCGGATTCGTTGGCACTGCTGCACATGCTCGCAAACGATCCACAGGCACCGACGCCGTTCGTCGTGCACGTCAACCACGGACTGCGAGGAGCAGCCGCCATCGCTGATGCGGCGTTTGTGGCGGCAACCTGCGCGCAGTGGGATATCCGCTATCATGTCGAGTCGGCGGATGTGCCCGCGCTTGTTGAGCAATACGGGTACACTGTGGAGGAAGCAGCACGGCGAGCCCGATATTCGGTGATGGGACGTGTTGCGACACGGATCAAGACACGGTGGGTGTGTGTTGCGCATACCGCTGACGATCAGGCTGAGACGGTACTGATGCGCGTTATCAGGGGAACGGGATTGCAGGGTTTGCGCGGCATGCGGCATACAGCGCCGCTGTCCGACCGGCACACGCTGCCCGGCGTCGATCCGGGTGAGCTGCTCATCTGGCGGCCTCTGCTGGACACATGGCGTGAGGCGGTCGAAGCGTACTGTGCCGAGCATGATCTCTCGCCGCGTTTCGACCAGAGCAATACCGATCCGACGTATACCCGCAACCGGATCCGGCACGTGGTGCTGCCCCTGCTGCGTACCATCAACCCCCGAGTCAGCCACTCACTGGCACGGTTGGCCGCAGCCGCCGCAGACGACTGGGAGGTATTGACAGCTGAGGTTGAGACAGCCTTGCAGCAAACAGTCACACAAGCGGGTGAAACACGAGTCATTGCGAAGACGGTCTGGGCAAAATACCCGGCAGCAGTCCAACGAGGCGTGCTCCAGCGCGCCATCACGCAATCCCAGAAAAGCCAGCGGGAAGTCGGCTATGATCACCTGGAG